>DASVGP010000255.1:0-17314 GCA_036379475.1 Bryobacteraceae bacterium | reverse complement strand
TCAGGTACTCGCCCGTCCTAGGCGCCTCAACATTATTGAAAGTGACAGTGTTCTGAGGACCGAGTCCCAGGTTGCCGACTTTCTCGCCATCGGAACAGGCCGGGCAATTCGCAATCTTAGCGGCGCCGCTCAGAGTGGCCGATGCCGCTTCATAACTGGTGGTTGGCACGAGCGGAGGCTGTCCGACGCCGGTAATCTTTAACAGGCGCGAGCCGTGTCCCGGCAACACGGTTGAGAATCCGTTCGGTGACGGGTCCAGGTCCGATTGCGCCCACAGATCGCGAACTTGCAGTGCATGAGCAAAACCGAGCAGCCGCGACGGGATGTACGCCCGCGTAACCGTAGCATTCATGTTGAAGATACCGACGTAGTACGTACCGTCTCCGAGATCGCTTACCCAGACTTCGATATCGCCGTCGAGCACCTGCCTCGCGGGCTTGCCGGTGAGATCGACCGCCAGCACTTCGTCATTCGTGAGAAGCTGCTTGCTAAAACTGTCAATGGCCGTAAGATCCCCGCCAAGGATCAGGGGTGCATTTGCCAGCGCCCACAATGAGAGCGCCGACTGTTTCTCGTCGTTGCTCAGACCATCCGTTGCGCCGTTCACGATGTCTAACGAATCCAAGTCGTTCCAACCGACAGCCGGACCGGAAGCATTCTCCCAGCCCACCAGATCGCGAAAGCGCTCATAAATGCGCGGCCAGTCCGTGAGAGTGGAGCAGCGGCCTTCACACTCAACGTCCTGGTCAGTACGCCGCGCATTCGCGTACTCCTGCCAAATATTCAGGTAATCTTCATCGAGCGCCCAGGAGATTGTCAGCCAAATGGGACGGCCGCTCGCCGCAATAGCTTTCGACCAGGCTTCCACATCAGGACGATTGTCGATCGAAAGATTGTAGTGGTCAGAACCAGGTGTTACGCCGTCAAGCTTTATGAGATCGACACCCCACGATGCGAAGAGCGCGACCACTGAGTTTATATATTCTTGTGCGCCGGGTTTTGTGAAGTCGATTTTGTAGTGATAAGGCGAAGTACCGGAAGAGCCAAAGGCATTGCCGGCCCGATAAGGCACAGCCAAAATGTCCTGAATGTGATAGGGCGTCCCAAGAATGGGAGAATTTGCGGCGACGGCCGGATACTCCACTCCGGGTATCCAATAAATCCCGGCCTTCTGCCCGTTCTGGTGGATATGGGTAATCAGGGCTTGAATGTCCGGGAAGGTGGTGGGATTGGGAATGGGCCGCCCATAGGCGTCGAAGCCTCCGTGCCAGCCTGAATCGATATTGATGTACCGAAAGCCATGCGTCTGCAATCCTGAGGCCGCAAGCGCATCCGACTGAGCCGCCACATTTGCCTGTGTGAGGAAGCCTGAGTTGATGGTCTGCTCGCTGAAAGTGCTCCAGCCGAAATAGGGACGCTCCCCTAGGCCGTTTGCCTGCGCGGCCATAACGTGCGGGAACCCGAGTAAGAGGCTTGGGACAGCCACAATTGCAAGCAGAAATCCAATGCGGCGCTTCCAGATGAACAACCGTGGCTGCACGCAATCGACGCGTGCTTTGGGGTTGCAGCAGCAAAACTTCCGAGTGATCATCGTTGGGATTTCCCTTAACGAAGCATACCGCTCTTGCGACTCTTCGAACTGACAATCCGAGGCAAAAGGGCCGGCTGCCGCGCCGGTCCGCGTGGCACCTCCTCCTTGGGGACTCGCAGGCTTTCGCGGATAGTCTTATGAATTCGCCTGCCTATCCTGCTCGCCCCAATGGGGGTGCGTGAATAACTTCTTCTTCAGCATTTCGCACGAAGAGATAATCCCATGCTTCTACGTTAGCGGCAGCCGCTCGCTCGACCCGCTGTATGCTGAGAAACAAGTGTGCGTGCGGTTTTTAGCTATTGCTGCTGTCTGGGCAATCGCGATGGCAGCGCCGGCTTGCTCCCAGACCGAGTCCTCCTGCTCACCCTCGCTCAACGGTAACGACAGGCCCGTTTCTCTGAGAACGTTGTTCCCCAATATCCTTTGCGATCAAAAGCGCATCTGGACTTTTCCCGTTCGGCTCGGAGAGGGGTAAGATGTCGCGCCTACATTACTGACGGCGGGTAGCGCAATCGGTCTGATTGCTCTCGATCCGGTAGATACGCCTTATTTCCGGCGCACCACCGTCTTCGATCCATTGAATGATTCGCTCAACGGTCTCAGTGCTTCGCTGGCGATTGCCGCGGTCCCAGTCTCCTTTTATGCGACCGGCTTAGCGCGCCATGATTCCTACGCCAAGCACAGCGCGCTGCTGATGGGGGAAGCCGTCGCGGATAGCGAGCTGGTGGGAGAGGTCCTCAAAGACATGGACCAGCGGCTCCGGCCTGAAGCAATCGGGCTGCGTGGCAATTTTTCAGACACCTGGTTCGACAACAAGGGCAACGCGTTTTGGAGCAATTCCAGTTTCCCGTCAGGCCACACCATCGCCGCATTCTCCATTGCAACCGTAATCGCTCGTCGTTACCGAGCCCATAAATGGATTCCGTATGTCGCCTACGGAGCGGCCGCGCTAATCGGTTTTTCCCGCATCTCCGAATCCGCCCACTTTCCCTCTGACGTCTTCGTAGGCGCGGCTCTTGGCTATTCCATAACGCGCTTTACCGTCCTGCGCTGAGACTTTCTGCCGGGCCAGTAAGGGTGTCCGCCCTATCGTGCCCCGCGCGTATCGGCTAGGGAAGGCGGCCAGTAGGTCTTCGCGAATGAGCCTCCGAACCAGGGTAAGCTTACCGGCATTGTCCAGATCCCCTGGGAGACTCCAGACAATAACCCTGAATGGCTCAGCGCAAATCGGACTGCTTCACGAGTGTGTGGTGGAAACGTGATCTATCGGCCACAGCAGAGTTTGAGTTATCGGCAATTATGCGCTGAAAAACGGAGTAGTACTTCTAGTACCTTTTTGATCTTGTGAAACTTCTAATATTGGCCGTAAGCTATATAACAACGAAGAGTAATCGAACGAGGAGGGACGCGCGTATGTGGCCACAGCAGTGCCGGATTCGCGCGATGATTCATGCGGTAGATGCAGAACGGTGTCACGGGTTTGTAGTCGTACCCGAAGGTGCGACGGTGACGGTTGTCGGACATCCTGATGCCAGGCACTTGGTGGCCGTGCGCTGGGAAGGCCAGGAGCTGATCGTCTTTGAACAAGACTTGGTAGAAGCTGCCGACAGCACTTCCATTTCCGACCTGACATGAAATAGCTGATTCAGAACGAGGTCAGCCGAGCGCGCTAGTAGTCTCGTTCACGTTTTTTCTTTTGCTCGGATGGTTGGGTATGCATGAAGCGCCCGTAGCTAGCGGCCACGGCCTGCTCGTGAGCCCGCTCTGCCTTTAGGCCGCACTCGATCAGGGAGGGCACTGCTTTTTGTAGCATTCAGTGTTGCAGCGGCGATATGGCGCGCGATCTCGGCTAACGCCAGAGGCAGTGTAACTGTTCTTCTACTTGCACCTTTGGAACTGCAGCCGAGCGTCAAATAACAATAGAGATGAATCTAGCGCGAACTGGCAACCGCTTTAAAGGTATACGCCGGCGATGTTTGGTGCCGCACTGCAATCCAAAAATGCTGGCGGAATTCGGGGCAGTCAGGGAATCCACCAAACGGCAATGGATAATGATCACTGGGGGGTAAAAGTGGCGCGCAATGAATCTCCCCAAAGCAGAAACGCGCTTGGCCACCCCTCTTTGCGACCCGGATAAGGAGCCCAAGCTCAAGGCTTAAGGCGGCGGAATCTTTAAAACGGAGGCTGCCTTGGCTGGTGCATCATCTCCCACCATACGATCCAGGTCGCGAGGGCTGATAGCGCCGTCCAGAAAAGAACGCGCAATACGAAGCGAACAGGCTGCGACCTTAGGTTTGCCAGACTGGCAATCCTGTACCTCGCGGCGTCGCATCGAAACTTATGCAGACCGCCATGGTTCAGGGCACGCCTCATAACAACTCCCCCTCTGGGTAGACGGGTTTATCTGAAAGGCCCGAGCGAAAAAAAAGAGGTGCGGATCCGCTGCTAGGAATACCAGTATCCGTTGCACCGAGCGTAAAACCAGCCGAGATGTGGCCGCCGAGCTATCTGGTCTCGCCATCCGCTGCTACCTCGGCGAGGGGACACGCGCGCGGATGAGAAGCCGTATGCGCGACCTCGACCTGGTCACCGCCAATAGCCAATGGCCCGCCCGCTACGCGTCTTTACACTGCTGGGCGACGCGGGCCGGTACTCCTCGATCCCGGTGAGCTAGGCGGCTGGATCTGAAGGCGATTCCTTAGCTCACAAGGTATTCTCTGAGCGCTTCGCGATTGGGTTCGAGGCCAAGGCCGGGATCTTCGGTGAGCGTGACGTTACCTTTTACGGGCTGGGGAGGATTCCTGTAGATAAGGTTGCCGGTCTGCCACATTAAGTAGTGGAACTCAACCCGCCAGCCGTTGGAGGCCGCAGCCTGCAGGGTCATGTTGTGGTGGGGCCAGCCGCCGCCGTCGGCGATCAGGATGTTGTAGGCCTGGGCGAGCGCCGCCACCTTCATGCCTTCGGTGTATCCGCCGACATAACAGACATTGGGCTGCAGAATGTCGACTGAGGCATGCTCAAGGAGTTCGAGGTGGCGGAAGCGTGAGCCTTCGTTCTGGCCGGCGGAGATAGGAACCGAGCAGCGCTGGCGTAACTGCGAGAGCAGCCGAGCATCATTGCCGTAGACGGGCTCCTCAAACCAGGTGATGTTGTAAGGCTCGACGCGCTTGGCAAGCTGCAGGGCGCGATTTATCGAAAAGAGATAATTGCCATCAATCATGAGGTCGCGGTTGGGGCCGATAGCTTCGCGAACGGCCCTAACGCGGGCCGCATCTTCGGCAACGTTTTCTCCGTTATCGATAGCGACGACCATTTTGAATTTGTCCTGACCCTCGGCGAGGAAGCGGCGGACGAATTCGACGAGTTGGTCGCGGTCGAACTGGAGCAAACCGAAGGTGATGTAGGCAGGTACGGTCTTTTTTGCACCGCCGAGAAGGCGCCAAACGGGCATTTTCAAGTGCTTGCCTTTGATATCCCAGAGCGCAATGTCGACGGCGCTCACAGCGGAACTGAAGGCGCCTGTTTGGTACCGCGGGTTGAAGGTGAGGAACATCTCCTGCCAGCGCGCCTCGGTGTCGAGCGCACTTTTGCCTTTGAGAAAGGGCGCGAGCTGTTGATTGATAAATTCACGGACTCCGGAGGTCTGCAGGTTGCCGGTGAGGCCGTAGCCGGTGATGCCTGCGTCGGTGGCGATTTCGACGAAGACGAGCTGCTGAACCATTTGCCTGTCAAGCACCGGTACTCTAATAGGGACGTTGTGGATGGTGGCTTTGACGGAGATGATTTTGACGTCCGCCGATCCGGCAGCTTGCGCAGCGGCTGCTGCGGCGTCCATCATCATGGCTGCGCCGGCGATTCCAGCCGATTCAAACAGACCTCTGCGCGTGAGTTTTGACCCTGCGAGGCCTTCGTCTGTGTGTCCCATTTGCCGTTCGGGTGGATGAATTATGGTTCAGTCATGGTGCGCATCGATTACCTTCGTGTTTGCCTGGAGCCTGGTGCGCAAACAGGAGAGATTTTAGCACTCGATCCACCGTGGACTGACGCAGTGCCGCGGTTCAATGAAAAATACGCCTTGGCCGCGAGTTTAGATCCCGAGATAACATCAGTTTGAATGTCAACTTATCGGCGCCTGCTGTCAGACCAAAGCCGACGCCGGCTTCGACGTCCACGATCTTAGTGATATGGTCCACCACGGCCCAGATTTCGTGGAACTGATCGTTCACCGGCACGAAGTGATGCAGCGGCCCTAGGTCGGCGTATTCTTCGGCCGCGACCGCCCATTTATTGTTTAGATGGTAGGCAAGCCGCGTCGCAGGAACGAATTCGAGATTTCCAAAACCGCCGGTGTAATCCGTGTCCACAATTGGATTGAAAATGAAGTCCCACGGATGCAGATGCACGCCGACGATGGGGCGTACTTCAGAGCTAATGTGCCGCGATTCCCAATAGCTTTGGTTCACGCTGAACTCGAAATTGACGCCGTAAAAAAAGGTATGTTCAGCCGCATGCGGCCGCACGAACAGTTCCCGTATTTTGAAGCCGTTATAAGTCGGGCCACGGCCTTTGGAAAAGAGGCTGTAGACGGGAAGGTAAAGGCCCTGCTCAAACCAGTCGGTCACGCCGTAGGCCCACTCGGCAGCGCCGTTGAAAGAGTCGTTCGCGATGATGGCACCGGGGAAAGCGGGAGTCTTGCGGCCGATGGGGGTGAAGTTCATGTGGACCATCAGGTTAAACACGCCCGGCGGCTCGATTTCGGCGTCGTAGACCTGGATCTCGTCTGTTTGAGCGACGAGGATTGCAGGCGCTGCGAGCAGCAGCAAAGCGATTAGAAAGCGGAATTGCATCTTGGTCTAAAGAGGCACTCCGCACATGCGTGCACGCATGGTTTCCAATGTACCAACCTCCGCCGAACAGAAGCGCCAGCGGGGTCATTGGTCTCTAACCGCCTGACACGAGTGCGACTAGAAGCAAAGTACGTCCACGGAGGCATATGAGATGCCCGAATCAGACGAACTCATAATCCGCGTAGTTTCTTCCCATTACTTTTTTGCCCGTTTACCCCGAAAATACTTCTTTGGTTCGAAATAACGCGCTGCAAAGCCGATAAACATAGCAGGAGTGCTATACAACCATGATTAGCCCAATCTCAAGCCAGGTAGAGTCCTACGCGGCATCCGTAACACAAACACAGACATCCAATAGTCAACAAACCTCCTCCACGAAACAGTCGCAACCTTCCGAGGACTCCGTGCAATTGAGTGCGCAGGCACAAGCTGCCGCAGCCGGCGATATCGATCACGATGGCGATAGCCACTGAAGCGTGCCAGCATAGATAGCAGATAAATACTACTTGGATCGCAAAATCGAATCGATTCGGACGGTAAGCTCCTTGAAGGCGGCATCTGTCGGTGGCCCATGACGCCGCCACTCTATTTCGCCCTTGGGGCCAAGCAACAGAATGTATGCTTCGCCCGAATGATTGAACCCGGCGATCTGCTTCAGCTCTTTTTCCCCGCGATAGAGCACCAGAAAACTTTTATGCTCTTGGGCGGGCACACCGTGCTTCATTCCGCGAACAATCATTCCTCGAACGAATCGCGGAGCATCTTCCAGAACCGCAATCGAATAAACGCGCACCCGTGCTTCTTCTTGAAATTCCTTCGTCGCGCGCTCCCGCCAAGGCTTCACTTGAGATTGGGAACCATGGCTGAATCCAATGCAAAGGATCGCCACAGACCCAGCCGTTGCCGATGGAAGAGATACCTGGTTCCCCGCTAAACTTTTTCCGGTGATCCGCGGCATCTGTTCGCTGCGGAGCGGGATGCCGACCAAAAAACCAAGCGCCAAAACTTGGGTGAAAACGAAGCAGCGCCACATGTCAGGAGAGTAGCTCAGCAGGCCGGAACTCCGAGGTCGTGCTCTCAGGAATTCTCGTCGTGTGCCGATTAGCTCGTGCTTTGTAGACGCGGTCGCAGTGTTCGTTGGAACCGAAGCCGCAACGGCACGTCTACGCATATTTGTCAGCGCAAAAGCATCGCGCTGGGAAGCATCTGTATGTATCTGCTCTTCCGTACGCCAGCATCCAAGGAGGCAAAGTCGCGCACCTCAAGGGCAGCGCGCTCGATACACGCGGTTGGCTCCATCAAAAGTTGTGAATGTTTAAATATCAAAACGTCTGCATCGTAGGCGGCAGACCGGCTGGCATTGCGGTCGTCGTGGCGCTCGCTCGCCAAAATCGCCGGATCACGATTGTCGATTGCGCAGGTCGCCCAAGCGAGGCACGGGGCTTGAGACGAACGGCTCTGCACGAGATTCACCGGGCGGCGATCAAACACCCGCAGACAATGGCCAACCCGAGGCTGCTATTGGATCGCGAGCGGGGCCTCCGCAGGCGCCTTTTGGCAAGCTTAGCCGGACAGCCGAACATTTTCGAATCATTATTCACCATCCATGTAGGAGCGTCACGATTTCAGAGACTCTGGTCGTAGCATCTGCTGAGGTTTCGGCGAGCACTTATTGCCTCTTAGAAACAGAACGAACACATGCGAAGAATTCCAGTTACGCCTTTGCCTATATGGGTTCTGCTTGCTTTCATGCCTCTGTTGCTGCAGGCTAAGCAGCTCAGCATTGACCTGAGTCCGGCAAAAACTAAAATTGCCTTCGTATTAAGCGCCACCCTCCATACAGTGCACGGCACATTCGATATGACGGAAGGACATCTCTTGTTTGACCCATCCACCGGCGCCATGAAAGGAGACATTGTCGTTAATGCAGCAAGCGGCAATAGCGGCAACGGGATGAGGGACAGACGTATGAGGCGAGAAGTTTTACAAGCTCAGCGATACCCGCAGATCCGGTTCGATCCGGACGCGTATAGCGGTACGATCACGGCCAACGGCGCCTCAAACATCGACGTCCATGGGGTGCTCATGATTCATGGCCAGACGCATAAGATTACCATCCCCATGCAGGTTCAAATGTCCCACGACGAAGTTACGGTGAATGGCAAGTTGGTGGTCCCCTACGTGAAATGGGGCATGAAGAACCCGAGCACCTTTTTTCTAAAAGTCAGCAAGAATGTGGAGCTTGATATTACCGCTGTTGGACACATAGCACCGGCAAGCGCGCCATAGCGATTTATCTTATGCGACGGGCGGCATATTACGTGTGCGAGCACCGACGGTGCAACAGCCGGATTCCTGTCTCCCTGGCCGCTAGCTGCTCCAGACTGTTGGTATGTCTTTGTGCAGTGTTCTGCGTAATGGCCTCGGGGACGGAAACCCGCCTGGACCAAGCCTACAACGATATGTACAACCTGCAATTCGATGCTGCTCACCGTGTGATCGCACAATACAAAGCTTTGTGGCCGCTTGATCCGCTGGGTCCTGTTTCCGATGCCGCCGCCTGCCTCTTTTCGGAATTCAATCGGCTGCACATATTGCAATCTGAGTTTTTTGTAAATAATCAGCGCTTCTTCAATTTCGAAACTCAACGGCCGGATCCCGCGGTTAGGGCTCGCTTCGACGAGGACTTGGAAAAGACTCGCCGGCTTGCGGCATTGCAACTGAAATCGCCGGAACATCGCGCAAATGCGATGTTGGCCCAAACACTGCAGCTTGGCTTGCGGGCGGATTATTTGGCGCTCATAGATAGACGTAATTGGGCTGCTCTCGCCGAGACGAAGAAAGCACGAATACTTGCCCGGCAGCTTCTCGCCAAGCATCCCCAGTACTATGATGCTTACATCGCAATGGGCATCGAGAACTATCTTCTCAGTCAAAAGCCAGCCCCCGTTCGTTGGATATTGCGAATGACCGGCGCTAGGACGGACAAACAGCGAGGTATTGAAGAGCTGAAACTGACGGCTGAACATGGGCATTACTTAAAGCCGTATGCGCGCCTGCTCCTCGCCGTCGCTGCACTTCGGGACGGGAACCGAAAGAAGGCGCGTGAGCTGCTGGGCTGGCTGGCCGCCCGGTACCCCAAAAACAGGCTCTATAGGAAGGAGCTTGCGAAGTTGCAGTGATTATGATCGAATCCCGTTAGGGTTTGCCATTCGCAAATGCCGGTACATGTGACGTCAGCTTCCGCGAAACAAACTCGCGTAATAGATTTACAACTGCGCCGCTTGCTGTAATAATCAGCCCATTTCGCAGGGTCAGGGTCGCCCGCCGGTCGCTTGGAGCCCGGTAAACGTTCGAGAGCCCAGCCGCCGCGAAGTTCCCAAGCACGCGTGAGTAATTAAACTCCAGGCGTCCATTATCTCCCCGACAGGTTACCGTTGAAATTAATGCGTAAATGATCCGTGAGCGGATGCTTCCGGAGCCGCGATAGAAGTATCGTGGATCTTGATGAAAAATCACCGGGAAGATTGCGCTGCCCAGCATCTTGCCTGCTACGGTATCCGCATACGTTGATCCATACCGCTTTCTATATCCCTCCCACCCCGGTCCGTACCCAGGGAAGGTGTTGTGCGCTTGCTCCACTCCGGCAACGCCTGCCGCGACCAGAAATGTAACCAGATCGGTAAGAGACCTAAATGCCAAGTTGAACGTCAGTTTTGGTGGCATTGGCGCGGTCCAGATGTAACTCGTATAGTAATTCGGTAGAATGCCGACGATCCGGTGCTTTTCCTGCTGGTGCACCTGTGCTTGAGCTACTTGCGCCGGTGTCGCTATAACCTGGATCGTCGTTTTCTCTTCAGTTGGAATCCAAATTACGCCTGACGTTCTTACCACGTATATCAACCGGTGCCGCAGGAAGGAGAGGACTGGCGGGGTACTGCCCAATGCCGCTATTGTTTCCCGAGAAGTGAATCGCCGCGATGTGGATGACCCGATGGCAACGGCTCGTGCGGCTTTGAGCAAACCACGATTTGACATCCGCAAGGTCCACGCGGATGGCGACCCGACCGGTCAAAAGCTGATCTGAATCAAAGGAGACCAACGCGGATGGAAACAGACAGCACAATTCCTTCCGGTTCGAGTGCGTGAGGCGCCGATGACGAACTTGCAAACACCGCTTACAGAAGCTCCGAAAGCGGAAGTGTTCGAGAAGCCGGTGGATGTAAAGACCGCCGCTCGCTTCCTGGGCGTCAGCCCTTCTTTGGTCTATTCTTATGTTGAGCGGAAGCAGATTCCCCACTTTCGAATGATGGGGCGCGCAATCCGGTTCCGATTGTCGGAATTGGAGCCGTGGCGCCAGCAATTTCACGTAAATGGAGGAATCTATGGCTAAGAAGGGACGACCGCCAAAAGTAGGCGGTGCGATCTACAGACGGAAAAATTCAGAATTTTGGCAGGTCCGCTATAAGGACCAGAAAGGAGAAATTGTACGAGAGTCGACCGGGACATCCGATCGTCAGCAAGCGGAACGGTTCCTTCGGGATCGTCTCGATGCGCGGGACGACGGGAGTCTGGCGACTGTCTTGACCAGCAAACGGCTCACATTTAATCAATGGGCCGACTGGTTTTTGGAGCGGCGATCCAAGCCGCCGTTTCGAAGTGCCGGCAATCACGAGCAGAATGTGAATGCGCTGAAGTTTCTGAGACCGGCCTTCGGCGGCCTTGCTTTATCGGAGATCACCGCCGAAGGTGTCGAAGACTACCTGAGGGAACGGCTAAAATCCGGGAGAAGAATTCATACGAAGTTCGGAGTTCAGTTGCGGGGCCAGATCAAGCCGGCGACGGCCCACCAGGATTTCAGGATCTTATCGCATATTCTGAACATCGCGGTCAAACAGAAACGGCTCGCCGCCAATCCGTGCATGGCGGTCGAATTTCCGGCTTCAGTGAAGAAGTCAACCCGGAAGCCGCACTACATGTCGGCTACCGAGCAGGCGAAGATCGAGATCGTCGCGCCCAGCTACCTGAGAAACATCGTCGTGATCGTTTCGGAACTCGGGCTGAGGTACAAGAAGGAACTGTTTCCAATTAAAAAGGCACAGGTCGATCTCGAAAACGGGTTGGTACATATCGCGGACTCCAAAACGACGAACGGCATTGGCGACATGCCATTGACCGCCGCTGCGAAGGAGGCATTCCGGCGTCAGATCGCAGAAACGCCCGGAAGCGAATAGCTGTTCCCAAGCCCAAAGGCCACGGCGCACAAACCGTATATGACCAATCTCCGCAAAGTCTGGGCGGCGACGCTGAAGAAAGCCGGGGTGTCGTATTTCGCCCCGTACGAGCTTCGGCACACATTCGCTACCCGGCTGAGCGCGGGCGGCGTTGCCGATCATATGGTGACGCAAATGTTGAGACAGGGCGATGCGGAAGTCTTCAAGCTGTACAGTCAGGCAAAGCTCGGAATGATGCGCGAGGCGTTGACCAAGCTGGACCGGCAGGCGAACGAGCGCGGAGTTTTGAGCACACAGATGGCGAGCTGATGGATTTTATGCACAATTTTGAGCACAATCAGCTTCGGTTTGGAACTGTTTTAGGAAACTGGGTGTTGATTTTGAAGGGCTTTCCTGGTCGGGCCGCCGGGATTTGAACCCGGGACCTCTTGCACCCCAAGCAAGCGCGCTAGCCAGGCTGCGCCACGGCCCGACGACCGGTTGGCTCTACCAATCTACCATTCGCTCGGCCGCACCAACAAAACCCCGAGCGTGAGCGAGGGATGGTTCTGCGGCAATGTGAACCCCTCCCTAACGGTCGGGGCTCTGTTCGCTCTGCCGATCAATACAGCGCGAGTTGCACCTCGCGCGCGGTCCGGTTGTACTTCTCTTGGGCGCGCATTAGAATCTCGGCAATGCGCGACAGCTCTTCCGTGGTCTCGATATTGCAATCCGCTTCGCTTTCCATGTCCGTCAGCGTCCGCCTGACGATCTCGATGGACTTAAGCACCAAATCGACTTGGCGCGGCCCTAACTCGACGCTTACTCCTTGCATCCGCTCATCTCTTATTTGTTCGCCGCGTCCTTCTGCCGTTTGCGGTCAGCCACGATCGTCACCTCGATATCTCGCGCCAGGCTCACCACTTCGCTTACCAAATTTTTCCCCAACAAGCGATCGAAACCCTTGCCCGCGCAACGCGGCAGGAAAATCTGGCGCGCGCTGTGTTCGCGGGCAAAATTCACCAGGATCTTGGCATGTTCGCTTCCCGTGAGCACGGAAGTTTCGATGTGCATATTACGGGCGAAGTTCAGATGGCGTTCCACCGCCTCGCGCCTGGCTTCCGGCAGCGCCTGCATGCGCGCATCGTTAGCGACAAAAACCGCGAAGCAAGGTGCCTGAAGGACATCGGCCACGCGCTTGCCCCGCCGGATCAGCATCGCCGTGGAGGGGTCCGCGCCGACGTAGATGACCACGGCATCGTCCAATCTTCTGCCGCGGGAAGGCGATTCCGCCTCGGCGGGCTCCTCAGTTTCCTGACCGATTCTCTCTTCCACCTCCTGGGCGGTTTGCCGCAGCGCCATCTCCCGCAGCGCGACCAGCGTGGATTCCTTGAAGAAATTCTCAATCGCCCGTTTGGCTTTTTCGGGCGGGTACACCACCCCCCGTTCCAGCCGGTTGAGCAGCGCGCGCGGTGTCACGTCCACCATCACCACTTCGTCCGCTTGCTTCACCACCCAGTCTGGAATCGTCTCCCGCACCGCGATGCCGGTGATCTGCGCCATGCGGTCGTTAAGGCTCTCGAAGTGCTGCACGTTCATCGTCGTCAGCACATCGATTCCGCAATCGAGAAGAAACATCACGTCTTCCCAGCGCTTGCCGCGCACCGATCCCGGCGCGTTGGTATGCGGGAGTTCGTCGACGACGGCCAATGAAGGGCGCCGCGACACGATTGCGCCGG
Organism: Bryobacteraceae bacterium; assembly: GCA_036379475.1. Lineage (GTDB taxonomy): Bacteria > Acidobacteriota > Terriglobia > Bryobacterales > Bryobacteraceae > Bog-105. Next base: position 3,924 of record DASVGP010000255.1, on the reverse strand, counting down.
TATCCATTTCTTCGTAGCGGGAAGCGCGGTATTCGACGATCTCGCGCGGGATCATCTCCAGGCCTTCGGTCTTCGCGATTGTGTCTCTGCGGCCGTGCGGCTCGAAGTAGCCAATGGCGACGTCCACGCCGCTGGCTTTCAGGTTCTGGGCCTCTTCCAGCATCTGGTACGTCTTGCCCACCCCGGCCGCGTACCCCAGGAAGATTTTCAGTTTTCCACGCCGATTCATTCTAAGAAGTTGGGAAACAGCCGTGCGTTCCCCCCTACTGATTTAGTTTACAGATCATCTCATACTTTCCCGCTAGACTGGATCTGTGTTCTCTCGTCTTTTTATCGCAGGAGCTTGCGCGATGACCATTCTCGCTGCGCAGAGCGTCCGGATTTCGGCGAGCCGGATCCGGGCCCACGTGAAGTATCTCGCCAGCGACCGCCTCCAGGGCCGCGGAGTCGGAACCGAAGGCGGGCGGCTCGCGACCGAGTGCATCGCTTCTCAATTGCAAGCGGAAGGTGTGCCGCCCGGCGGCGACAACGGCACCTACTTCCAGGCCGTCCCGCTGGTCGGCTGTACGGTGCGGCCCTCCGCGACGCTCGCTTTTGAGGGGCCGCATGGGACGGTGCGATTGCACCGGGTTTCAGATTACGTAGGCATTCCGCTCACGCAGAAGTCCGAAAATAATTTCGATGCGGAAGCAGTTTTCGTCGGTCATGGAATTTCGGCGCCCCAATATCATTGGGACGACTATAAAGGCACCGGCGGCACCGATATGGGTCTGCGCGGCAAAGTTCTGGTGTACTTTACGAATGAACCGCCCTCCAACGATCCGGCGTTTTTTGCCGGCCCGTCGCTCACCTATTACGGCCGCTGGACCTATAAGTTTGAAGAAGCCGCGCGCCGTGGCGCGGTAGCCGCCCTGATCATCCACACCACGCCTACCGCCGGCTATGGCTGGAATGTCGTCAGCGGTTCGTGGGGCAGGGAACAGTCTCAACTCAAGCTGCCGCCCGGGCAGCATGGCCTGAAGCTGGCTGCCTGGCTTACCGAGCAGGCAGGAGCCAAGCTGGTTGCCGCGACCGGAAAGACAATTCCGCAACTGCTCGCCATGTCGAATCGGCGGAACTTCCATCCCATACCGCTTGGCGTTCGCGTTGTCGGACATATTCCGATCAAGCTGCGGCAGATCGAGAGCAGAAATGTCATTGGCCGCATCGCAGGCGCCGATCCTCAATTAAAAAAGCAGGCCGTTGTCTTCACAGCGCATTGGGACCATTTAGGCATCGGCATTCCTGTAAGCGGCGACGATATTTACAACGGCGCAGTCGATAACGCTACGGGTTGCGGCATGCTGCTCGAAATGGCGCGCCAGTGGGAGGCGTTGCCGGTCAAACCGAAGCGTTCTGCTTTATTTATTTTTGTGACCGCGGAGGAAGCGGGCTTACTCGGCTCGGAATACTACTCCAAGCATCCCGAAATTCCTGCTGGCCGGACTGCGGCGGATTTGAATTTCGATGCCTTCTATCCTTTCGGCCGCACGCGCAACGTTTCGCTCATCGGCGCCGAACGGACTACGCTTTGGCCGCTCGTGCAGCGCGACGCCAAACGTCTCGGCCTCAGCATCGAACCCGATCCCGAACCGGGCCAGGGCTCCTATTACCGCTCCGATCATTTCTCCTTCGCGCGCGTTGGGATTCCCGCGTTCTCCGTCGAGCAGGGCACTGATTACATCGGCAAACCGGCCAATTTCGGCAAGACCGTCTTCCAGCAGTACAACACCGAGCACTATCATCAGCCGTCGGACGAATATCACACCAATTGGGATTTCGCCGGCATCGTGCAGATGGCCGATTTCGGATTTACTCTCGGGCTTGATATCGCCGACATTCCACGCTTGCCGACTTGGCACGCAGGCGACGAATTTTTAGTGGCCCGCCAGCGAAGCGGAGTTCATTAAAGAGTCAAGCGGGGTTCACTAAATTATCTAAACTGCTGAACCCCGGCTCCGGGCGCTCTCACGTTCGGTCGCTTGCCGCGCATTCACCGCAGCTCCGGCGATGGCCACCAGTTCGCCTCCCGGAACCACTTCCACGTGATATTGCTGCAAAGGGCTGAGCTTTACCATTTCGAGCAGATATTCGCGCAACAGCGGAAGGCTGACAAAACGCGCATTGTGTCCGGTGACATAGAATTTCCCCGGCCCGTCGAGGTGAATGCTGGTAGCCGTGCCTGCCGCCAGCGCCCGATGCCACAACTTCACAAAATCCACGCAGCGAGCTTCTCCGGCTGCGGCCTGGGCGAAGATCTCTTCGGGTTCCAGATCCATAAAGCGGAGGCGCATGGCGCGGTTGCCCATAACTCCCTCCAGGTGCCCCAGGCCGCCGCAGCCGCAAAAGCGTTCCTTCGGGTCCAGCATGACGATCGAGTGACCGGCCTCCCAAACACCTTCCTTCGACGGATAGCGCCCGTAGCCGATACCATTGCCGAGAGTCCACACACGAATCAGCCGCTTCAAATGCCCGTGACGCGCGGCGATTCCCGCCGCCATCACGTCGGCATCGTTAAAGACCGCCACCGGAACGCGTCCGAAAATCGGCTCGAGCGCGGCGGTCAGCAGCGCCTTTACGTTCACTCCCTTGAATTGCACCAGGTTCGGCGAATCTTCCGCCACGCCGTTGCGCAGAATACCCGGCATGCCCAGGCCCACGTAATCGGGCGCCGCGGTCAGACCCAGCCCTCGAACCAGTTCGGCGATTCTTCCGATAATGTCTTCCGCCGGCACGCCCAGCAGAGCGTCGGTAATGGATTCATCTTCGGGATAGGTTCGCGGAGATCCGCAAACTTTGTTCTCCGAGACGCGAGCCGCCGCAATTCGTTCACTGACGACGATGCCTATACTTTGCGTCATGCTAGCCACCTTTAAGAGATCGCGAGCTTATTCAGCCCGTTGAACGCGGCGGCTTTATAGCACTCCGCAAGCGTCGGATAATTAAACACCGTATCGACAAAGTAATCGACTTTGCCTTTTAAGATCAAAACCGCCTGGCCAATGTGCAGCAACTCAGCCGCGCCCTCCCCGATGATATGGATTCCCAGAAGTTCGAGCGTTTCGCGATGGAAAATCAGTTTCAGACGCCCGGTGGTGTCGCCACGGATTTGCCCTCGCGCAATCTCACGATAATACGCGACCCCCACCTCGTACGGCACGTCTTCTTCGGTCAGTTGTTCCTCTGTCTTACCGATGAATGAAATTTCCGGAATGGTGTAGATGCCGAATGGGAAATAGCCCGGATACGAATTCACCGGACGGCCAAAGGCGTGCGATACCGCCAGCCGCCCCTGTTCCATCGAAACCGACGCCAGGCTGGGAAAGCCGATTACGTCGCCGACCGCATAAATATGCGGCTGAGAAGTGCGGTAATCTTCATCCACTTTGATCCGCCCGCGCGCATCCGCCTGAAGCTCCGCCCCGGCCAGGTTCAATTCGTCCACATTGCCTTGCCGGCCTACCGCGTACAGCAAAGCGTCGCCTGACACCTTCTTCTTGCTTTCCAGATTGGCCACCACTCCCGCGCCTCCGGCGGTTTCTTCCACGCTGTGAACTTCTTCGTTCAGCCGCATCGTCACCCGGTGATCGCGCAGGTGATAGGACAAAGCTTCCACCATCTCCGAATCGGCGAATTCCAGCAGTCTCGGGCGCCTCTCGATCAGAGTCACACGCACGCCCAGCGTCGCGAACATGCAAGTATATTCGACACCAATGACGCCGCCGCCCACCACGATTAGGGATCGCGGAATGCAAGGCATTTCGAGAATCTGATCGCTGTTGATGATGGTGCGCGCGTTGATGGGCACCTTGGGAGAGCAGGCGGGCTTCGTACCGGTCGCGATCACCACCACCTGGGCGGTGATCTCCCGATGCCCGTCCGAAC
>DASVGP010000254.1:0-23730 GCA_036379475.1 Bryobacteraceae bacterium | reverse complement strand
ACCCATGCCGAGGATTTCGTGCCTTAAACTACGCTAAAATGCACCAATTTGTTCAGATTGGTATCAGGCGACTAAATTGAGACCTCCAGAACATGAGTCCTTGCCGAAATCGCGATTCGTTGATTCGTCAACGCACCTGCAGACGTCCAATGCCTATGGAGTTCAACGGGCTTTAATCACAATTACGGTCGCGTCAGCATGGGAACGGCGCGCCTAACTGCATCTCACTGATACCCGTCCATAGCAATGACCTGGAGCGAATATCACGAATCTACCAAGCACAGCGTTGGATCGCTGAGGCGAGCGCCGCATCTTCTCGACTGGGCAAACATGCCCGATCCGTTCCGACATTATGAGGGCGTACCGGTGCTGGACCTTCCAGCCGATCCGCCCGTCCCTAAAATCTCCGCCCTTGCAGTGCTTAATGGTGTCTCGGGCACCACTTCGGCCAGTGATGGTGCGGCCTTCCTTTCGCAACTGCTGTTTTATTCCGCTTCGATCAGCGCGTCCAAGCGCGTTCCGTCCACCGGAGATCTATACGCTTTGCGCGTGAATCCATCCTCCGGTAATCTGCATCCGACCGAGTTTCACTTCCTCACACGGGGCCTGAACGGGTGGCCCGACGGGCTCTATCATTACCGTCCTTCTTCGCACATGGCTGAGCAGCGTGCGCTGGGTGATCTCAATTTTAATTTGGCCGACAGCGACAGCTCCGCGCCAGTCGTGTTTGCGCTCACCAGCATTGCGTGGCGCGAGTCGTGGAAGTACCGCGACCGGGCATATCGTTACTGCCTGCACGACATCGGGCACGCCTGGCAGGCACTCGCATTAGCCGCGCAAGCCATTGGATGCGACACTTTTGCGTTCGGTCGTTTTCGCGACGATGAAGTCTCCCAGTCCTGCGGCCTCGAACCGGACGAGTGGCCGATGCTCATTGTCGAGCTGCGCGGTAGGTCCATTCCAGTCGGCGAACGACAAGCCTGTCAGCTTATTTGGTACGGCGGGCGCGCGAACCAGATTTCGACGCAAACAATCGCTTACCCATACATTGAAGAGATTCACACGGCGACGAAACTCAACGGGCACGCGGACCGCGGCATTTCCGCGGCCGAGCCGTCTCCCACTGGCTCCGGAGAAATCAAGCTGCCATCTGTCGCTTCATCTCAGAGAGCCTTTGGCGAAGTAGCCCGAAGGCGGCGTTCAGCGCTCGACTTCCAGGGCAGCGGAATGCACTCGATGTCGTTGGCGCAACTCTCGGCAATCCTCTCGGTCGCAAGCCGGCCATTCTCTTCTGATTTCGTCGGTGCACCTTTTATCCAGCTCTATCTGTACGCCCATCGTATCGACGATCTGGCGCCTGGTGTATACCGGTTGTGGCCTGATCGTGCTGAGTTGGAGCAGATCAGGAGTGGCGACCAGCGCCTCACCGCCGCCGGTTTGAGCCTTGGGCAGGATCTCGCGGGTAACGCATGCGTCGCCTTCTCGATGATCGGCGATCTCGACCGTGCCGTCCGCGCCCATGGTGATCGTGGTTATCGTTATGTGCATTTTGAAGCAGGCGCTATCGGCCACCGGCTCTATCTCGCGGCGGAAGCCCTCGGGTTGGCGGCAACCGGCATTGGCGCGTTTTATGACGAAGAGGTGCACCGCTATCTCAACCTCACGTCCAAGCAGGGACAAGTGGTCTACCATTTCGCGATCGGTTATCCGGTTCCCGATTACCGCCTTTCGGCATAAGATCGCGATGGTGGGCATCCTGGTGTATGGCGACAATCACTTCATCGTTCGCGGTCCATTGCCTGATAGGGAGGTTGCACTCGCACTCATTCGACACTGGTGCCTCATTCAAATTGGAGCCACAATACCGGCCCATCTCGGTCAGTGGGAGATCACCACGCACGAGCTCAGGGAAAATTTGGAGTGGGCAGTAATCGTGCCAGAAAACACTGAGATCTCACCAGCAGTGAAGCAGTTGCTAAGCGAGCTGTCGGCACGGGGAATCACCATTCACGAATCCGGCTTCGGCCAACGATAACGCACGTGAGCCAGCGAGCTGCTGAAACCGCATTCCGGGAGATGCTAAAGCGCAAATTACCGTGTAACGGGCGGCCCCTTCATGAAAAGCGATCCTCCTGCGCTGAGCACCGGTCCGACATGCCGACTTCCTGACAAACTGAAAGGATGAGAGCTGCGTTTTCAGCAATCAACCTGCCCCCAAAGCCTCGAGATCCAACATCCTCTGAACGAACTGATCGCGCGGCCGTTCTGAACCGCAACATCCTTCCAAAGAATATGCTCAGCGACAGTGCGCACGGTGTAGCGTAGAGTATGGACAAAAGACTAGAGAAGCGACACAAGGGTCAGGTGGCTCGCGCTAAAAAGAAGCTGAGGCTGTCGGAACCTGACGTAAGGACGCGGGAACAGATTGAAGCAGCCAGAGAAGCGAGTCGCGCTGATACCAGCCGTGGCAACAAGCCCAAAGTAGCCGTCTCAAGGGGGGTTCCGAAATACCTTTGCCGCCACTACTGGCAATGCGGCGAAAACTGATAGTTAGGCGAGTTCCCAGCAACTTCACCGCTCACCGCCTCGTAATAAGAGATGGTTTGCCCAGCTGATTACGGATTACCCATCCCTTGGTGACTACCGGCTTCTTTCCGCGAAAGCCGGATGGATTTCGCCTTTCGGTAGTGGCGCTTACCGTTCACCAGGTTTACTTATTTGGCCGGCCTGCCGTGCTCCACGCACACCTCCACCAGATCCGAGATATTCGCCTCGCCAACGCACATGACCGTATCCGCGCCACCCCAGTAAATCTTCACGGTTCCATCGAGTTCCGGAACAGCCCCACAAGTGAACACGACGTTGTGAACATAGCCGGTTATTTCCCAAGGATCCTCCGGCTGTAAGATCCACGAGTCTCCCACGCCGATGATCTTTGCCGGATTCCGAAGGTCGTGAAGAGCAACCCCCAAGCGATAGATAGATCCATCCATCGTTTGGAAAACTCCGTGGTAGATAGAAAGCCATCCGCGGTCCGTTTTGATCGGTGGCGCGCCGGGACCGATCTTCATTTCGTCCCAGTGATAGGGTTCAGGCTTCATAATGAGCTGCGATTCGCCCCAAAAACGCAGATCCGGAGAATAAGAAATCCAGATTGACCAAGGGCTGATCTCCGAATGCGGCCGGTCAAGCCGCGCATATAATCCATCAAACTTCTCCGGAAAGATCACTACGTTTCGATAGTCCGCTTCCGTGATGAGCGAGATTCTTTCCACCTGCCTGAAGTCTTTCGTCTTGGCTAGTGCGATCCGCACTCCATTTCGCGAATAGGCGCTGTAGGTGATAAAGTACTCGCCTTCGAGCCGAGTCACGCGTGGATCCTCTACGCCGAACTCTTCGTAGGCGGCAAACGGGCTGTCCCGTGCGGGAAGCAGAAAGGGTTCCGGATCGACGGTGAAGTGGAAGCCGTCGGGACTGCGCGCCAGGCCGATGATGGAACGGCCGGTACGGAGATGCGAACGGAAAAGCATGATGTATTGGCCCTCATGCTTCACCACCGCCGCATTGTGGACAGTTTCCACCGGGTAAGGGATCTCCGCCTTAGTAAGGATGGGGTTATGGCTATATCGCCTGATCATGTCCGGCTTCATGACTGTCTCTTTTCTTCCAGGTCAAAAATCTTCGAGTAAACGCGCTCGTACCCCTCAACCATCGTCTCGATCGAAAAGTATTGCGCGACCCGTTGCCGGCAAGCGCTGCGATCGATTTCGGGGAGGCGCTCCAGGGCCTCGATGGCCTCGTTCACGTTCGCGACCAGAAATCCAGTCCTGCCGTCTTGGATCACCTCACGGCAGGAGCCCCGGTCCATGGCAATAACTGGCACGCCCGCTGCGTTCGCTTCAACCAGGACCAATCCGAACCGTTCCGGGATAGTGTTCAGATGGATTAGGGCGTAGGCACGCGCGAAGAGTTCATTTTTTTCTGCTATACCCACCGGCCCGATATAGCAGATGTTGCGATCGTCGATGTACGGTTTTACCTTTTCATAAAAATAGGACTCATCCTGGATAATGCCGGCGATAATCAAGCGCCGGCCGCTACGGCGGGCAACTTCGATCGCCAGATGAACGCCCTTGTCCGGGTGAATACGGCCAAGAAAGACTAAGTCATCACCGCCGGCTTCCTGAAGAAGATATAACGAGAGATCGATCCCGTTGTAGACTGTCGCAAGATAATTCAGACCCGGGGCGCGATCGGAGTCACTGATGGAAACAAAATATCCGTCACGATACTTCTGATAGACGGGCATGATCTTGGGCGACGAAAACCCATGGATGGTAGTAAGAATTGGTGTCTTGATCAGCCTCGAGTAAGTCAGCGCCATGAAATCATAATGGCTGTGGATCAGGTCGAACTCGGCGGCGTGCTCAAATACTTCAGAGATGTGAAGATATTCGGCTACTTTGGGATCGGTGGCGCGATTTTCTTCATAACCCTGGTCCACCACAGAACGCAGACTAGCGCGGGTGACGGAATCCCCGGTGGCGAACAAGGTCACGTCCCAGCCATGAGCCACGAGTCCTTCGGCGATGTTGCTCGCGACCGTCTCCCAGGCGCCGTATTGCCGGGGAGGCGTTCGCCAGGCTACCGGCGACAGAATAGCCACCCTTTTATCGGGCATTCTCATGCTGCGGCGTTCTCATCGGTTCATGGCGGCCAGCACGTCGTTGAGCGGGACGGTCGCGAAGCCAGTGGCGTGATCGGCCAGGCCATATGGAATGATCAGTTCGCCGTTGTGGACCAAAGCGCCGCACGTATAAACGACATTCGGCACATAGCCTTCCCGTTCGTTCTCATTGGGTTTGAGCAAAGGCTCGCGGAGACGGCCGATCACTTTGGCCGGATCGTCGCGGTCGAGCAGGAACGCCCCGATACAATACTTGCGCATGGGGCCGACGCCATGGCTCAGAACCAGCCATCCTGCATCGGTTTCAATCGGAGATCCGCAGTTCCCAAGCTGGACCAACTCCCAGGGAAACGTAGGTTTCAGCAGCACTTTGCGTTCGTGCCAGAAGTAAACACTTTTGGAGAACATAAGATAGATGTTCTCGTTGTCCTGGCGGGAAAGCATCGCATAGAGGCCGTTAATCTTGCGAGGAAAGAGCGCCATCCCTTTGTTTTCGGCCGCGGGACCATTCAGGGTGATAAATCGAAACAGGAGGAAATCTGATGTCTCGACCAACTGCGGCATGATCACCTTGCCATCGAAAGCCGTGAAGGTAGCGTAGTAGACCTGCGTACCGTCATCCTTTGAGAAGCAGACGAACCGCGCGTCCTCAATGCCATTTCGTTGCGAGGGCGTGGCTGGGAAGAGTATGCGTTCGGATAGCGACTGTTTGGGCTGGAACTGAACTTCGTAGTTGGATCGGGCAAGCATCCAAATGCCCTTCGCGGCGTCTTGATCGTCGCATGTTGTTCCATCCGGCAGCCCTGATTGCGCCCTTTCGCTCTGGAGGCTGGACCGGAGTTCTTCGAGTGAAAATAACGCGCCGAGTTTGCCGATGACCCGGGCGGTGAATTCGTTTGTCAATCCCAACTCAGAGAGTTTCTTCGTGAACTGCGGCTTCTCATACAACGGATTTGGCACTTGCCGCGGCTCGGTGAGGAAGCCGGCGGCTGTGAGTACTTCGATCCGATGATCGGCATGGATAATACCTGTCCGAAAAGTAATGGAAGAAATGTGCCCTTCCCCAGTGGCACGCAAGCTGAGAATGAATCGCAGAGCGCCGGGTGGCAGGCCAGTTTGATCGGCGTGCGGAACGATGGAAGGATTGAACAGCGCGGCGGATTCTAGAGAGTATTCGGCCAGGAAATAGGAGCCGATCAACAACTGCCTTTGCTCGGACATCTCCTCGTCCGTAGACACTAGCTTGCGGAGTACTTCAAATCGTTCCAGAAAAAGTTTGCGAATTTCATTGTGCCGCTGGGAAAATTCAGCGGAGACTTCACTCAGCAAGTGCTCGATCTGGTCTTCCGGGACCAACATGATCCTATCGATAATCCTCCCGATGCGTTTCGGATCTCCCGGGTTGAATGGGCGCAGAAGAACGCGCGACTGGTTGGGCGTGAGTATCGTGGTGGTACGTTTGACGTCGATTGACATGATAAGTACTTACTCTTCGACGGCGATCGGCTGCTTAAAACTCGTAAGCATGTTCTGCGCGAGCCGCATTTCCGCTAAAGAGAGTAAGAAAGCCAAAGTGGACTCCGCCCCCTGGTTCCCATTGACCCGATCCACGTGCAACCCGTCGCGGCAGCCGCCAGTTTCTGGCGAGTAGAGTTCCAAACCGAGATCGTTCCAGCCGATGAACCAGTCGAAGGCACGTTGTGCCTGTTCGTACCACCAGACGTCCGATGTGGTGCGATAGGCTTCGAGACACGCCGATACCGTCGCGTGCGCCTCAATTGGCTGCTGGTCGAAGTTGGCGCGCGTGCCGCCACGGCGGTAAAATCCGTTACTGCCGATGGGCCGAAAGTGACCCTTCTCGGACATTTGCAATTCCGTCAGCCACCGTAATGCCTCGAGTCCTCGCTTATACACGGCCTGTTGTCCGGTCGCGCGCCCGCTCAGAATCAAGGCATGGGCGAGTTTGGCGTTATCGTACGACAGCTCCTTTTCAAACCAGCGCCAGTCCGGCTCGGCATTTCTGTCGAAAAGGTCTACGAGCCGAGATGTGAGGCTCTCGCGAGTTTGGGTGACCAGGCTGTCGCCACTCAATCGGCGCAAGTATTCGTGAATGCCGATGAGACCAAACGCCCATGCACGCGGCGAAGTGAACTGCGTCACGGTCGGTAGCGCCAAGGCAAAGAGCTGTCCCGCCATCATCTGAAAGCTTCGGAAGGGAGAACGTCCCACGCCGATACCCAACGCCCAGAGCGCGCGCCCGTGGCAATCCTCCGAGCCTTGCTCGTCGAGCCAGCGGCGCTCAAAGCTCATGAAATTATGGAACCGATTCTTCTTTCTATCGAACGCGTGATGAAGGAAAGCTCCGCAAGTGGTGGCCACGGCCCGACCGCGTTCCTGGTCCTCTCCTAATTCATCGAGCAGCACAGTCAAGATAAAGGCGCGGGCATTGTCGTCCGTGCAATATCCTTCGGAAAAATTCGGGACGCTGAAAACGGCATGTTGGAGGACCCCGGTTGAGTCGGTCATCTGCAAAAGATGGTCCAACTTCAACTCCGGCAGCTCTCGCGGCCTTTGGTCGAGCGTCTTCGTAAGAAGAGATTTCCGGGAGAGCGCCGGTCCTTCCAGCCGCGATAATTCGAACGAGCGCATGTAGAGCTGCGCGACGTTGCTCCAGACCATTTCACGTCCGATCCGGTAAGCGTTTTTGCGCATAGCATGCCGGCGCGTGTCGTCGCGCAGCAAGCCAATCACCTCGCGTGCGATGGCCGGCGCATCGCCAAACGGCACTAATACGCCGCGGTCATCCGCTAATAGTTCCGCGGCGTGCCAGTATGGCGTGGAAATTACCGCTTTACCTGCGCCAAAGGTGTAGGCCAGCGTTCCCGACGTGATCTGCGCTTCATTCAAGTAAGGTGTTATGTAGAGGTCCGCGGCGCCGATGAACTCCTTCAGGTTCTCGAGATCCACGAACCGGTTGTAAAACACAACGTTTTTCTCTATCTTATTTTTCTTAGCAAGGATTTCGAGGCTGAACCGGTAGGCTTCCCCATGTTCGCGCATTTCGTTGGGATGAGTGCCACCCAGGACAATGTAAACAACATCGGGAAACTCCGCCAAAATATCCGGCAGGGCGTTGAGTACATGTTCGATCCCCTTATTTGGCGAGAGTAGACCAAACGTGAGGAGCACTACCCGGCCTTCTACACCGAACTGGTCCTTGAAATAAGTCGGATCCACGAACCCGACGTCGGGAATTCCATGCGGGATTAGATCGATTTTGACCGAGGGAGCATTGTAAATCTCTCTGAGCATCTGCCGCCCGCGCTCCGCCATCACCACAAGCCGTGTCGAAAGCGAGATCAACTCCTGCATCACGCGCCGCTGGTCAACCCTCGGCTCGCGCAAAACGGTATGAAGCGTGGTGACCACAGGCATCCTCAATTCGCGCAGAAATGCCAGAATGTGACCGCCGGCAGGGCCGCCGAAAATACCAAACTCGTGCTGCAAGCAAACCATGTCCACATTGCTGATGTTGAGGAAGTCCGCGGCACGCAGATAAGAGGAAAGGTCCTGCTCCTCAATCTCGAAGCGCACTTCTTCCGGGTACTCGTATCCTTCCTGAAGATCGTTAACCGATACGGAGAGGCACTGGCTTTGCGGATGGGCGGTTGCCACGGCCGCCAGCAGGTCGGATGTGAACGTCGCAATGCCGCACTTTCGAGGCAGGTAGTCGCCGACAAAAGCAATTTTGCGGAGTTTCGAATTTTCTTTCATGATGTGGCCGTACTCTCTCGATCGATCCGGAAATGTAACGGGTCTCTAAGATTCTGGAGTTCCCGGTAATAGTAGATCGGAGTAGGCCGTTTCCCCTTGAAACGCAGTCTCCGGAGAAACTCTATTTCCTCTTCGGTGGCATCGCCGCCCAGGGACGTATCCCTCAGAAATTCTTCCAGTCCAGGCTCTATTCCAAAGTGTTGTTCAGCCTCACGTTCAACGAATTCGAATCGCTTCGGATGGCCAACGGCCAACCTGCGGTTCAAGACAATTTCCATGCCGAAGGTTTGCAATTCAATGTCCCAGGACTCGATCAGCGGGTCCAGAAATGAGACGCAGTTTTCAACCGATACGTGGAAGACATCCGTATCGAGAAACTCGAGTATCGCTACTCGCGTCTGCTCATAACTCCGCTCGCTGAGCTGCGCGATCAGGCGGAGCCACTCTTCACTTTCTAATTCCTCTTTGGCGATTCTCTTCGCCGTATCCAAGAGCTTCTGCGTGATCAGGCGCTCTAGTTCCCCAAATGGTTCCTTCTCGAAAATCCTGCGTATTTCCTCTCGCCGCTCTGAGCTGCATTTGCGGAGAATCAACTCTCTGAATTCTTCAAACAGAGGCTTAGGCGGCTCCGCTATCTTCTTCCTTAAGTCTTCCTGCCGCTGCAGCTCGGCCAGTTTCGAAAGCTCCTCGTCCGGAAGCTTCAAGAACTTGCCCATCTTCTCGTAGATATCGGTGCGACCGGGCGCTGGAGGAGCCTTCTTCCGCGCCAGCAATTGCGAGATGTAGGATTCTGTGACTTGGGCGGCCGCGGCCAAGTCTTTTTGGTCAAGACCCAGTTCCTTTAAGCGGCGCTTGATCACTAGCGGGACATCCACCACGCCTCCCGTAAGCCTGAAATTAACTGACGCAAGTAAAGCAGCTTTACTCAATATCGCATTTACGGCTTGACAAGTAAAGCAAATTAACTTATATTGGTTAAGTGCCAGCGCTTTTGCCCAGTCCGCAGGTCGCTTGGCTCCGCATCAGAACCTGGAGAAAGCTCACAACATTATGAATATCCGACCTCTGTCCGACCGCATCGTGGTGAAGCGGATCGAGGAAAGAGAAGCCACGTATAAGGGCCTGATCATTCCCGATTCAGCCAAAGAGAAGCCCCAGGAAGGCGAAGTAATTGCCGTCGGACACGGCAAGAGGCTCGACAACGGCGAACTGACCGCTCTCGACGTCCAAGCCGGCGACCGCATCCTCTTTGGAAAGTACTCCGGCAGCGAGACCAGGTTGGATGGCACTGAATACATCATCATGCGCGAGGACGACGTCCTCGGCGTTCTGAGCTCGGGAGCTCAGGCGGCGAAGAACGCCGGCTAATTCGAATTTCGACTCACAAGGAAACCCTCAATGGCAAAACAGATTATTTATAGCGACGAGTCCCGTCAGGCAATTCTGCGCGGCGTCAACCAGCTCGCCAACACAGTCAAGGTGACACTCGGTCCTAAAGGCCGCAATGTCGTTCTCGACAAGAAGTTCGGCTCGCCGACGATCACCAAAGACGGTGTCACGGTCGCGAAAGAAATCGAGCTGAAGGACCCGCTCGAGAACATGGGAGCCCAGATGGTGCGTGAGGTTGCGTCGAAGACCTCTGACATTGCCGGCGATGGGACCACCACCGCCACCATTCTGGCGCAAGCCATTTTCCGCGAAGGCGTCAAGGCGGTTACAGCGGGCGCGAACCCGATGGCCATCAAGCGCGGTATCGATAGGGCGGTCGAAGTGGCCGTTGGGGAAATCAAGAAGCTATCGAAACCCGTCTCCGGCGGCATGATCGCGCAGGTCGGCAGCATTTCCGCCAATACCGATTCCACCATTGGTGACGTGATTGCCGAAGCGATGAAGAAGGTAGGCAAAGACGGCGTGATCACGGTCGAGGAATCCAAAACCACGACCACAGAGCTTGAGACCGTGGATGGCATGCAATTCGATCGCGGCTACCTTTCGCCGTACTTTGTGAGCGACGCCGAGCGCATGGAATGTGTTCTCGAAGATCCGTATATCCTGATTCACGAAAAGAAGATCGCCAGCATGAAGGACTTGCTTCCGATTCTCGAGCAGATCTCTCGCGCGGGTAGGCCGTTATTAGTGATTTCCGAGGATGTGGAAGGCGAAGCTCTGGCCACGCTCGTAGTCAACAAGCTGCGCGGAACGATTAATGTGTGCGCGGTAAAGGCGCCAGGCTTCGGCGACCGCCGCAAAGCGATGCTCGAAGATATCTCGATCCTCACTGGCGGGAAAGCCATCATGGAAGAGACAGGTATCAAGCTCGAAGGCGTTCGGTTGGACGATCTGGGCCGAGCCAAGCGCATCACGGTGGATAAGGACAACACCACCATTGTCGACGGCGCTGGAACGCAAAAGAGTATTGAAGGCCGGATCAAGCAACTCCGCACACAGGTCGAAGAGACCACCTCGGACTACGATCGCGAGAAGCTGCAGGAGCGGCTGGCCAAACTGGCCGGAGGCGTGGCGATCATTAAAGTCGGTGCTGCAACTGAAACCGAGATGAAGGAGAAAAAGGCACGCGTGGAGGATGCTCTGCATGCCACGCGCGCGGCGGTTGAGGAAGGCATAGTGCCGGGCGGCGGTGTTGCGTTGTTGCGCGCGTCGATCGCACTCGCTGAGTTGAAGCTCGAAGGCGATGAACAGTTCGGCGTCACCATCGTACGCCGCGCGTGCGAGGAGCCAGTCCGCCAAATCGTTCTCAATGGCGGGATCGAAGGCGCCATCGTCGTCGAGAAGATCAAGACTGATAATGATAAGAACTTCGGATTCAACGCTTCCACCGGCGTATACGAAGACTTGGTGAAGGCCGGCGTTATCGATCCCACGAAGGTGACCCGCACAGCTCTTCAGAATGCTTCTTCCATCGCCTCTCTCATGCTGACAACGGAAGCCATGATTTGCTCCGCTGTGGAAGATTCAGGTAACTAATCGGATGACACTCATCACCTTGAAACTCACGCTTGAAGAACTGGAGTTGATGACCACTCTGGTATCGGATCAGCTATTTCGCAGAGAGTTCATCGACCCTAAAATGCCGGGCCACAAATCCAACTCCGAAGAGATGAAGCTCGGAAAGGCGCTGCTGGCCCGCATGAAGCTGATGGTCGATCCGGACGCTGCAAAGAGGATTCCACTTCCGACGATAAACATGTAACGATTCCGGAAGGAGCATAATGTGCAGTTCAGTCTCATAGGGTTCCATCAAGACACGGGATTCCGCGTGTTTACATTTGAAGGCACTGCAGCGGATCACACTCGGACCGCATACACGGTCCGGGCCGATCTTGCTCTGACGAGGAAACATGGCATCCGCATCCAGGAACTCCCCTTATTGTGCCGGGGACTCCTCGAGCGCGCAGGCGAAGGCGAACAGAAGTACACGGCGACCTTTACCGAGGAGGAGATGAGCCTGCACGCGGCTGCGCGAAACCTGGCGGTTCTGAAAAGGAAGTCGTCGCACAAACCGATCACCGGCCAAGCCGGAAGGGAGACATAGTCGCTATGTTCTCTGTACGTTGCCCTCATTGCCGGTCGATTGAGTTTAGAAATGTAGGCAGCAGAAATGCTGTTGAAAGAGCTTTCCGGTGGATCATTCTGCCATACCGCTGCGCTCTCTGCGGCCGCCACTTTTTCCTGTTTCGATGGCAAACTACGCTTTTCCGGATTGCTTAGCGGTGGCATTCAAGGCGCATTTGATGTGTTCCGCGGCCGTAGCCTTCTTAGATTTCGGGGGTCGGAAACGGCCCGAACTCTGGTCGCCAACACCTTGTCGCAACCCATGGCGAATTGATGCTTGATGTGTGGTGTTCTCGCAATCTTAGTTACCCCTGCAGGATTGCTCCACTGTAACGGCTTAGCATTTACGAATCCACTTTGACATATAGTCGCCCGTCGCGTTGATTGAGATCGCATGTGCGTGGCGACAGACGCCCGACGCGGGTGATAAGCCCAATGGCTATCCTTGGCAAACGAAGCCGAGTCTCAGCGCTTGTCGACTAACACTGGATAATAATACGCCGCTTCCTGTTGCCCCTGTTCTTCTCGCCTGGTTGCGAGATAGTAGCGGCCTGGCTGGGCTGCAGACAGATCCAGTGTTACGACGAGCTTCATCTTCGCACCGCTTCCCGTTGCCGTCGCTGAGCCCAACGCAATGGCGGCGTTCTCGGACGGCGATTTCAGAATCGCCAACACATATTGGCCTGGAGGGCTGAAGAGCGGAAGCGTGATGTGCAGCTCGTCCAGCTTTCGGGGCAGCTTTGCCAGCACGCGAGCCGTGTCCTCAGTTTGGCCGCGGAATGTGCCGGCGTTAGTCAAGTCGACCGCGATCACGGCTGTTCCGCGGGAACTGCCGGTGCGATTAACAAGGATGACGGCAATCGCAATCAGGCAGGCACACGCGACGGCCGCCGCGGCCCACATCGAAACCGCCCGCTTGCGCTTGGCACGACGCTCAGCGCCCTCGACTCTCGCGAGGCGCGCATCGCGGATCTCTTTGAAATCCGCGAAGCACGGCGAGCAGTGCCAGATGTGGTTCCAGGCCGGATCGTCCCTTCCGATCCGTCGCTCGGCGAGCGCCTGTATAGTTTCGCGCGGGGGGCAACCTACTCGCTCCGGGTTGGGGAACCCGTGAAGCAGGATCTCCTCAATCGGATTATCGTCGTCCAGGGGTTCAGCGGCCACGCGATCTCGTTTGACGCCCGACCTTTTCGCTCAGGACCTGACGCAAGATAAGCTTACTGGCGCGGAATCGAGCTTCGGCGGTACGCGGCTTCAGATTCATGTCGCGGTCAATTTCGGCGCCGGTATCGCCGGCCATTCTTCGAACGAAGATCTCCCGATCCTGAGCCGAAAGGGCATCCAAAGCCTCGCGAACCAGGAGTTGGTTCTCAATCCGGTCCCGCCCGATCCGATCCGGTATCGTTTCCACCTTGTACTGGCAAACCGGCCGGTCCTTCACTTCTTGCCGAATCGCCGCACTTTGCAAACCCGCATAAATGGCGCGGGTTGCGTAGGCGCGCAAATTCTCGACGAATTGCAGCTTTCGCACGACCCGCTTGGCAGCCCGAATCACCACACCGGGATCTTGGTCGCTGTTCAGAATCGCCTTCCCTGCTACGTCGAGAATCACTTCCCGGTCTGCATCGGAGAGAGGGAACCCGTTGTCAGTGCGGAGATCGATGGTGTCCCAAGCCATAACACGTCAACAACACCCTTCTTGCAAAGCATTGCTGGCGCGCAGAATCGCGGCAGCACACCCAATTGTAATCCGGGTGGATTTCCGAAACAAAAAAATATTTTGCCTGGTTTACGGAAATGGCGAATTCACGCCCATCTGTGTCTGTGAGGAGGCTGTGCGCGGCACTGAAATCGACATGCTGCCTATATCCAGCGAAAACAGCAATTCCAAGACGAAATCTTTTGTGGTGCAATACCACATTCGGGGGCGGCGGAAGCGGCGGCCGCTGACTACCAGCTGCTACACGGTCCAAGATGTGATTGAGCTCGGACAGGAATCCTTCCCGGCTTTTGCAGATCGCAACCCGTGGATCTGTATTGATTCCAAGCACGCGACGGTGTTCGTTGGGCTCGATCCAGAGCGCGAACCGCAGAAGAGCCGGGTTCCAGATGAACCCGCCGTGCGAAATGGTTCCCTAAACGAGGAGTCTACTGAAAAATGACCAGAAATCTCGGGATTTTGTCTCTAATTACGGCGGTCTGTCTGCAGGCAGGGCAGGTGGCTTCGATCTCGCACCCTGGCAGTATCGGCACTGTTTATCTGGCGGTGCTCAATCAGCTAAAGAAGGACGGTGCCGAGATCGAGTCCGCATCGAAGGATGCTGGGATCAAGACCGCTGTCACGATCCACGGCCACTACCGGCAGACCGGGTCGTATCTGCAAGTCACGTTCATTTCGGATAGCCCGGCCCAAACTACGGTTCGCGTGGCCGCATACGAAGATAAGCGCTACAAAGCACTGACGACAGAGCCGTGGTCCACGCCGAAGGTGAACACGAGAAAGTCAAAGGCCGAGGCAGTGAAGCTCAAGCAGGAACTAGGCTGGTAGTGGCCGGCGCGAAGCGTATGGGTCAAACGATCGCCTTTATTGCGTGTGCGAGTAAGGGCCAACTCTTGAGCTCCTGTGCGATCCCGCCAGACTCCCGGTTCGCCGCATCATTTTGGCGGGCTTGCAGGCTTTGCATACCGAATGTTGCTGGTTACATGAGCTCGCTGAAAGTCGCTGTTCTCTAGCGATATGGTGTATGTGCGGCGGTAGAACATCAGAATCTTGATGCGAAATTCCGTGCCGAAGCTCGTGGGGAACCAGACGCCGTCCGCCTGGCGGTGGTATTGCACGTTGAACCCAAGTCCCGGCAGCGCGGCGAGAAACGTCCGGACCGCAAAGGGAAGACGGCGGGACAGCTTTGTGAAAACATACACAGGCTGGAACTCGCTCTCGTCGATATCCGCTTCCCCGGCCCAAGCGATATCCTTCTTGTCCTTGGGCCTGAAGCCGATGCGGTAAACCTTTCTGCCATCCAGAGTCGTCACGCCGATAAGCTTGAATTCGTCTTTCTTTTGCTGCTCGGTCGTGAGCGGAAAGAGATCCTTTGCGATGCCGTCTTTCGAGTGCTCGTTGGTAAAATCGCCTGCGAAAGAATCTACGATGCTGCAGTCGATGCTTTGGTCATGTCCTTGGAGCTTTTTGCTGAAGCTCACGTACCGCCGTTTGTGCCAACAGCGCCCGCTCAGCACTTGAAGCTTCTTCGTCGTACTGTCTGCGCCGGGGATAACGAGGTAATCCCGTCTCTCTTCGCACATCAGCTTGCCATTGGACTTTCGCGATGCGACGTGTATCCGTTGGCGATAGATGTAATCGGCCCGGATCTGATTGCTGCGGTCCTGGTTTTTCGCCACCCGCGCCATAATGGACGCTGCCGTAGGTCGCGTGCTTGGAGAGGCGTCGCCCGTCAGCACCGCCGCCAGAATCCAGAATCCCAGAACCATTAGCCCTCCTTAAGGGATACGTAGACACCGGCGGCGGTGTTTCGTCAATTGCGGCCTTGACGTCTGCCCAAGAATGAGCGATACTTCCCCTAAACGGCTTATGCCAAAGCAACCAGAATCCGGCGATCTCCTGCAAGGCACGCTGGACATGCTGATTTTGAAGACATTGAATCGCGGCTCACTTCACGGCTATGCTATCGCCGAGTTCATTCATCAGACCTCCGAGGATGTATTGAAAGTCGAGGAGGGTGCGCTCTACCCGGCGCTGCATCGCCTCGAATTGCGCGGATTGCTCGCCTCAGATTGGGGCATTTCGGAGAACAACCGTCGCGCCAAATTCTACAAACTTACGAAAGCAGGCCGCAAGGCGCTGGCGGAGCAAGCGGCGCGTTGGAACCGTGTGAGCACGGCAATCGTGCGGGTAATGGGAACGGCGTAAGGAGAAGTGGATGCTCGCTGAGTGGATGAACATACTTTGGCGGCGAAGCAAGGTGCTGTTGCGGCGACGGCAGCTTGACCGCGATTTGAATGACGAGTTGCAGTTCCATTTCGCCATGCGCGAGCAGAAGCTGCAAGAAGAGGGATCGACGGCAGAGGAAGCGCACTACTCCGCGCGGCGTCAATTCGGCAACGCAACCGAGGTTAAAGAAGCGAACCGCGAAATGTGGGGCTTCGCTCTTCTGGAAACCGTTTGGCAGGACCTGTGTTACGGCTTGCGCCAGTCGCGCCGCAGCCCCGGTTTCACGGCGGCGGCAATAATCACGCTGGCCCTTGGCATCGGCGCGACAATGGGAATCTTCGCAGTATTCAATGCCGTTTTGCTGCAACCGTTGCCCTATCCCGATTCGGACCGAATTGTCCAAATTTCCACGCAGCGATGTGAGGGCTGCGGCTCTTCAGTTTCCGTACCGATGTTCGTTTACTGGCAGGAAAACAACCCCGGGTTCGAGGACCTGGCAGCGTACCAAATTGGCGCCAGCGTGAATCTGAGCGGCGGCGACAACCCGGAGTTGGTGGACGCCATCGAGGCTTCGAAAAACTATTTCCGGTTGTTCGGTGCGAACCCGATCCTCGGACGAACCTTTACCGCCGCCGAGGACCGTCCGGGTGGTCCTCGGGTGCTGGTCATGAGTTACGGCCTATGGCAGCGGCGGTTTGGAGGCGATCCCTCGATTCTTGGAAGCACCATCACGTTGGAGGGCCTTCCGTATAGCGTGATCGGCATCCTATCGCCGGCATTCCAGTCATACCCTCGTGCCGACGTCTGGGTGCCGTTGCAGGCAGACCCGAACAGCACGAATCAGGCTCACAGTCTGATCGTCGATGGCCGGCTTCCTTCTGGCGTGACACTCGCGCGCGCCAATTCCTGGATGGAGGCTATCGGGAAGCGGTACGTTCAGAGCCATCCGCAGCAGCTCGGAGGCGACGGCAAGCTCAAGGTCACAACGCTGCAGCAGCAGATTACCGGAAAACGTCCGCCCGGCTTTACTGATCCTGATGGGCGCCGTTTGGCTGGTATTGCTAATCGCCTGCGCCAACGTAGCGAATCTACTGCTGGCGCGAGCCGCAAGGCGGCAAAGAGAAATTGCGCTTCGAACCGCTGTTGGCGCGAGCCGGACACGCATTGTTCGTCAACTGCTCACCGAGAGTCTCTTGCTTGCCCTCGTTGGCGGGGCATTAGGTTTGGCGCTGGGCGCGTGGGGAGTACGGGCTCTGTTGACGCTCGTCCCGGTCTACTTAGCGCTTGGGCAGCAAGTCGAAGCCGTCTCAATGCTCGATCCCTGGATAACCGGGTTCGCGGCTGTTCTCGTTGTAGTCACTGTAGTTCTGTCTGGCCTTTTCCCGGCCCTCCGGCTTTCACGAACGGACTTGGTCTCAGCGCTCAAGGATTCGGGCGGTCGGGCGGGAGACAGCTTGAAACATAGACGCACTCGCGGCATCCTGGCGGCGTCGGAGATAGCCATGGCCGTTGTGCTTCTGTGCGGCGCTGCACTGCTGATCCGCAGCTTTGTGGCGTTGCATAGCCAGGGCCTTGGTTTTGATCCAAACAATCTCTTGACCATGGAAATCTCGCTGGCGGGACCGGGCCACTCGGAATCAAAGGAAGTAGGCCGCCTTGCCCGGCGAATCGCCGAAGGTGTCGACGCAATTCCCGGTGTTTCATCAGCCGCCTTAGCGAGCGCGATGCCGCTTACCGGGAACGGCTTCGACATGATTTTTAACATTCCTGGGCGGACGCCGGCCAAAGGCCGAAAATTCACCGGCGACGTTCAATGGCGATTTGTCTCGCCGCAGTACCTTTCCGCGATGCGGATTCCGCTGCTCTCCGGCAGATTTCTCGGCGCGAACGAGCCACGCCGGACCGTGGTCATCAACCATGCTATGGCCCACAAGTTCTGGCCGAATGAGAATCCCATTGGGAAAACGATCTTGATCGGCGCGGGTCTGGGGCCGATCTTCGACGAAGGGCCGACTGAAATTGTCGGCGTCGTGGGCGATGTTCGTCAACAGCTCGACGGCAGTCCTGCGCCTATGATGTATCAGGTGTTTTCGCAAATCCCTGACGGCGCGATGGCGTTTGCGAATGGGATTCAGCACGACAACGTGATCGCGCGCACGAAACGGGGCGTGGCCCCGATGAGCGTCAGCCATGCAGTTCAGCGGGTGCTCATGACACAGTACGGCTTGGCGGCGGCTAAGGCGCGAACCATGAAGCAAGTGAGTCTGGATTCCACTGCGCGGAGGAATTTCAGCTTGTTCTTGCTGGGATTGTTTGCCGCCATCGCCTTGCTGCTGGCGGCGGTGGGACTCTATGCCGTAATTGCTTATTCCGTCTCTCAGCGGACACACGAGATCGGCATCCGCATGGCACTGGGCGCCAACAAAGCCAATGTGCTTGCTCTCATCATCCGTCAGGGGATGATGCCCGCTTTGCTGGGTGTCGGCGTCGGAATCATTGGTGCCGTGGGCTTGACGCGCTTCATGTCAAGCTTGCTTTACGGAGTGAAACCGGCAGACCCGCTGACGTTTTGTGCCGTCTCGCTGATGCTGGTCGGCGTTGCATTGCTAGCTTGTTATGTTCCGGCTCGCCGGGCAGCGAAGGTGGACCCGATGGCCGCGCTGCGGCAGGAATAAATGACGTTCCAACCTCAGTAAAGGTAAGGACCGAAGCAAATTACCGACGAACCCAAGCGAGGCCGAGTTCGATATCATGAACCTCCAGGAGGACCGATGAAATCGCTTTTCCTGACCGGGGTACTTCTTGGCTCGGCGGCGCTGGCTGTGGGCCAGAACGATCAAGTAGAGCCTCAAACGATAAAGATGAGCGCTCTTCAAATAAGGAATGCCAATGGGGTTCGCGAGCTTCGCGGGCGCGTTCGCATCGAAACAAGCAGCTTTGTGCTGACTGCCGATCAAGCGAACTTCGATTTCGCGACGCATGACATTTCCGCGCACGGGAACGTGCACGTGAAGTTGAAATAGGCGGGCAGCAACGAGCCCACCACCAAGGCAGCAGCAGCAGCAGCCGCATCGCACTGGCTGGCGAACAAGCACTATGACTGCGCAGGATTTCCGACGGATTGCACTCAGCCTGAAGGCGCTGAGGAGGGCTCGCACATGGGGCCGCCGATTTTCGCATCGGCGGCAGGATCTTTGCGACGCTCGCCTCGCAAAAGCAAGGATACCGAAACCTGATGCTCACGCCTGAGCAGCAGGCAGCCTTCGTGGAAGAAATGCCCGATATTTTCTTGCCAATTCCCGGCGGCTGGGGACGGATGGGATCGACACATGTCCGGCTCTCCGCGGCCACTGAGGACATTTTGGCGGGTGCCCTACGCACGGCATGGAACTTGCGGCGGGACAAAAACGCCCGGTCGCGGCGTAAGAATCCAGCCGGAGAGTCGCGGTCTTAAGTGAAAGGAAGACGCGCGGGTGCGTGGCTCTGCGCGCCGGGCCTCTGGCACTCGGCAACGGACTCGACCCGTTATCCGATCTTCTCGGCCAGCTCGATGATGATAGCCTCGGGGCCGCGGACATAGCAGAGCCGGTAGCTGTCCTCGTAGCGCTCCAGTTCGCCGACGAGTTCAGCGCCGCGAGCTCGCAGGCCGGCAACGACGGCATCGATGTCCTCGACGGCGAATGCGACGTGGCGGATACCCGGCGTATTCGCCGGCGCGTGTCGGTTGTTGGCCTGGATTGACGGCGAATGAAATTTCGTCAGCTCGAGTCGACTGTTGCCGTCCGGAGTTTGCATCACGCAATGTCCGCCCGTACGCCCTCGAGTCCAACGACGTGGTCCACCCAGCGACCCTCCACGGTGCCCTCGCCCTGCAGCACGAGTCCGAGCTCGAGGAAGAACTCAGTCGCGGCTGCGAGGTCGTCAACCACGATGCCGACGTGCTCCATCCGTTGGATAGCCATATGTTCGATGGTAAGGAAGCAGACTCGGGCCGCGCCGGACGCGCCATCGCTATCGTACTCATCACGATGGAAGCTGCCTTCGAGGTGCGCTCCCCACTCTTTCTTTTTGAGGCCAACTCGTAGGGAGCTGGAACCGTCTTCGGGAACCGCGCGAGCATGTTGTCCAGCTTACGTCAATTTGGTACGAGACGGCCTTTCCTCTCGCGTGTGGCGAGGGCCGCCAATTTGGCTGCTCAAGCCATTACCTGAACCGCCATGTCCAGCCTCACGCAACTCGATGGACTGCGCGAAATGGACCAGATTCCCGTCCGGATCCCGAACGATAAAATCCTCAGCGCCCCAAGGCTGTTTTTTCAGCCGCTGGACTATGGGAGCATCTACGCCCAGGTACTCCGAGTACAACTCCTTCACGTTCTCGACGGGAATGCTCGCGGACAGCAAATCGCGGTCCGCGTCTCTGTTGAGAACAGGAGCATGAACGTACCGCAGGTTGAGACAAGCGCTGTCTCTTTGAACGAGGGCATAAAAGGCGGCTTCCCATATTTGAAGCAGACTGTGAAGCCGAGCTTCGCAGCAAAGAAGCGGCATGACGCTTCAACGTCGGACACAAAGAGCTGAGGGTGCGCCCCCAGGAGTTGCAGCCCCTTTCCAGGTCCGCGTTCGTGTGATCGCAACGAACCAAAATTGGCAGCCCGGAGAGCCTGCCAACTCTTGAATCCGAGTTCTCGTGCGATCACTTCGTGCGCGTCGCTGAGAGCGAAGGGTGTAGAAAAAATCGCGGCATCATCAACGTCGCGAAAGCGAGGCAAACCAGCTCTGATGCGCTGGGCAACCGGGTAGTAGCCTTCGCGGTGCCAGCGGACGATCTGTTTGGCCTGCTTTTTGAGATTATCCAGGTGAAGCATGGGCGTCCTCCAGAAGTCTCGGAAGGCATTGCCCTTTTGGCATCTGCTGACGCCGGCGCGCCCTTACGCGTACCGTCCATCATACAATTCGAGCGAACAGTCTGCAACAAAGCGGATCATCGGAGATCCGGAGATTGCGTCCAGTCCATCGAGGTGCGGAACGCATGGCGGCGCTGTTCGGGATTGGGACATGTTCCTAAACGCTCGGCACTGATATATTGGATTCGCGCGCCAGGGCGCATCCGGTCCGCGGAAAGGACAGAAGTCCACCTCATTGCGATTCGCTTTTCGAACTAACTTTCTGCCTGCAAGCATGCGGACGATCAGGCGACCGAGAAAGGAAGTTCGTAAATGCCCGTAAAACCACTTCCGCCCGGTGCGGACCTCAATCATCTTAAGTATCAAGCCAAGGACCTGATCAAAGCGCGCATCGAACGTGATTCGCAGGCGGCGCAGCGAATCCGGGAATTTCATCCGCGATTTAAGTGGGCGGCAGATGCGACAATCTTCGACGCGAAGTTCAGCTTGGCTGACGCGCAACTGACAATTGCTCGGGAACGGGGATTTGCAAGCTGGCCAAAACTGAAACGGCGAATCGAGAAGCCAGTACCGGCTGACGACCTGCGCCTTCCAGTCCAGGAGCGAATCCAGAACCCTGCTTTTCGCCGCGCCGTGGACCTCCTGGACGCGGGAGACGTGGAAGGGCTTAGGGCTCACCTGCGTATGCACCCGAACTTGGTTCATGAACGCCTCGTATTCGAAGGCGGCAATTACTTTCAGAATCCATCCCTGTTGGAATTTGTGGCGGAGAATCCGATTCGGCATGGGAAAGTGCCAACAAATATCGTAGAAGTCGCCAAGCTGATTTTGGATGCGGGCGCAAAGAATGACCAGGCGATGTTGGATGAGACACTCGGGCTGGTTTGTTCTGGGCGGGTACCGCGCGAATGCGGAGCCCAAATTCCGCTACTCGATCTGCTCTGCGATTACGGAGCAGATCCCAACCGCGGGATGCCCGGCGCGCACGGCGAATTCGAAGCAGCGGGCGCTCTGCTTCGCAGAGGAGCCCGGGTTGATTTGCCGGTCACAGCGGCTCTCGGGCGTGTTGAAGATGCTCGTCGATTGCTGCCCAACGCGAGTCCCGAAGATCGCCATCGAGCCTTAGCTTTGTCGGCACAGTTCGGACATACGGACATCGTCGATATCCTGCTCGATGCGGGAGAAGACCCGAACCGGTACAATCCTCCCGGATTCCACGCCCATTCGACGCCCTTGCATCAAGCTGCGTTCGCGGGCCATGAAGTAACAGTCCATTTACTCGTTGAACGAGGTGCTCGGTTGGACTTGAAGGATACGCTTTGGCACTGCACACCCGAAGGATGGGCGATGTATGGAGGCAAGATTGAAATTGCTGAGTACCTGCGTGCACGGATGGAGCAGATGGGAAAACGCTAAGAGGGCCGCTGCGGTGGTCAGTTCGTGTTTGGAACTGCCGACACGGATGACATCGATCTGAAGCCGGTTCCGAGTGAATTATCCACCATCCGGACACGACAATGGCGCATCATCGCGATACTGGCTGAAGTACAGGCTTGCTGAGGAAACGGGGAGCTGCCCTGTTCCCGATATCACTGTGCAGCTATCTCGCTTTTGGCTCTATCGCTCGTTCTTGTTTTCGATTTCACTTAATTCGTCGATCTCGCGCTGGACTTCGCGCTGTTGCCAAGCCCTGACCAAGAAAAAGGATGCTA
The DNA here is from genome assembly GCA_036379475.1 of Bryobacteraceae bacterium. Classification (GTDB taxonomy): domain Bacteria; phylum Acidobacteriota; class Terriglobia; order Bryobacterales; family Bryobacteraceae; genus Bog-105. The sequence continues at coordinate 1,129 of DASVGP010000254.1, read as the reverse complement.
TCCAGACGACCACGAGCGCCATGAAGGGAACCGCATTATTTGAAAGTACTGCGGTGCCGACGGCTATTGCGGTTGCCACGAGGAATGTTGCGATGGCTGAAAGCAATGGTCCGAGGGACCACAGCAGGACGCGGCGAAAGTAATCACGCCGCCGCTCAAGCTCCCGCCTGCAAAACTCAAGGCCCGTGCTAAATCCCACATCTCCTGGCATCTCTCCGGACCACGTTCCTCGGTTAAAAAAATATAGCCCGGCGATGCTCCAGGCGAGGGTGACTGCGAACAGCGCATGGAGAATTGCTTGCAGGTGTAAAAGCTGTTCTACAGAGAAAGCGTAAAAGAAGGCCACAACTAGTGGCACCACGATGGTCCCGAACAGTTGTTGGCGCCGCTTTGCGCGAAGTTGGCGCGCTTTTTGACGTATCAAAATCAAACTCATTCTTGATGCCTCGGTTGATTGGTGTTGCCAAACTTTCTTTATCGGGTCGCCATTGGGATCATTCCGCATCACTGCCTCCTTGACTGAACCGGTGCGCTAGAATGCCTTTAATCCGGCTTACTCGCACGGCGACATTTGCTGGCGAAAGTCCCGTGATTTCCGCTATAGACGCTGCATCCATCCCTTCGAGCCAGCAGACAATCACTTGCCGGCTAAGCGGCTTGAGCCGGTGAATCAGCGTCGATAGCCGCTCCAGATTGACATGCCGTTCCAGAGCGAGTGGGCCTTCGTCTGTATCAGATAGCGTTTCGAGCACTTCCAGGCTGACAAGGGCGGAAAAAGTCCGCTTCTGACGCATGACATAGGATGCGCCTACGTTGTGGGCCACTCGATAGATCCAAGTCCGCAGTGAACAGCGGCCGTCGTATTGCCGGAAGCTCCTCCACAATTGGAAGTGAATGTCTTGGCTCAGGTCACGGCGCTTTTCCGGATCAGTCTCATATGCACTCGCGAGCCGTTCGAGTGACGGGCCGTATTTCTCGACCGCATCCTTGTACAGATCATCCTGACTCGTGTGCGCGGTCGAGATGTGCTCCACTCTTCCCTCATTCAGGTAGTCGTCAGCATCGAAGATTTCTAACATTCAACGGAAAGTCTTCGGCTCACTGAATTTTCCCTTCAATGGAATACGCA
>DASVGP010000253.1:0-3261 GCA_036379475.1 Bryobacteraceae bacterium | reverse complement strand
CTTGGTCGCGCTGCCAGGTCCGATTGGTACCCAAAGAAATTCGGTCAAGTATCCAGTGAAGCCCAAAATTTAAGTATCCGCAGCACTGATCGTGTGCGCTTATACACGTGTTATATCTAGGGGCTCTCGCGAAAAGTATTCAGTTCCGTACCATGCACTCGAAATGCGGGTAACCCCCACGCCGCGCCGCACGCCCCGGGTGGCTGTCCTGTGCGCCATAAACGTGCACTTTGTATGCAAAAGCGTGCACTTCGTACGCATAAACGTGCACTTTGTTAAAAGTGCATGACTGTCGCGGCGTCACGTGTGTATCGGCCCCGGTCTTTGACCGGGGCCTCTGCTTTTTGGCTCATTCGGAGACAGCCCTACGATATTCTCCGAATCAAGCAACTACTACCGACGGATCGTCAGCACGCACAGATGATTTAATGGCTCCAGGATCGACTTGGTGTTGACTCGCCCAGTCCTTCAGATTCTTAGGCCGGTAGATTTGATCGACCGCCCATCGTCCGAACACCGATTGGTCGATAGTTTCGTTCACAACGAATCGCATCCCATCAGGCGTAACGGTCGTAGTTTGCCCGATTTTTCGCTGGTACGGTATGAAGGCATGGCATGCAGCATAGAGACCGAACGCCATTTCCGAAAATGAGTTGTTGACCTGACCTTCGCGTTCATCTGGGTCCTCGAATAGGACATCCTTGAACAGCAAACCGCGATCCTTTGCCTTCTGCAGAAGCCATTCGAGAGGCCGCTGTGCGAGAAGATCATCTGGGTACCCGCCTCCCACGTTGGCATGTGCTCCGACGAACCACCTTTGCTCGACATTCTCAATCGCCGGAAAGGCGTACCCTCCGGTCGCTTTTGGATCGCTCTTGGCGTAATGCCAAGTCCACAGGGTCGGTTTGAATGCAATGCGATGTTCGTCAATGGCCAATGCATGGTACGCGGTATCGTTGTCGATCCATAAGTTGGTTTGGAGGAAGTTGTACTGAGATCGGCTGATGATCGGAATTCGTCCGAACGGAATGCCAAGAGCGCCGACGGTATCCCAAACGCCGATAAACCAGATAGGTGTGGGTCTGGAATACCGCTTTAGCCATCGCTCCTCATTTGTGAGCGAAGCGTCTGGCTGCTTTACAAGTTGTCGGATAGAACCGATAGCCCTCTTGCGATAACGGGCGTAGAGTTGGCCGACGGAGAGCGGTGAGCCAGCGATGAGAAGGCCACACTCGGAAATTAGACCTGAGAGAGCCCGTGCCGTAAAGGCGCCGCGGCTAAATCCAAAAAGAAATATTTGGTCACCGGAATTGTAATTTTCGATAAGCCATTCATATGCTCTGATAATTTCGTCGTCGAGCCCGTAGCCGAAGGCGCCGCCCATGAACCTCTGTCCGAACAGTGTGCCAACGCCCTCGCTGTAGTAGCAAATCTGTTCCTCATTCGAAATACAGAGTGATTTCGCGCGCCAAACGTTCGTATTGTTCTTGACGGTATTCCACGTCCCATCTAGGAATAGAGCGAGGCGCTTTTTAGTGCTCATGTTTACCCCCGTAGTAGACTTGTCAAGAAAAGGTCGACATGGTGCCGGTGCGGCCGAATCCGGCACCGATGATCTCAGGGCATTGCCTGTCTCCATCTCTTTCGCCAATACGGCGCCGCTTCGTCCACAGCTTGCACGAGCGATGCCGGCGAGTTCCATCGCCGCGGCAGGAATTCACTTCACCACGCGCCTTCCCCGAGCATGGCGGTCATTATTCTGGCACGGCGCATGCGTGCCTGCAGGTCAAACCTGCAGGCGGGCTTCAGAGTCCCGAAAGCGGACTGTGGCCACAGGCGGGAAAGGGTCACATGCCGTCCGTTGCGGTCCTCACTGCCACGATGGTTCACCGCTCGCGCTCGGATGCTGAGCGGCCAACAGCGGACTTAGAGTCCCTACGAAAGTTTGAAGCTCATCAGTATCCGAATCCCGACCAAGCTTGGAACCCGGGATCGTACTTCCAAGCTAGCAGCGCAAGGCCCGCGACGATCGGCATCCATGCGAGTACCCGCAAGACCCAAAGAGTTCGGAACAGGAACGACCGCTGTTTAGTAAATCCCTTACGGGCTTCGGCCAAGCGATCCGCAATCGATTTAGGGTAGCTATCGGCCTTCTTGCTGAACTGATCGACGATCACCCCGAAACCATGAACTATACGCGCCATCTGCAAGAGCTGATTGTGGATCATGCCGGAAAAGAGCATCACGATCACGAGCGAGCCGATAAATAGCAAATAAGCTTCGACGATTCCATGGGTCTTGTAAATGACCGCCAGCACAGCAATCGGCAGCGGAAGCGCAAGGAACTTGGTTGCACTATCCCCCATGACTGAACTGAGCCTGCTGGAGAAGTCCAATTCCATCTGTGCAATTTCCAGCCGGACCTTCTCGAACGAGAAGTTGCTAATGTAGCAATCGACGTCGAATCCATACTTCTCGAGCACGCCCGGCCAATGGGCCACGAGGAAGGTGAATGCATTTTCGCTTGCGGGCGCGCGACCGATCGTATCAGCGATCGCCAGTCGGAACAGCGCACGAAGTTCCTGTACATGCAGAGAATATGCACTCTCATCCGAAACCAGCCTGCGCAATGGCTCGAGGTCGATCCGTTTCTCGGCAAGCACTGACGATTCCAATCGCGTCGAAAGGCTCACGGTTCGGGGCGGCGTTTTTTCCCCGGCTGGGATGACGAAGATGAGCTCCTTGGGTTGCGTGGTCGCACTGAAATCCGCCGTCAGGGAGATACTTCCGAGAAGCTGGATAAGTTCACACAGTTCGTAGGCTTGACTCAGCTGTTCCGGCGCATTGTCTTCCCCTGCGCAATAGTCGTACTCGACTAGATAGAAATTCTGAGGCCGCTGTCCTCTGCTCAAGGCCTGGGAGCGAGCAACCAAGTCGGCGACATTCGCATAGAAACGACCATATTCGTTGTCGCCCACGAGCCAACAAAACTCGACGCGATCGCCCGTCCAGTCCGGTGTATCTTCGAAGCGGCCAAACGTGTCGTCCACGTCATTACAACGCGCGACCAAGGCCCGCAAAGACGCTGAAGCCACGCCAGAATAACGGAATCGCCCCGCATCAAATGCAGGGCGTTGGGCTTCGCGATACAGTGAGACGACATCCGCAAACATCGACCTAGTCTTCTGCTGCGTCTGATGGCAATTGAGCCCGCGCCGCCAACGTCTCCTCCACCTTGGCGATCATATCTGGCGGCAGTTG
>DASVGP010000252.1:0-5072 GCA_036379475.1 Bryobacteraceae bacterium | reverse complement strand
AGGGCTGAATATTGATATTAATCAGGTTCCAAGTGCAGATTTTCTTGGCGTTTATCAGTACGATAGCAGCGGCGGCGCACTTGGCGTCAACCCTGCTACGGTTCGACCTTACCTCGGCTACAGCGACATCTTTACGGTTTCGCGAGTAGCCGTCACCCGGTACAATGCGCTCCAGCTTTCGTTGCAGCGCAACCTCAAGCATGGCCTGCAGTTTCAGGTCGCCTACACGTACAGCCACCTGATTTCGGACGGCTCCAATCAGGACCCGGAAGGCGGTGCGTTACCGGTGCAGAACGCTTACAATATCGCTGCTGACACGGCGTTCGGCGCCCAGGACCAGCCGAGCACCTTGAGTATTAACGCGGTCTGGTCTATACCCGGCTTTCAGAACAGCGGCAGCCGGTTGCTAAAGGGCGCCTTCGGTGGCTGGCAACTCAACGGCATCTATTCACTGTATTCTGGTCTTCCACAGACAGCTTGTATCGACCACGACGTGGTCGGGCTTGGCAACGGAGCTGTCTGCGAGCGCCCTGACGTGATCTCCAATCCAAACCTCCTCAGTGCCGGTCAGCGTAGCATTACGGAATACTTCAACGCTGACGCCTTTCAACTCCAGGCGCCCGGTACTTTCGGCAACTCCGGCCGCAACAATATTCGTGGACCTGGTCTGAACAACACCGATCTCTCTCTCTTCAAGGACTTTTCACTCCCGCATATCAAAGGAATCGGTGGTACTGAAGCACCAAGGATCCAGTTCCGCGCCGAGTTTTTCAACGCGTTCAATCACACCCAGTTCGGCTCGATCGATACCACTTTTAGTCCTGTTCAGGACGCCGCAGGGAGCCCCTCCAGCAGCCCGTTTGGTAGTGTCAGCGGGGCACGTGCTCCGAGGGTAATCCAGTTCGCCCTCAAGGTGCTCTTTTGATCTGTGAAAGTGGGCGCTCGGAGTTCCGCGAGGCTCCGCTACCATATGGACCGGCCTAGAAATGGTTTGATGAGAAAAGAATGAAGGGCAAGATCTACGACGCGCTCATTGTCGGGTCGGGCGCGAGCGGCGGATGGGTAGCCAAAGAGCTCACGGAAAACGGCATGGAAGTCTTGATGCTGGAAGCTGGTCCGCCGCGAGTTCCTGGCCGCGATTTCACCGAGCACGCCTGGCCTTATCAGGTCAGGTATCGCGGCTTCGGAGATCAAAAACGATTACTGACCAACCAGCCCGTGCAGCGCCTTTGCTATGCCTGCGACGAGTATAGCCATCAATTTTTCATAGATGACAGAGAGCACCCTTATACCTTTCCGGCCGAAAAGCCCTTCATGTGGATCCGGGGTCGGCAGGTTGGAGGAAAGACATTCTGCTGGGCGCGCGAGAGCTACCGGTACAGCGACTACGAGTTTCAAGCCGCCAACCGTGACGGCTATGGGGAGGACTGGCCCTTCACTTACGCCGAACTCAAACCTTTCTATGACAGAGTGGAGAGCTACATTGGCGTAAGCGGATCCTACGAGGGGCTCGAGCAGATGCCCGACGGAAAGTTTTTGCCGCCAATGAATTTCTCATGCGGCGAAATCATAGCTAAGGGCTTAATAGAGAAGCGATTTGGCTGGCGGTTTATGCCCGACCGCGTGGCAAATCTGACGGTTCCACACAACGGACGCCCGGCGTGCCACTACTGTAATGAGTGCCAGCGCGGCTGTTTCACAGCGTCGTACTTCAACAGCCCTTCGGTGACGTTACCAGCAGCCGCTCGAACCGGCCGATTTACACTGATGAGCGATGCTGTGGTGAGTCATATCCTGATGAATCACGAAGGCATGGCGGAGGGAGTACATTACATAAGCCGCATCAACAGGAAGCACGCCGAAGCGCACGCGAAAATCATCGTGCTCGCAGCGGCGACCCTCGAATCCACACGAATTCTGCTCAATTCCCGGTCGCCGCGGTTTCCCACTGGAGTTGGCAATTCGAATGGCATGCTGGGGCATTATTTAATGGACCACTTTACGGTGGAGGGCGCCGGCGGCGAACTTGCGTCCCTCAAGAGCGCGAAACGCGAAGCGGTGGGCAATCCCTGTGGCTTTCTGATTCCGAAATACGCAAACACGGATGGCCACAAAAATTCTAACTTCCTGCGCGGCTACCGTTTCGATGGCGGCGCCAGCCAGGAGCTTTATGGACAGGCATTTTCGCTTCCGGGCTTCGGCAGGTCGTGGCGAGAAAAGGTTCGGCAGCAGATCCCGTATTACTTTTCCATGGAAGCGCAGGGCGAGTGCTTGCCGCGCTTCGATAACTTTGTTGAGCTCGATCCCGTGATCAAGGACGCCTGGGGAATACCAGTATTAAGAATTCACGCCAGCTACGGCGAGAACGAACACGCGATGGCGAAGGCGATGCGGCACGACATCACAAGTGTCTTAGATGCTTTGGGAGTGAAGGGTCAGGTTCCTCCGGACCCGAACCTCAGTGTCTTCGGCAAAAACATCCACGAATGCGGGACCGCTCGTATGGGGAAAAATCCGAAGAAGAGCGTCTTGAACGCTTACAACCAGGTGCACGATGCGAAGAACATTTTTGTTACCGATGGAGCATCATTCGTAACCCAAGGCTGCTATGAGCCAACGCTCACGATTATGGCCATCTCGGCGCGAGCAGCGGATCACATCGTGAATGCCTCGAAAAAGGGCGAGTTATAGAAATGAGTGACCAGACGCGCAGAGAGTGGGTGTTTACTATTGGCCAGGCCGCGGTAGCTCTTACTCTACCGGCCGGAATTTACGGCGATACCGCGAAACCCGCTACTCTTCCGCCCGGCCTTTATTCTCCCTCGACCCACGATCTCGGGCACGCGCTTATGAGCGCCGATCGATACCATCCGATCCCTGTTGAATGCCCGACTGATTATATTCGCCCCAGAACCGGGTCACGCCAGCCGCTGTTTTTTACCTCGGCCGAGTTTCCAGCCGTCCTCCGCCTGATCCAACTGATGCTTGGGGAGATCAAAGATGACGCGCGGGTCAGCCAGGAGGTGGCGGAGTGGTTTGACCTCTATCTTGCGAGCGCGGAACCGGTGCATGAAGCTGAGATGCATCTCGATCCGCTGCATCATGCGTTGGCTGCTGCTTTTTACGGTTCTGCCGCGACGCAGACTGGGGCCAAAGCAAGACCTGCCGCGATTGGACGCCAGGGCATTCAGTGGGTTCTCCATGCGTCGCGTACGCGGTATTCCAAGGAGTTCCTATCGCTCGACCCGGAGCAACAGACTGCGATTTTGCACTCCATCAGCGACGAAACTCCAGGGCAGCCTGAAAGTTCCGGTACTCGATTCTTCACTCTCTTGAAAGCCGAAACAATCAGGGGCTTCTATACTTCGCGCATCGGTCTTCAAGAGCTAAACTTCAAGGGCAATGCTTTTTACGCCCACTCTCCGGGATGCCACTCTAAATGAAAATAGACACTAATAAGAACGTAAAGCGAAGAGACTTTCTGCGCAGCGCCGGCGCCGCGGCACTGTTCTCTTCTATGCCTCTGTTGGCGAGGCAAACGGGGTCGAAGAGCAGCAAAGTAAAGCGGCTGGCCTGCAATTCCTGGCCCTTCCGAGGCTATTTCGATACGCCGCAAATGCATCAATACCGCAATCCGAAATATCCCTTGCTCACTCAGCCGGAATTTCCTGAATTTCTCGCCGACCACTTCCATATTCATCATGTCGAGTTCCTGCCACCGCATTTCGTAAGTACCGATCCTTCCACAATCGACAAAGTGAAAGCCGGCCTGAAGAAAGCTCACTCGACCTGCTATAACCTGATGGGCGTCGATGTCCCCGGCGGGGTATATAGGCGCGGCGCTGACCGTCAGACCGCGGCAAAGAAGGCGGGTGAGCGTTGGGTAGGCGTGGCAGTGGCTCTCGGATCCCCCAGCATCACAGTCGAGTTGAGCGGTCCCGGTCCAGTCGACCCGAACGTCGCGGCTCAGAATTTGGAGCCGCTTGTTGGGGTGGCACACGCGCGTGGGATCAAGGTGCTCTTCCACAACGACAGCATGAAAAGAGAGTCGGCGGAGACCCTCACCTCCGTTATCAAACAGCTCGGGCCTGATCGAACGGGGACATGCCCCGATTTTGGTAACTTCGCAGTCAAATCCGCGGCCTTTGCACTTAGTCAGCTTCGTATGCTAGCGCCATACGCCTCTACTATTTGCCATTCGAAGGACGGAATCGCCGAGGAAGGCAAGTTTTATCGCGATAATTTTCCTGCTTCCATGAAAGTCATGCGCGACGCGGGCTTCCATGGCTTGTACTCGCTCGAATACGAAGGTTTGGGCGCTCCGATCGAGGGTGTAGGCAAGCTTATGCATTTGACAGAGGAATACCTGGACTAAGCGAAGTTCGCCGGGACCGCTCCCTTACGGTTGCGGCTCTGTAAAATCAGCGCGCGCAGGCGGTCATCCCGCAGATATAGCCCGATCCATACCAGCACTCCGAGGAGCACAGTCGCCATGTATGACGGGTCTTCGACCCGAACGTTCGTCGCCGTTGCACCTCCCAAATATGCGGTCATCAGGATCGCCCCCAAAAAGGCAGTTCGCGGAACCGCATAGATGATGGCAACGAGCAGCTCGACAACTCCGAGTGCGGCGATGAGATGCTCCGGGTATCCATAATGCGTCATTCCCTGAACCACCGCATCGGCCTTCAGGATCTTGGCGATGGCGCTAAATCCCAGCGCCAGGATGGGAAGCGCGCTGAGCACGCGCCCGGTCCACTTTCTTTTCATAATTGCTCCCTGTGTTCTGTTTTCTTTTTTTCTTCTTTTCACAACCAGCCGCGGCTGCGGGCAATTCTAGCGGCTTCGGTGCGGTTCGCCGCGCCGAGCTTGCTGATCGCTTCGGAAAGATAATTGCGGACGGTTCCTTCCGACAAGCGGAGTTTGGCCGCGATTTCGTGAGTGGCCGTGCCGTCACCGGCCAGACGCAACACCTGGCGCTCGCGATCGGTCAGCGGATCGGGTTCGCTCCAAGCCTCGGCTGCGAGCTCCGGGTCAACGACGCGGAGGCCTTTGTGGACGCGGCGCACCGC
>DASVGP010000251.1:0-38056 GCA_036379475.1 Bryobacteraceae bacterium | reverse complement strand
TCTGCCCCCCGGCCGAAAGGCTGACCCCACGTCTGCAAGCTAGTCGAGCGCGTCCTGCTCGACGACGACGTTTTCGCGGACGATCAGGCGATGAGGCGCCATTTCGCGCAGCTTGGGGAGAACGCGCGCGATGTGCTCTTCGTAATCGACAAAAATAATGACCAACGGAAGATGGCCGCCGCCTTCGACGAGTGCGGAGGAGTGGACATTGTTGCGGCCGTTGAATCCGGCCACGGCGTGAAAGGCGCTGGCGCCGGCGACATTTTCGCTGCGCAGGTAGCGGAGCACTTCGAGATGCAGCGGCTTACGGTTCCAGCGATCGGATTCGTTCAGATACATCGTCACCTGGACCGCTGTTTTCATCCTTTTATAATGCCCGAGCCAGCATAGCGCCGAGCAGCGTTCCGATCAAGCAGAGGACGTTGGTCGCGACGATGTTCAGCGCGGAAAGGCTCCAATTACCTTGTTGAAAAAGGGCGAAGGTCTCGAAGGCGTAGCTGGAAAAAGTCGTGTAGCCGCCGCAGAAGCCGACAGCGATCAGCAAACGCCAGCGCGGGTCGGCGAACACACGCTCGGTGGTCCAGATCATGAAGAAGCCGAGCACAAAGCTGCCGGTGAGATTGATGACGAGGGTGCCGTAAGGCAGTGATGGAAAAACGCGGGCAATGGATTGGCCGACGGCGTAGCGTAGATTAGCGCCGACAATGGCGCCGAGAGAGATCAGTAGAAAGGTCTGCACGAGAAAAGACTCCAACCGTTTGATATCGGTAGGAGTCATCAGCCCGATTGGGCGGTTGCGGCGAACTCCATCGCCGTTATCATCATACAGTGAAGCGGTTGCTTTTTATCGGGGCGCACCCCGACGATGAGACATTTTTATTCGGCGGAACGCTGGCCAAATATGCAGCGGAGGACGCGCGCGTGACGATTGTCTGCGCCACGCGGGGCGAGCGAGGGAAAACCGGCGGGCTGTGCAGCGCGGAGGAAGTGGCGCGGGTGCGCGAACAGGAGATGAAGCGCGCATGCGAAGCGCTGGGGGTGCAGGATGTGCGGTTTCTCTCTTACGTGGATAAAGAATTGTCGAAGGCTCCGGCGGAACAGATTCGCCGCGAGCTGGTGACGGCGATTCGAGAGACCAAACCGCAGGTGGCGCTGACGTTCGATCCGAACGGCATGAACCTGCACACGGACCATCGCGCGATCAGCCGTTTTGCCTCGGACGCGATCGCCGCGGCAGCCGATCCGCGCTGGTATCCGGAACTGCCATCGCACACAGTCCAGCGGCTGCTCTGGCCCGCACCGGCCATCCCTTATAAACAAGCGGAGACGCCGGAGCTTGAGGCGCATTGCGGAGTCGATTTTCTGATCGATACGCGGCCTTGGTGGCGCAAAAAAGAAGCGGCGATCCGCGCCCATGCCACGCAGTTGCCGGGCTTGCGAAAGTTGTTTTTTGACCGCGGCAGCGTGGAAGAAACGCTTTCGGTGGAAGCGCTGCGCATCGGATATGGGCCGCGCCCGAAGCCGCTGCCAGGGAGGGATTTGTTTGCGGGAATTGATTAGGGTGGCAGGGTTGAAAGACCGGGCGCGCCCTGGAAAGGGCGCGGCAGCCTCGAAAGGCTGACCCCACGGTATTTCATGTGAAGTTCGCGAACACGACTTTAACCATAGCGACGCGCGGCAAGGGGCTCTATCGGTTCACCGAAAGAGCGGAGGATTGGGTAGGGCGGCAAAAGCTCGAGAACGGTCTGCTCACGCTGTTCATCCAGCACACCTCTTGTTCGCTGGTGATTCAAGAAAACGCGGATGAGGACGTGCAGCACGACATGCGCGACTTTTTCGAGCGGCTGGTGCCAGAGGACGGCGAAGGCTACCGGCACACCATCGAAGGTCCCGACGATATGACCTCGCACATTCGCGCGGCGCTGACGCATACCTCGCTGAGCATCCCGCTGATCTCCGGCAAGCTGGCGCTGGGAACGTGGCAGGGCTTGTATGTATTCGAGCACCGGCGGCATCCGCACCAGCGGCGTGTGGTCTTGCAGTTGATGGGTGGATGAGCGGCGGAAAGCCCCGCGTTCTAATCTAGTGAGGGAAGCTACCATGAACATCTCCATCGGCGCGGACCACGCCGGCTATGACATGAAATGCGGCCTCGTCGAGTTCATTCGGAAACTGGGCCATACGGTACACGATGTCGGCACCTTTCACCCGGACCAGCCGGACGATTATCCGGATTACGCAATCCTGGTTGCCGAGGATATCCGTTCGGGACGCGCCGAGCGCGGCATCCTGGTTTGCGGCAGCGGGGTGGGCGTTTCGGTGGCGGCGAATAAGTTCAAGGGCATTCGCGCGGGCTTGTGCCACGACCATTACTCCGCGCACCAGGGGGTGGAGCACGACAACATGAATGTGCTGGTCCTTGGTTCGCGTATCATTGGACCCATGCTGGCTCAGGATGCAGCAGAGGCTTTCGTCAAAGCGAATTTCAGCGGCGAGGAGCGGCATGTGCGCCGGCTCAACAAAGTGAAAGGAATCGAGGACCATGAGTTCCGCTAAACAGAGCGTCGGCGCGGAGAGTTTCTCGTTTTCGCTTCCCGGCAGTTTGGATACGGCCGTAGCCGAAGCACGGAAGAATTGGGACGCGAGCCACAACACACAGAGGCTGTGGAGCAAAGACGCCTCGCTGTGGACCAATACGGATGAATCCAAATGGCTCGGCTGGCTGGAGATTGTTCCGCAGCAACTGGCCGGCGTTTCGAAATTCAAAGCGCTGTCCGCCGAAGTGGCGGAGGACGGCTTTTCGCATATGGTCCTGCTCGGGATGGGCGGCTCCAGCCTTTGTCCGGAAGTGTTTAGCATCACGTTCGGCAAGCAGGCGGGCTGGCCGGAACTGCTCGTGCTCGACTCGACCGATCCGGTCTACATAAGACGCCTTCGTTCCCGCATCGATCCCGTGCGCACGCTGTTCTGTGTTTCGAGCAAATCCGGCACGACGCTCGAACCGAACATCTACATGCAATATTTTTACGAGGAAACCCGGAAGGTTGCCGGGGGCGGGACGGGTCATCACTTCATCGCGATTACGGATCCCGGCAGCAAGCTCGAAGCGCGTGCCGGGGAGCTCGGTTTTCGGCACGTCTATCATGGTGTTCCCTCGATTGGCGGCCGCTATTCCGCGCTTTCGGATTTCGGGCTGGTGCCGCACGCCGCCGCCGGACTGGATACGGCGAAACTGCTGGCTCGTGCCGCCGTGATGGCCGATGCCTGCAAGGAAGCCCATGCGGCGAAAAATCCCGGCGTTTCGCTGGGCTTGATTCTGGGCACGGCCGCGAAAAAATTCAAGCGCGACAAAGTTACGCTACTGTGTTCGCATTCGATTCGCGATCTGGGGGCGTGGCTGGAACAGTTGCTCGCCGAATCCACCGGCAAGCAGGGACACGGTCTGATTCCGGTCGATCGCGAGCCGCTCTCTTCGCCTGAACATTACGGGCCGGATCGCGTGTTCGCCTATATTAAGTTCGCGGGCGATACCGATTCCGATCTGGAAAACCTGGCCTCCGAACTGGAGCGGGCCGGCCATCCGGTTGTGCGCATGGTTTTGCAGGATCTCTACGATATCGGCCAGACGTTCTTCCAATGGGAAATCGCGACCGCGGTGGCGGGGTCTGTGATTGGGATCGACGCTTTCAATCAGCCCGATGTGGAAGCGAGTAAAATCGCGACGCGCGAGCTGACTTCCGAGTTCGAAAAAGCCGGCGCACTTCCCCCCGAAAAGCCAATCCTCGAACAGGACGGCATCAAGCTGTTTACAGATCCAGAGAATGCGGCAGCGGTTTTGAAGGGCGGGCACAGCTTGGGCGCTGCGATCCGGGAGCACATCGACCGCATCGGGACGGGGGATTATTTCGGTCTGCTGGCCTATGTTCCGATGTTCGCGGAGTACGAAGCGCCGCTTCAAGAAATTCGCAAAGCGATCCTGGCGTCGAAGCGGGTGGCGACCGTGCTCGGCTTCGGCCCTCGCTTCCTCCACAGCACCGGCCAAGCCTACAAGGGCGGCCCGAATTCCGGGATTTTCCTGCAGATCACTTGCGACGACGCCGAAGACCTGCCGGTTCCGCAGCAGAAGTATTCGTTCGGGGTGGTGAAAGCGGCGCAAGCGCGCGGGGATTTCCAAGTGCTCGCCGAACGTAAGCGCCGCGCGCTCCGCGTGCATTTGGGAAAAGATGTGGGCCAGGGCCTGGCGCATCTGCGGGACCTGATCTGCGCGGCTGTGGCGCATTGATCTGGTTGGCATTGCTATTCTGAAGTTATGGAGCGCTACGTGGAGTTTCGAGGCAAGGACTATATGCTGAGTAACTCACGTGTAAGCGTAGCTTCTATTGTGACGTCGTGGAAAGAAGGCTTATCGCCGGAATCGATTCGCGATGACTTCCCTACCCTGCGTTTAGAGCAAGTCTACGGGGCTATTGCCTACTATTTGGCTAACGAATGCGAGGTCGACGCCTATCTATCCGACCTCGCGGTGGATTTTGACCGGCGCCGTGCAGAGCAGAATGCTCTCTACCCCGAAATCGCGGCTAAACTCCGGGCCGCCCGCGAGGCGGCACAGCAACGATAACGGTGCATGCCCAATTTCTTGCTGACAGCGATCTGAACCAACGGATTATCAGCGGTCTGAAGAGACTGGAGCCAGACATCGATTTTGAGACTGCGGGCACAGCGGTGCCGGAAGGAATGCTGGATCCCGACGTCTTGCGAATCGCAGCACCATGCCCGCCGCGTTCTACGGCCTGCTTCGCGAGGGTGAGCACCCCGGGCTGATTCTAGTGAAGCAACGCTGCCCAATCGGAGTGGCAATCGAGGACTTACGGATTTGCTATCGCACGCTGGAAGCAGAGGACTTTGCAAACCGTATACAATACCTGCCGCTGTGAATGGCAGTCGCGAATTGAAAATCGATCCTCACGATTCTCCACCTGAAGAGATGCGCTTGCGGCGCCAGTCGAAGAGAATAACACCGGCTGCGACGGAGACGTTCAAAGATGCGATGGCGCCGGCCATGGGAATGCGCACGAGCAGGTCGCAGTGCCGCCGCACGTTTTCGTGCAGACCCTTCCCTTCCCCGCCCAGAACGATTACGGCGGGTTCGGCGTAGCGGACATCGCTGTAGATTTCGGAGCCGCGCTCGTCGATGCCGTAGATCCAGAAATTTTTCCTCTTCAGCATTTCCAGCGTCTGCGAAACATTGCCGATGCGTGCCAGTGGCAGGTAGGCGAGCGCGCCGGCGGCAGCGCGTTCCACGGTTTCGGTCAAGGGAGCGGAGCGGCGCTCCGGCAACAGCATGGCATCGGCACCGGAGGCATGGGCGGTGCGGACGATAGCGCCCAGATTGTGCGGATCTTCGACTCCGTCCAGAATGACGAGCAGCGAGGCGCCGGCGGCGAGGTCTTCGCATTTTGCATAGGCATGGGCTGCGGCAAAGGCGACGACGTTTTGGTGCGGAACTCCGGCGGCCGCGCGGTCGAGCAGCAGCCGCGGCTCAAAACGCAGCAGGATGGAGTGTTCCCGGCACAGATCGATGATTTCCTGCAGGCGAGGTCCAGAGGCGCCTTTGGAGACGAGAACTTTGTCGAGCGGGCGACGTGCGCGCAGGGCTTCGCGCACCGGATGAAGTCCGGCGAGAATGCGGCTCACAGCTTTCACCCTACTATGGCGCTTATGTTATTTTCTAAGAGACGATTCGGCCTCGGCGCGGTAGCCAAGTGGTAAGGCAGAGGTCTGCAAAACCTTTATTCGGCGGTTCGATCCCGCCCCGCGCCTCCAAGGACCTTTTTGGTTACCATGCGAAGCAGGCGTCGAGACGCGGCACGCACGAGTGCGTGCACCACGCAGGGCGGTCACGTCATTGGCTTAGGGTCTTGAAGTAGTTTGCGACGGCGTCGCGGTATTTTTGGGGCGCGGTCTCGGGCGCTGCCGTGCGCGCTGCGCCAGCCTCCTGGCCGTTCACGCGATGGCTCAACTCGAGTTCCAGGCGCTCCAGATGCGTGACGGCGTCGTCGTTGATTGCCGATCGCAGCACGTTCGGATTGGCATGATACAAGCGGACCAGGTAGCCGAGGGCGTAATCGAGATCGCGATAGGAATGGTCGTTGGGACGCATTTTTGCGCGTAACCGATTCAAGTCCGTAATGGCCATCTTCAAGTCGTCGCGATCCACTCCTGGCCCTTCCGTACCGAGTGGTCCCCAGGCGCCGTCTTCCGCCTGGCTGTTGCCTCGGGCCTGGCTGTTGCCTTGCTGCGCCGAACTCTGACCCTGCGCCTGCTGCATCTGCTGGCGCAGCGCGCGCAGATCGTTGAGCGCCTCCTCGGCCTGGTTGCCCTGTCCCTGGCGCCCGAGTTTACCCGACCGCATCGCCTGTTCGGTCTGGCCGAGATTGCGGCTCAACTGCTGTAACCCTTGCGTCAGGCTCTGTTCGGTGCTCAGGTTCAAGCCGCCAAAACCTTGCTGCATCCATTGCGCGGTCTTGCGCATGCGCATCGCCAAATCTTCCTGCTGAAGCGCCGCGAGCGCCTGGCGCAATTTCGCCGCCGCATCCGGCTGCGCCGCCGCCATGTTTTGCACTTGCTGCTGCAGCTTCTGCTCCAGCATCTCGACTTTCTTCGCCAGCCTTTCTTTTTCCGCGGAAAGCGTGCGCTCTTGCGGCGTCGGCATGTGGGGCGGAGTGAAGCGGCGCAGATAGCCGCGGCGATACCAATAGCGGCCGTAGCCGTAAGGGATGGGGTGCATGGGGTCGTTCATCTCAGGCATGGAAACGCCACCGCCCGGGCCGGATTTGTTCTGAGCCGTTTGCCGGCCAAACCGACTCGGATCAAACCGATTCGAGCCGAACGGATTATTCGAGGAGCCATACATCTGCTGCATTTTTTCCGCGATGCGCCGCTGCGCGTCGGTAAGCTGCTGAGCCTGATGCTGCAGATTGGCCAGCGAAGTCTGGGAATGCCGGTGCAGCGCATCGCTGAGAGCATTTTGGGCGCGCGCGAGCTGCTCGGCGGCGCGCTGCTCGGCGCCGGGCGTGTTTCCGTCCGCCGCCTGGCGCAGCGCCTGCTCGGCTTGCTGGAGCGCCTGAGTCGCCTGGCGCATGGCGTCGCGCATTTGCTGGCTCGAAGTGCCGTTCTGGGCGCTTACGCTTCCGGCTCGGTTTTGGCTGCTTTCGGCTCCGTTTTGGCTTTGTGAGCCGCCTGTCATCTGTTGCATTTGGCGCCGGAGCTCCTCCGCCTGGCGGCGCAAGCGCTCTTCCTGCCAGCGCTGCTCGAAGGGCTTCTGGTCCCGATGCTGCATGGCAAGCTGCTGCTGGCGGCGGGCCAACGCCTGCAGTTTTGCAAAAGCCTCGTCGATCTTCTTCTGCTGGGCGCCGGCGGCGGGATGCGCCGATTGGGCGGTTTCGTATTGGTTCTTCGACAGATCCATTTCCAGATCGAACATGCGCGCCAGATCGCGCCGCGCGCCATTCATGGCAGCGCCTCCCATCTGTCCGTATGCGATCTGAAAATTGCGATACATGGCCTCGATGCGGTTCAAGGATTGAAAGGCTTTTTCTTCGGGAGGCAAGGCCGCTTTCCATTGAGCGGAGTTCAGTTGATTTGCGGCATGGCGCATATGGCCGGCGGCCTCTTTCATCAGTTTGGACATTTGTGCCAATTGCGAGCTTTGGCCGGTCAATTCGCGATAGTCCATACGGTCGGCCAGGGTTTTTTCCTGGTCGGCCAGTTTCGCCTGCGCCTGGGAAAGAGTGCGCCCATCTTCGCCCGCGGCGGCGCCTTGCTTGGGGGTCTTCAGCTCATTGAAGGTTGCCGCGATGATCTCCTTTTGGCGCTCCACAATCCTTTGCGCCTGGTCTCCGGCTCCCCCGCCCATGCCGCCCGATTGCTGCGATTGGGTAAATTTCAAGTCGAACGGCTCGGCCTGGGCGAAATAGATATCGCTGCGCGAGGTAGTCTTCACGTCACGGGCGGTGGCGTAATAGCTCACCACGTCGCCGGGAACCAGATTGAAATTTTCGAGATCGATGGTGGCCCGGCCACCGGTGAGTTTGGTGCCTTTCTGCCTCAGCAGCGGAACGACTTTTTCAGGGCCCCCATCGATCGAATAGTGCAGCTCCAGATTGTCCACGCCGAAATCGTCGGAAGCGGAAACGGAAACCGGCAATTCTTCGATAGGACTGACGTGCGAGTCGCGGCCCGGGCTGGCGATTTTCACCACCGGTGGCTCATCGGTTCTGGCCTCGATCATATAGTCGTCGCTGATACGGATCGCCTGGCCGTTTTGGATCGCCGCCACGTGATAGGCGCCGCTTTTCCGGATCGCAAGATGCGCGGCGAGCCAACCGCCATTGGCCTGGGTTAGCGGGATGCGGGAGCCGTCCTGGAGCACCAGCGCACCATTTTTAAGCAGTCTGTCGGTGAGCACGGAGATTTCGGCTTGGGAGCCGCGAACCGCGCGGATATCACCACCCGAATTCGCGGTTACGTCCTGTAAGCCCAAATCGGACGGGAAATGCAGCTTCACGCGCACGCGCTTCACGGCCGGGAGATCCATGACGGCGAGCCGGTAATGATGAGACTGCTTGGCGCCCGCCTGGACGTAGTATTCGACGCCTTGCGACAAACCCGCGAAGAGGAAACGATAGCCGTTTCCAGCCGGCTCGGTTTGCATCGGAATTTTTTCCCATTTGAGCGCACCGTCATAGCGGGCGTGGAGATAAACGGCGGGAGAGGAAAAGCCGACCAGCCGCGCGGTGATGGCCTGATCCGAGGCGCGCCGCACGGTTTGATTGCCCGGCTGGACCTCGATGGCATAGATGGGACGGCGTGAAGCGCTGGCGTTTCCGGTCCATAAAAGTGACGCGCCATAGCCCCAGAAGCCGGGACCGGCAGCGACCAGCCAAATCAGCACGCCAATGATAGCGACCGCCGCCGCCGCGAAGCCGTAAAGAAGTGCGGGGCGCGCAAACTCTTCGGGCTGGTGTTCGCGAGCGATGCGCAGCGTGTCTTCGGCAACGATTTCGGCAAAAGGATCTCGCGGGTCCTGGCGCTCAGCGGTAAGCAGGCGCTGCTCGAATTCAGGCACGCGCTTTTCGGCGAGGCGCGCCAAACGCCTGCGGTTCGCCCGCAACAAAGGAATGGCGAGGGCGAAGGCCACAACCACGGCGATCGCGGCGAAGAGCAGAATGCGCAGGGGAAGAACGATTTGATCGGCAAACTGATAGCGGTTGGCGATCCAAACCAGCAGCAGCGTCAGCGCCAGCGCAAGCGCCACCACAGCGGCAATGCCGCGCGAGGCGGCCAGCGCACGGAACCGGGATTCCATGCGCCGCAAATACGCATTCAATTGTTGGAGAGCCGTCATCACGCCTCCCTTCCGCGCCCCAGATAGCGGCTGCCGAATATAGACTCCAGCAGCGCGGCCGCCAACGCCAGCAGCAGCAGATCGCGCCAGAAGGTCCGGTCCCGGGTCTGCTGCTTGCGACGATCCGACTGGGACGCTCCCGCAGTTCCAGTATGGCGCCAAAGGGCGAGAGTGTCATCCGGTAGAGCTGCCAGATCGGATTCGCGGCGATCCGCATCGACGGCCACCAGCAGGCGCGCTCCGGTGGCGCGCTGGACCTGGTAGAAGCCGTCCTGGTCCAGATCGAAGCTGAGCGCGGTGCTCGCCTGGCGAATGTCTAATTCGCGGCGGCCGCCGGGGCCGATCACGTTGGCGGCGGTACCCTGGCTGCGGGTGCGCCGCAACTGGACCGGTGTGCCCGTGGCGACACTGGATGGCTGGTCTTCCTCGCCGGCCAGATAGCGGCCAGTCTGCACCACGAACGGAACGTAGGATGCATGTAGCGGAAAATCGCTTTCCGAGCCGTCCAGCGGCGCGGCGAAAATCAATATGCGGCCTTCGCCCCTGTGCTCCTGAACCAGCAGGGGAGATCCGCCGGAAAGCCGCGCGATGACGCGTGCGCCCGCTTTGGGCGAAAGCGAGGCATAACGGGAGAAGCGCACGTTTTTGAAATCTGCCGACCCGGCCAGCGCGGCGGCATTTTTGTCGATGCTCCCGGCGATTTCGGATCCACCGCCGAAACTCACGGCATCGCCCGAAACCGGTACATGCCCGGCGCCGGCGGTTCTGGCTCCAGCGGCAATCAGCACCGCGCCGCCGCCCTCGACATAGCTGCACACCGCACGATCCGATTCCGGATCCAGCTTGCCCGGATCGTTCAGAACGACGTAGGCGTATTGAGACAGATTTTTTGCCGCGGCCTGCTCCAGGCGGGCGGTTTCTACAACCAGTCCCGAGCCGGGCGCAGATGCCATGGCGGTTTTGTAATAAAGCGCCTCTTCGGGGTGGCCGCCGGCATACAAAAAAAGAACCTTGCGGGAATCGGAGCGCTCTACGGAAAACAGGAAGCTATCGTCGCCGGCAAGGGCATCGTGCGGCTCGATGCGAACTTCTCCGCGATGCGCGCCGTACGGAACCGCAATCGGCGAAAATTTCACCTCGACGCGGCCGTTTGCGGGCACCGTCACGTGTTTGGTTTCGAGCGTCTTTCCATCCAGCAGCAGCGAAACGGTTTTCGAGGCGGCGGATGTTTCCCAGCCGGCAATCACGGCGGTGATCTGGCGGCGGGCAGCGCTATACACGCGGGCCGGCGCGCTGACGCTCTCTACCGCCCAGTTTGGTGGATCGCCGCTGCCCACGCGGGACAGCGAGAGCGAAGTGTGCGGACCGGCCGCCAGATCGGCGAAGGCGGGCGGCATGGAAGTCTGCTGCATGTCTCCTATGAAATGGACGTCGAGACGCATCCCGGTGCTACGGTCCATTACACGGAGGACTCGTGCGAATTCGCCGAAAGAGCTCGCAAGATCGCTGGGCTGGATTTGATCGATGGCGGACTGGAGCGCCGCGCGGCCGCGCTCGGGCTGGGTCAGGGCCTGCACATGAGAATCCACCGCGACCACTTCGGCAAGCGATCCTCCGGGCAGCGCGTTTACCAAAGCGTGAGCGCGCGCTTTCGCATCTTGCATGCGGTGACCGTACCGCATGCTGAAGGAATGGTCGACGGCAATCACGTGCAAGGTCCTGCGGCCGGCGACGGCGGAGGTATGCTTCACGAACGGATTCGCGAAGGCGAATGCAAGTAACAGCAGCAGCGCAAGGCGGAAGGCAAGCAGCAGCAGCTCGCGCAGCCGCCGATGTCTACTCGAAGACTCCAAGCGGCGTTCGAACAGCATGACCGAGCTGAAGGGCTGCGGCGTTCGTTTAAACTTGCGCAGCAGATGCAGCCACAAGGGAAGCCCGGCTACCGCAATTCCGGCCAGGAACCAGGGCGAGAGAAAACCCATTCACAACCTCCCCTGCCGGATGGTGAAATATTCGCGCATAGCTTCGTCGAGTGCGCGATTGGTGGGCAGCAAAAAATGATCAATGCCTGCCGATTCGGCGCGCGAATGCAAATCCGAAACGTGGGCGCGAATCTTGCCCGGATATTCTTCGCGCGCATAGGATGGCGAGGTTTCGACGGCCTCGCCGGTTTCCATATCTACGAGCACGGCCGGCTCGGCGAGGTGAAAATCGAGTTCGGCGGGATCGAGCACCTGGAACAAAATCAATTCGTTGCCGCGAAACCGCAGCGGAATGACGGTATCGACGATTTTGCCGGGATCGTCGAAAAAATCCGAAATGACGACGGTGATGCCGCGCCGCTTGAGAAACTGCTGGAGTTCGAAAAACGGGCGTTTGAAATCGGTCCGCTTGCCGAGCACGGCCGCTTCGATGCCGTGCAGCAAACGCATGAGCTGGCCCTGGCGCGCCGAAGGGCGGACGAAATTCTGCACTTCGTCGTGAAAGACGATCAGGCCGGCGCTGTCGCGTTGTAAGTGGGCCAGATAGACCAGAGAAGCGGCGAGGAAGCGGGCATAATCGAACTTACTCACCGCGCCCGAGGCGAAACCCATGCTGGCGCTGGCATCGAGTAAGACCATCAAAGCGGTATTGGTCTCGCCGCGGTAGCGCTTGAGGTAAGCCTTCTCGGTGCGCGCGTAAACATTCCAATCGACATGGCGCAGGTCGTCGCCGGGCGTGTAGGCGCGGTATTCAGCGAATTCCTGGCTGAAGCCGAAGTCGGGCGAACGATGCAGGCCGGAGATGAAGCCGTCAACCACAATTTTCGCCACTAAGTCGAGCGACGACATTCCCGCGAGAACGGCGGGATCGACGAAACGGTTTGTGAGTTCGACGGGCATAAAAAGCTGTTAGCTATTGGCCGTTAGCTATTTGGGTGCGGGCTTGGCCTCCAGCAAGCGGAGCAAAATGTCGTCCGAGCTGAGCCGGTCCGATTCCGCGTGAAAATTCAGCAGCACACGATGGCGCAGGACCGATACCGCCAGCGCACGAATGTCTTCATAGGCGACGTGGAAGCGGCCGTGCATGAGTGCCCGGGCTTTGCCGCCCAGCACGAGATATTGCGCCGCGCGGACGCTAGCGCCGAAGTTTACGTACTTCTTAATGAAATCTAGAGCATCGCCGTTGGGTAGGGGACGCGTGGCACGCACGAAATCGACGGCATAGGCGGCGACCGGCTCAGCGATGGGCGTCATGCGAACAAGCTGCTGGAAATCCAGAATCTCTTCGCCGTTGGTGACCACGTCGGCTTCGGGCAGTTCGACCGTAGTCGTGCGGCCCACCACTTTCAGTTCGTCTTCCGCGGTGAGATAGTCGAGCATAACGTTGAACAAAAAGCGGTCGAGCTGCGCCTCCGGCAGCGGATAGGTGCCTTCGAGTTCGATCGGATTCTGCGTCGCCAGCACAAAAAACGGCGCCTCGATGGTGTATTGGCGGCCGCGTACGGTACACGATAGTTCCTGCATGGCTTCGAGCAAGGCCGATTGCGTTTTGGGCGGCGTGCGGTTGATCTCGTCCGCCAGCAGCACGTTGGCGAAGATGGGGCCGGGTACGAAGGTCCAGGTGCGATGGCCGGTGGCCGGATCTTCTTCAATGATGTCGGTTCCGGTGATATCGGAAGGCATCAGGTCGGGAGTAAATTGAATGCGGTTGAATTTCAGCCCGAGCGTGCGAGACAGCGTGCGCACCAGCAGCGTTTTCGCGGTGCCGGGAAGACCGGTGAGCAGGCAATGCCCTCCGGCAAAAAGAGAGACCAGGAGATTTTCGATCACCTCCCCCTGGCCCACGATGACTTTTTGCACTTCGCGTTTGATCGAAGCCTGCGCGTCCTGGAAGCGGCGGATGCGGGCTTTCAGTTCCTCAGTGGAAGGAGATGCCGTTAGAGTGGACATGTTTAATTACTTAGCTCCAGAAGAAGTTTTTGCGCCGGACGAAAATCCGGCGCGGTTTCGAGGGCGTCGATGACTTCGCTTTTCGCGTCGGCGTTGCGATGCGCGGCAAATAGCGCGCGCGCCAGATCGTAATGTGCCTGCGCGGTGTCGTCGGGATGCAAATCGAGCACGGCGCGATATTCGCGAATGGCGCCTTGCGTGTTGCCGCCGGCGAGCAGAAGATCACCGAGGCTGCGGTGGACCTGCTGGTTCTCGGGGTAAATATCGATCAAGTAAGAAAGCGTCGTCTGCGCCTGCTTAGGTTTGTGCTGCTGCTGCTCTAACTGCGCGAGTTCGGTCAGAGTAGAAACATCGGCGCCGCCGGCATCGCGATAATGTTCCAGTTCGGCCATCGCGGCGGCAGCATCCTTCTTTTTTGTGTACAGCTTGGCGATTAGTTCGTAATCGCTTTCGCCGCCCACGTAATCGGGGTAGAAATTCTGGACCGATAAGGCTTGGCGCAGAGCTTCGTCAGCCTTGCCTTGCTGCAGATCCGTATAAGCGGCTTTCAGGCCTTTCTTCCATTGGTCGAAATGCTCGACGGTATTCCCTGTGCGGGCCTGAAGCCAGGCGAAGAATGCTTTGTCGAAAGCATCGGACGATTCGTGCAGATTGTCTTCGATGGCTTGGGTGGTCGTCTTGCGAGTGGCATAAGAATGGATCATGCCGAGAATCGCGTCGTTGCCCCATTTCTGCGCAATGTAATCCAGCATCTTCCCCGCTTCGTAATAAGAGACGACCACCTGGGTGGGATATTGCGGCCGGACGAAGCCGCGATCGAGTTGCAAAACGGGCAGAAGCCGCTTCTTTTGCAGCGCGGCGACGACTTCGGGCGTCATGCCCTCCCTCCAGCGCGACGATTCCGCGCCTTGCTCGTGTACCGACAGCCCTTCGGTGAACCATCGCGGCACTAGATTGTGCGTGGCCGTGAGCACATAAACGTGGCTCAGTTCGTGCCATAGCGTGCTCGCCCAGTTGAAGTCGCCCGACGGACGCGCCGAGGGGCTGTCCATGGCGACGACCAACCCGAAAGTCACGCCGAGCAAGCCTCCCTGACCCGGAAGGCCGAGGACGCGCACCTCGAAATCCTGATCGTTGGGATAGACTTCAACGCGCACCGGACCGGGCAGCGTCATTTTGTATTTACGCTGGTAGACCGACAGCGCGCGCTGCGCCAAGGGCAGAATGTAGGGCTTCAGCAGAGCGGCTTCCTGCTTGTTCAGGACCAGATCGACGGACGGCGTGTGAATGGTGACGTAATCCTTCGCCGTATCCAGCAAGCGCAGGGCGTTTACTGTCTGCGGGCTTTGATAATGGGCGTCGTAGCACTGTACTAGCTGCGCTTTGGCTTCCTCTTGCTTGCCGAGGCGCAGGAGATTGATGCCTAAGTGCGAGCGCGCGGCCCATAAATTTGGGTTCAAAGCCAGCGCTTTTCGATAAAAATCGATGGCTTCCAGGTAGCGGCGATTGATGACAAAGAAATGCGCGCCGGTCGCATACGCCTGGCCGTAAACGGGATTGATCTGAAGGATGCGCTGCATCCATTGGGAAGCAGGCTTGCCGTCCAGCCAGTCGATGGAGGCCAGCACGGCCATCGCCTGAAGCGATTCCTTGGAGAGCGCCAGCGCTTGCTGAGCTTCCTTTGCGGCCACCTTCGGGTTAGTATCTTCCAGCGCCAAATAGGCCAGGAAGGCATGGGCGGGCGCCAGCTTCGGATCGTGCTGGAGCGCTTGCTCGGCAAACGAAATTGCTTTGGGATCGTAACTCTCGCCGGCCACGCGCGCAAGACCTAAGTAAGCCGCTGCATCGTTGGGATCGATGGCGAGCGCTTCCTGGAACAGTTTGGCCGCATCGCCCGGCTGGTAATGATCGAGATACAACTCGCCCCACTGCTCGCGGACCAGAGCAGATTTCGGCTGCTGTTTGTAGGCGATGCGAAATTCCTCATTGGCCGAGTCATAACTGCCCAGGCCCCAATAGCCTTCGCCGCTCAGAAAGGGATCGTCCGACTGCGCGAGCGCGGCGAAACAGGAACGCGCCTTCACCAGCTCGCCATGATGGCGCAGGGCGCGACAGTTGTCGAGCTGCGCAGCCGGCGCCAGGGCACAAGCGAGGACCAGCAAGGCGCCAATGCTCGCGATTTTCGTCATTGATCGATCTCCGCTTGTGTGCGCGCCAGGTCCAACAGCAGCGCGGAAATCCGTTTCCGGTATACGGCCTCGGGCAGCGCCGCCTTCTGGAACTTCAGACGGTCGATTGCAGCTTCCAGCTTCTGCTTTTTTGCCACCAGGCTTTGCTTGGCCGGATTCAGCGCCTGTGCCGATTCGACGGGTGGATGCAAGACCGGGAAAACAGCCGCCAGCAGCCCCTGGCCGTTTCCCTGCCCCGGATCGCGTGCGCCCTTCGACGAGCCGGTATCGCTTAGCAAAGCATGTTCGGTGGCAAGCAGCTTTTCGCTGTTGAAATAAGCGGCCACTTTCTTCTGCACGTAACGAAACGCCTCCAGCGCGGAAACGGTCCCGTTCTTATTGGTGTCAGCGGCGGGATCGTGCAGCGCGTCGATCCAATAGCGCGCGAACACCGTCGCATTTTTCTCGTTTCCGGATCGGGTTGCGGTGATCACAATTCGATCTTTGCGCGCGAGATCGCGAATCGATGCGCCGCTGCAACTGGTCATGTTGACCACAAGCTGGCGACGCGCAGGAATGCGGTCCAGTAGCACGGCCAATTCGTGCGCCGTGATGTCGGGACCTGGGAGGTTGAACTTGTAGCCGGCACTGTCGAAGGTGCCATGGCCGATGAGCATGAGCGCGAAAGAATCCTGGGGCGTTATGCGCGCCGAGAGTTTCTTGAAGGCGGCCTGAATATGGCTGCGCCTGGCGTCTTCGCCGGTGAGGGTAAAAACCCGAGCGTTCGGACCATTCTTGTGTAGTTCCTGGCTCAAGTTCGCGGCCTCTTTGGGAAACTCCATATCGTATTGCGGGTCTCCGCCCAAGCCGGCAATCGTCAGGTAATAATTTGCGGCGGGGAGGGATGCGGCGGAAATGAGGAAGAGCAAGAGAATTCTCACAGGACACCCCATTTTCTGCGCAGGAGCCATTCGGCAGCCTTCAAAAGCAGCAAGGCGATAAATACCGCCGGCATGTTCCAAAGGTCTTTCAATTCGCGCGAGGTCACACCCGCTTCCGAATACGAAATTTCACGTGGAAGCTGGTTCGCATTGGAAGGCGTGTAATAGTGCCCGCCGGTCTCCTCGGCCAGCCTTTCGAGCAGATCCCGGTTCTGCTCCTGATGAAAATTCTCGGCCAGCCCGTTTTCGCGCCGGAACGTCACGGTGTCTTTGCCAAGCTGCGTGGTGCCTTGCGTGGCGCTGATTTCGGCCACGTAAGAGCCGGGTTCGGTGGCCTCCCAGGTAGCCGAATAAAGACCATTCGTCACGGCGCTCGGAAGCAGCGCGACGGTGTGGGGAGCGCCGTCAGGATCGATGATGCGCGCCTGAACCGTGGCATCGCCGGCCGGCAGATATTTTTTATCGCGCACTTCGGCGCGCAATTCAATCTTCCCAGCGTCTTCCAGACGCGCATCGGGCGTGGAGCCAACCACTTCAGAAGGCGTCGCGGCCACTTCCCAGCGCAAAAGCTGGCGCCAAACCGTCTCCTGACTCATATCGGAGAGCGGCTGCTGCATTTGCCAGCGCCAGGTTCCGGCGGTGGCCAAAACAGCGGTGCGGCCGCGGCCGTAATTCTCTGTGATCAGGAGAGGCAAATGCTTCCCGCTGACATCCATCCGTAACAGCACGGTCGCGCCGGGTTTAGGCGTGCCCGCGTTCTGATAATTGGCCAGATCGGGCATTACCTGCCAGTGATCTGCGCTCTTTTCCGGATCATCGTTGATGCGGCAGATCAGGCTTTGCCTGCCTGCGGGCGTTAATTCGGCGGGGACAAAATCGCGATGAAAGGTTTTGGCGCTGTGCGGCAGACGCACCGGCAGAAGCTGCTCAAAGGGCGCCACGCTATAGCCGCCATCGGCCAGAGCCCAACGCCCCGCCATGAATAGCAGCCCGCCGCCGCGCCGGTTGACGAATTCCTCGATCATCTGTTTTTGCGCCGGCGTGAAATATGACGATTCGATGCTGCCGAGGATCAATCCCTGATACGCGAAGAGGTCTTCGGGCTTGCCCGGAAAGCCGTCAGCGAGTTCGGCGGGACTCGAAACACCCTGGCGGTACATCTTGTTCTGGGTGGTGCGCAGCATGGAAACAATGTGCAGCGCCGGATCGTCTTCGACGGCGCGGCGCAGGAATTTATATTCCCAGCGCGGCTCGCCTTCGACGTAAAGGATACGGCGCTGTGCTCCATCGACGGCCAGCACCGTAGTGAGGCTGTTGTTCTTGAGGTTGGTCTCATCCGACAGCGGCTGCAGCGTCGCCTGGATATCTTTCACGCCCGGTTTTCCGGCATTAAACTCAACTGTTTCAATCTGTTCAGGAGCATTCTTCAAGTTGATCTTGCGGGTTGCGACAATCGCCCCGTCGGAGGTGACCACCAGGCGCGCGGTCTCTCCCGAAAAACCGTTTTGGCGAATCGTGACTTCGGCCCGAAGCCGCGACTCCTGAAGCGCCTTGGACGCCAGCTCGAAGCCGTCCAGTTCGATATCGTTCGAGAGCCGATCCTGCCCGAAGCCGATGGTATTGACCGGCAGGTGACGGCGCCGAAGCGCCTGAAGCGTCGCCAGGTCGATGCCGCCAGAATTGTCCGAACCGTCGGAGAGCAGCAAGATGGAGCCGATGGGCAGCGTGGCGGCTTCGGCGGCAAGCTGGCTCAAGCCTTTGCCTATCTGGGTGGCCGGTTCGTCCGGCTTCAATTGACTCGTGTTCTCTATGCGCGCGACACCTTTCCCGAGGCGGTAGAGGCGGACTTGGAAACGCTGCGAAAGATTGTGAAGCAGCCCGGAGCGGAGCACGCCGATCGCCTGCTGCTCGCGGGTCTTCCCTCCGGCGTCGTCGATGGCCATGCTGCGGCTGTCGTCCACGATCACGGCAATGATATTTTGCTGTGGTTTTAAAGCGGTAACGCTGAGGGCAGGCTCCCAGAGCAAAACCAGCAACAGCGCCAGCAGAGCCGATTGGAGCAGCCAAATGGCGGCCACGCGGCCGCCACGCAGGGAGGATCGGAGCCGGGCGCGCTTGCGCCACAGCAGCAGCACTCCGAGACCAGCCACAGCTGCCACGATGGCCGCGCACAAAACCCATCGCGGCCAGGAGCCGAGCAGCACGAAATTTCCCCTGGCAAAGACTCCCGCCGGGTACTTAAAGAAAAACTCAAACATGCAGCCTGCCCGCTACCGCTGAGCGTCGTTCTCCGAATCGAACGCGCCTGCCGCCTCTTCGGCCGGCCTGGCTGGCGTCAGAATAGCACGCGCTCTCTCACGCCCTAATGGGACGAGGGTAAGGGCGGCAGATGTTACGGCGAGACTTGGCTTTTCGCCGCGCCCCGCGGCAGCGCCCAGGCGAAAATGACGTTGCCGGCGGGGGTGAGCAGATACTGCCGGCCGTCCAATTCGTAGGTAGACGGCGCACTCGACATGCGCGCACCTAGCGGAACATGCCAAAGCGTCTCGCCGGTGGCCGGATTGAGCGCCAGCAGATTGCCGGAATTATCCGCGGTGAACAGCAGATGGCCGGCGGTGGTCAGAATGCCGGCAGAGCCGAACCCGTCGCCGATTTTATGGCGCCAGCGGACGGCGCCGGTTTGATAATCGATCGCCGCGACCGAGGAACTGGTGAACACACCTTTGTCCCGGCCGGCCCAGCCTTCCGGCTTGCCGGTTGCGGTCATATAAAACATGCTCCAGGTGCGGCGAGCGCTGACGTAAAATAAGCCCGTCTGCGGATCGTAGCTGGGCGCCAGCCAATTGGTAACGCCGCTGGAACTGGGCGAAACCAGCGTCCCGTCGGGGCTTGGCTGTTTCTTCGGATTGGGGATCGGCACGCCGTTCTTGCCGATGCCCAAAGCCCAGTTGATGCTCGAGTTCATCGGCGCGGTAACAACATGCTCGCCGGTTTGGCGGTCGAGCACAAAAAAGTAGCCGTTGCGGCTCGCCTGCGCCACAAGCTTTTCCGGCGCACCGTTTACCGTTCCATTGATGATCACGGGCGTCTGCACCGCATCCCAATCGTGAGTATCGTGCGGCGAGGCCTGGAAATACCAGTTCAGCTTGCCGGTGTCGGGATTCAGCGAAACGATGGAGCAGGTGTAGAGATTCGCTCCCTTGCGCCCGGAACCGGCCAAAACCGGATTCGGATTGCCGATTCCCCAGTAAAGCTGGTTCAGTTGGGGATCGTAAGTTCCGGTCACCCAAGTCATGCCGCCGCCGTGCCGCATGGCGCCCATGTCCGGCCAGGTATCTGATCCCGGATCGCCTTTCTTCAGCGGCTCGGTCCACCAGCGCCATTGAACCTTGCCGGTTACCGGATCGAGGGATTCCAGAAATCCGGGGATGTCGGTCACGTCTCCCGAAACGCCCACGACCACGTGATCGTGGATCACGAGCGGCGCCATGGTGGCGAAATAGCCGAGCTTGGGATCGGCAAGCTGGATGTCTTTTTTCATTTTGCCGTTCTTGGCGTCGATGAAAATCAAATGGCAATCGGGAGTTTCGAAATATAATGTGTCCTTCCACATGCCCACACCCCGATTGCCGATGTGATCGCCTTTGGAAGGCCGGTCGAAGTGCCAAATGATACGGCCGGTGTGCGCGTCGGCGGCCCAAACGTTGTCCGGCGTTGTGAAGTATAGAATGCCGTGAACCATGAGCGGCATCGACTTGATGCTCGCGGAGCGTGTTTGCAGAACCCAGGCCAGCGTGAGCGTGCCCACGTTCGATGCGTCGATCTGCTTGAGCGAACTGTAGCGGGCGCCGGAATAGTCGCCGTTGAACGTCGGCCAATGCTTGCCCAGAGGGCCAAGAATATCTTGCGGGTTCAAGCCTTTGTCGGCGGCAGCCAGCGAAAGCGCGGCGGCAAGCAGGAGAGCGGCAACTCGGGATATCACTTCAAGGTCTCCAAAAACGCGAATAGATTGTGGATCTGCGCGTCGGTATAGGCAGTCATCAGCTCGCGATGAACCTTGAGGGGATCATGTATTTGAACCCGAACGCTCGAAAGCGGCCAGGAGCGGTACCACCCGTCCTTGCAGATCAGCGCGATGCGAAATTCGCCATGATGCGCGACTTCGCCCTGGTAGCTGGTCCCGTCCGCAAGCGTGACGACAGCGGTTACCGGCGGCGATTCGCGCGACGGATAGACCATCTGCTGCTGCAACTCAACGGGCGGATATTTCTTGGCGACGCCGGCCAGATCGCCCGTAACCGAGTGACACTCGGAGCAGCGGCCGGGGCCATAAAAGAATCTCTTCCCCGCCGCCGCGTTGCCGGTTAACATGCGCGAGAGCGGATAACTGGACGGAACGCTACCGTTGTGCAAAGCTTGAAACTGCCGGTAATGGAGGAAAGCGGCGATATCGGCAATTTTCTTGTCGCTGAGATCGGCAAAGGCCGGCATCCCTTTGTCCGGCCGGCCGGCATGGACGAAGGGAACGAGCAAATTTCCTTTCTTGTCGTTGCTGACCAGTTTGGAGCGAACCAGATCCGGACCGCGCCCGCCGGTTGCATCCGCGCCATGGCAGAAAGCGCAAGTGGCGCCGAACTGCGTTTTTCCGCGTGCCACCGCGGCGGGGTTCTCGGGCGCAACGGGAGCGTGATGCTTATGGACGGGTGCGTGGCGAGCCTGAGGCGCGGACAACAGGGCAAGCGGGCATGCAAGGAGAAGTAACAGGCGCATCGGCGAAAACACCGATTGTAGCCCATCACCTCAACGTAAGCGTTTTACTCCTGCAACATGCGCCAGCGCTCCAGCAGATCGGAGCAGGCGCCGCGCCATTCCGGAAAATGAAACTCGAAACCGGCGGCGGTTAAGCGCCCAGGCACGACACGGCGGCTTTTGAGCATCAACTCGGTCTCCGTGCGCAACACCAGCGCTCCCAATTCGACCACCGAACGAGGCGCGGAGAGTCCGATGTAGGAGGGACACCAGGCCTCGCGCAGCCAATGCATCAATTCGCGATCGGTCACAGGCTTAGGCGAGGAGAGATTCACCGGACCGGCGAGATCCTCTCTCTGAATCAGGAATTCAATGGCGCGGATGAAGTCGATGTGATGAATCCAGGAGATAAATTGTTCGCCCGATCCAACGGCGCCCAGGCCGCAGCGAACCAGGCGCAGAAAAGTATCAAAATCTCCTCCCGAATTCGGGCTCATTACCGTCGCGGTGCGCAGGGCGATTTTGCGCGTCTGCGGCAGTTGTGCTTCGTTGAGGGCCTGTTCCCAGGCAGTGGCGACCTCAATGCTGAAGCGCCATTTTTCGGGAGCGCTCGGGTCGTCTTTGCCGAGCTCGCCGGATTCATCTAATTCGCGGTCGAAGCTTTGGCGATAGATGATGGCAGTGCTCGCGTTCAGCCAAACCGCCGGAGGAGAGCAAGCCGCAGCGATGGCTTCGCCGACGGCTCGGGTTGAATCCACGCGGGAGTCCAAAAGTTCGCGGCGGTTGTGCGCGTTATAGCGGCAGTGGACGCTGCGGCCGGCCAGATTGATGACGGCATCCGCACCCTCCAGCACGCTCGTCCAAGCGCCCTGTGTACGCCCGTCCCAAAGTACCACATTCCACTCCGCCGCTGCTGGATGGCGGGACAGCACCGTTACCGAGTGATCCTGCTCATGAAAGTGCGTGGCGAGCATCTGTCCAAGCTGCCCGCTGCCGCCGGGTATGACGATTCGTAGCGGACGCTCGCGCATGTAGCGGTATTGTAGCGTGGGACAGCGGTTCCCGGCTATAGCCCAAAGGCAGTTACGGTGGGCGTCGGTTTGGTGTCGTGGGGCACGCTTCTTAGCTCGCTCCGGCCAAGCGTGGGCTGAAGCGCGCGCCACAATTAAATCAGCAACTTAGCAGGATGGGCTATAGCCGCCTTTCCAGGTAGGCATAGCGGAATGCGTGCGACCCATCAGGCTGGGTTTCCCGGCGTGAGAATCACTTTCATCAGATTGGCTTCTCTTGCGTGCAGGCGCTCGAACCATTGCGGACCCTCGGCCAGCGGCGCAATCATGCTGATCAGCGGTTTCACATCCACCGCCCCGCGCGCCAACATGTCGATGGCTTTCGGATACTCGCCCGCCGATGCGGCCGAACCCTGCAACCGTATTTGACGGCTCACCACGGCCTGCAGCGGTATTTCGGCTTTGGACACCACGTTGCCGATCAGCACCACGGTGCCGCCTTTTTTCACGCTGTCAATCGCCATTTCAATTGTAGGCGTGCTACCTACGGCCTCCAGGGCCAGGTCTACACCTTGATCCCCGGTCAGCCGCTTTAATTCCGCCACCGCATCCGTGGTCTTCGCATTGATGGTAGCCGCGGCACCCAGTCGTTGGGCCAGTTTCAATCGCGAATCGTCGATATCCGCCACATAAACCGCCCGGGCGCCCGCCTCGCGCAGCGCCTGCAAGACCAGCAGCCCGATCATGCCCGCACCCACCACCAGCGCCGTCCCGTTTTCCGGAACCTGGGCCAGCGAAACCGCATGCACCGCGACCGAAAGCGGTTCCACCATGGCGGCTTCAGCGAAGGGGATGCTTTGCGGCAGCGGATGCACCACGCGGCGCGGCACGGTCACATATTCGGCAAAAGCGCCGTTGCGGCGGTACTCCGGTGTGGAAACACCCAAGACCTCGCGGCGGCTGCACAGGTTGGTCTCTCCGCGGCGGCAGAACGCGCACTCGCCGCAATAGATGGTGGAATCAAACGTGACCGCATCGTCCTCGTGCAGGTCGCGCACTTCGCTGCCGACCGCCGCCACGGTACCGGCGGCTTCATGCCCCATCACAATCGGCGGAATGCGCCGTCCCGAGGAGCCGTCATATCCGTGGACATCGCTGCCACAGATGCCGCAAGCCTCCACACGAATCAAAACCTCGTCCGGCGCCGGCCGTGGCATCGGCGTCTCGGTCATCTTCAAGCGTCCATACTCGGATAGCAATAAAGCCCGCATATGTTCCAGTGTCCTACCTCTCAAAAATCCTCCCGGTGGAGCAGACGATTTTTTGTGGTCGTCTGCGGGCTTCAGCAGCATCGACACCGCCCAGAGGGCGCCCGCACGCAGGAGTCCGGCGCTACTTTTCAGAAGGTGGGTTTGATTCTATGGCTATAAAAAGCTTTAATAGGAGGTCCGAACAATTGCGATCGGCTTCAATTCGATGTACAACTGTGCTATGCAGCACGGTAGAACATCGTGCCGGGGAAAAGGGTCTGCGCTGGCCAGGATCGAACTGGAGCGTCTTTACGTTCAGCGTTCCTCCGTCGATGCCGCGATCCGGGAGTTGCAACTGATGCAGCGAGCGCTGACCTTATCGGCCGAGTCTTCGCAATCCACGCCAAGTTTGGAATTTTCGTCAAAGCCTTGTAACCTAACAGGTTGCCGGAGCGCCTAGAACAGCAAATGCGCCGACGAGTGCAATCCGGCACCGAAAACCGGGTATGCTTGTCGAACAGGAACTGATTGAGAAAGCGCGCACCGGCGATGCGGCCGCGTTTAATCAGGTGGTTCTGGCGTATCGAAGGAGAATTCTGGCGACGATCTCGCGCCTGATCGGGCGTCCCGAAGACGTGGAAGATGTCGCGCAGGAGGTATTCGTCCGGCTTTATTATTCGCTGGATCAGTTGCGCACCGCCGAGGTGTTCGAACCATGGCTGTATCGGCTCACCATCAACGCCAGCTACGACTATCTGCGCCGCATCAAGCGCCGGCGCGAATCGCGCATGGCCGATCTGAGCGAGCAGCAGGTGCTGGCGGCGGATTCGCTGGCAGGCGGCAAGCAGCAGCGCGACGAAACAGAAAAAAGCCGTGTGCGAGAGTTTATGAATGCCCTTTTTCAGCATGTGTCCGAACAGGACCGGCTGCTGTTGACGCTCAAAGAAGTCGAGGGGCTTTCGCTTAAGGAATTGGAAGGAATTTACGGAATCAAGGAAAACGCGCTCAAAGTACGCTTATTTCGCGCCCGGCAGCGGGTGCTCAAGGCTTACCAGACCGCCCTCGCCAATGGTAAATTATAGGCGGGTATAACTGGGGAGAGATGCAGTATGACGGACGATGAAAACACGCTGGACCGGCTGTTTCAGAATTATCGCGCCGCTTGCCCGGAAATCGAACCCGGCGCGCTGTTCATGCCTCGCCTGTGGCAAAGGATCGAAGCGCGCCAAGGCTTCGCCCCTGTGTTTGAGCACTTGACCCGGCTGTTCGCTTCCGCCGCCGCCGCGGTGTGCCTGCTGCTGCTGGTGCTCAATCTGGTCTCTACTCCGCAGAATTCGCTTGCCGGCGAATCCTACACCGACGCTCTGGTGGCTCAGAACAACGCCGAGCAGACTTACTATTCGGAAGCAACCCTGATCACGCCACCCAGCGTGCGCTCCGCGGCCGCGGTCCACCATTGATCATGCGAGGCATCCAGTGAGGCGGACTCGGTGGGCGGCGGTGCTCTTCGCGGTGGTTTTATTCTGCTGCGGCGTGGCGCTGGGGGTGCTAGGCAACCGCTACTACAACACCGAAGTGGTGTCCGCCAAGGCGCCCGCCCACAGCTTTCGCCAACGCTATGTCTCGCACATGCGCAAGTGCCTGAATCTTACCGCGGCTCAGGTGACGCAGCTTGAGAAAATCATGGACCAAACCAAGGGCCGCTATCATGCGCTGCGCGAAAAGTACCACCCCGAAGTGCTCCAGATCCGGCAGGAGGAGATCGGCAAAACCAAGGCCATCCTCACCGCGCGCCAGGTGCCGATTTACGAGCAGATGGTCAAGGAACACGAGCAGCGCAAGCACGCGCAAGAGAAGAAACAACAAACCGGGCACTAGGGTCCACAGAGTGACGTGCGCCCATCTCTGTTCCTGATTCTCTTTATCATTTTTCTGGTTGTCTGGCTGATCTGTTTCTTTGCGGTGCAGATCACCGTGGCCGCCATTCACATCCTGATCGTGCTGGCGGTCATCTTTCTGATCATCCATTTCATCCGCGCGCGGCCCAGCAATCTTTGACGCCCGCGCGTTACTCGGCGCGTTTTTCGGCTTGCTCGAAGAGGAACTGCAAGGTCTTTTCGGTTTGAATGCGATTGGCGATGCGCGCGAGCAGACCTTCCTTTTCCAGCCGCGCCCGCGTCACGGGCAGGGCTTCGCGGCTTTGGCGGGCGATTAATTGAACCTCGCGGTCCACTTCTTCTTTCATGGGCCGGATACCTTCGCGGTCGGCTATCTTTTCCAGTAGAAGCGAGGCTTTCACGGTCTTGACGGTTTTCTCGCGCTGGGTTTCCTTGAGTTTGTTCCAATCGAGCTTGAGAGTGTTGAGGTCCACTTCCCTGCCCGTCACCTCGCGCAGGCGCGCGCGGGTCTGGGCCTCGATCTGATGCTCGATGTAAGCTTCGGGAACGGGGAAATCGTGCCTTTCGACAAGCCGGTCGACGATTTCCTCCTTGGCCGCATTCTGGGCGGCAATTTGCTTCTCGTTGAAGACCGATCGGTGGATGGCTTCCTTGAGCTCGTCCAGGGTCTGGTAATCCCCCAGGTCGCGGGCAAACTCGTCGTCGGGCGCGGGGAGTTCTTTCTTGCGGATGACTTTCGGCGTCAGTTCGAAACGGACGGTTTTGCCGGCCAGGCGTTCCTGCCCGTAATCTTTCGGATAGGTGACATCCACCTCTTTCATTTCTTCCGGTGCG
Organism: Bryobacteraceae bacterium; assembly: GCA_036379475.1. Taxonomy (GTDB): domain Bacteria; phylum Acidobacteriota; class Terriglobia; order Bryobacterales; family Bryobacteraceae; genus Bog-105. The sequence goes on along the minus strand of DASVGP010000251.1, from coordinate 11,868 downwards.
GCGCCGATGAGAGTTTCGTTGAACGCGGGCAAAGTGTCCGCACCGCCCGCCTCAATCTGAACTTCGGTATCGATCGGCTCGGCAAGCCCGCTGAGCGATTTCAAATGCACCAGAACGAAATCGCCGTTCTCGATTGGCCGGGGGTCAAGATTGACGAATTCCGCTTTGCTCTCGCGCAGCGACTCCAAGCGCTTGTCCACGTCTTCATCGATCACGGCAGGGTCTTCATATTTGGCCGGGATGCCGCGGTATTCGCCCAGCTCGAATTCCGGAGCGACTTCGAAATCCGCCTTAAAGCGAATCGGCTCTCCCGGCTCGAAATGCAGATCCGAAATGTCCGGGGTTCCGACCACCTTCAGATCGTCCTGCTCGACCCGCTCTTTGAAAGCCTTCGGCAAGAGAGCTTCCAGAACCTCGCTGCGGATATCGCTCTGGAAACGGGACTGGATCAACTGCACGGGCGCGTGGCCGGGACGAAATCCCGGAAGGCGGACCCGCTGTTTGATGGAATTAGTGACGCGCTCCTTCGCCCGTTCCACTGCATCGAGAGGAATTTCGATTTCGAGCGTGCGCTTGCAATCGGCTGCTTCGGACACTTTTTATTTTATGGCTTTCGGTATTCAAGTCCGCTCCCTCGCGGTCGCGGTTCTGTTGCCGCCGCTCCCTTTCGGTCACGGGTTCGCTTTAGGCTACGGCCGTGGACAACTGGGCAGCTTCGCGCAGGGCTTCGGCTTTATCGGCGGCTTCCCAGGTGAAGGTGTCTTCCGTGCGGCCGAAATGGCCAAATGCGGCGGTTTTGCGATAAATGGGGCGCCGCAGCTTCAGATGCTCGATCATGCCGGCGGGAGTTAGCGGGAAGATTTCCCGCACAATCTCGGCCAGCCGTTCGTCTTCAATCTTTCCGGTACCGAAGCTGTCCACCATAACCGAGACCGGCTCCGCCACGCCGATGGCATAGGCGAGCTGCACCTCGGTTTTCGAGGCCAGTCCGGAGGCAACGATGTTCTTGGCGACGTAGCGCGCCATGTAGCAGCCGGAACGATCCACTTTCGTCGGGTCCTTGCCGGAAAATGCACCGCCGCCGTGCCGTCCCATGCCGCCGTAGCTGTCTACGATGATTTTGCGGCCGGTGACTCCGGTATCGCCGTGCGGCCCGCCGATGACGAACCTTCCTGTCGGATTGATATGAATTTTGGTCTGCGAATCCATCATCGCCGAAGAGACCACGGGATCAATGATGCGCTTCTTAACGTCCTTGCGAATTTGCTCGATGGTGACATCGTCGCCGTGCTGGGTGGAAACCACGACCGCATCGATGCGCTTCGGTTTCCCTTCGACATATCCGATGCTCACCTGGCTCTTGCCGTCCGGGCGCAAATAGGGCAGTTCGCCGCTACGGCGCGATTCGCTCAGGCGGCGGACCAATTTATGCGCCAGCATGATCGGCAGCGGCATCAGTTCCGCGCTCTCGTTGCAAGCGTAGCCGAACATCAGGCCCTGATCGCCGGCCCCGCCCGTGTCCACGCCCATGGCGATGTCGGGCGACTGCGACTGGATCATATTAATAACGCCGCAGGTTTTGCAATCGAAGCCGTAGGCAGCGTTCGTATAGCCGACATCATTGATCACTTCGCGAACCACTTTGGGAACGTCCACGTAAGTACGGGTGGTGATCTCGCCGGCAACCGCGCAAACACCGGTGGTAACCAGTGTTTCGCAGGCCACCCGTCCGGCCGGATCGTTGGCCATTACGGCGTCTAAAATCGCATCCGAGACCTGATCCGCGATTTTATCGGGATGCCCTTCGGTCACCGACTCGGACGTAAAAATGTATTTCATCGAGCGCCAAACTCCTTTTTAGTCACAGTCAGTAATCCAGTTTAGCAAGCTCCCGCTTCCGTTCTGAACCGGTTGTTTCTAAACTAGAACCCATGGACAGACGGGAATTCCTCAAGGCGGGCGCGGCGGGACTGGCCCTGGGCGCAGAAGCGCAAGCGGCGGCTCCGCTGCTCGATCACAAGCCGCGAAAGGTCGCGCTGATCGGCTGCGGCTGGTACGGGAAAATCGATCTCTTCCGGCTCATTCAGATTTCGCCGGTCGAAGTGGTGGCGCTGTGCGACGTGGATAGCCGCATGCTTCACGAAGCCGCCGCCATGGTTGCCCAGCGGCAGCGCTCGCACAAGACACCACGCATCTATGGGGACTACCGGAAGCTGCTGAAGGAGCAGCCGCTCGATATTGCGATGATCGACACGCCCGATCACTGGCACGCTCTGATTATGATCGAGGCCATTCAATCGGGCGCCGACGTCTGGGTGCAAAAACCGATTAGCGTCGATGTCGTCGAAGGCCGCGCCATGGTCGCCGCGGCGCGCCGGCACAAACGCGTCGTGCAGGTTGGATTGGAGCGGCGCAGCACACCGCACATCGTGGAAGCGAAAGAGCGGTATATCGAAACGGGCAAGCTGGGCAAGATCGGTCTGGTTGAAATTTATTGCTATTACCACATGCGCGCAACCGCGCACCCGCCGAATTCCAATCCGCCGCCTTACCTGAATTACGATATGTGGGCCGGTCCCGCGCCCAAGATTCCGTACAACAGCCTGATCGGCCCGCGCACCTGGCGCGCGTTCATGGAATACGGCAATGGAATCATCGGCGACATGGGCGTTCATATGCTCGATATGACGCGCTGGATGATGGGTCTCGGATGGCCGACGCGCATCGCCTCCACCGGTGGCATTTTCATCGACAAAGCGAGCCGGGCGAACATCACTGATACTCAAGCGGCGACGTTCGAATTTCCGGACTTGCGCGTCATTTGGCAACACCGGAGCTGGGGCGCTTCAGTGGACCCCAAATATCCTTGGGGAGCGACGTTCTATGGTGATCGCGGAACGCTGAAGGTGGGCGTGTACGGCTACGATTTCCTTCCTGCCAAGGGCCAGCCGGTGCATCGCGACGTGACTTACGAGTTCGACAAATATCCCGAAGACCGCACAGAGAAGGATCTGGAGCGCCACGTCGCGCCTGCGATTCGCTATCACCTGTTGAGCTTCCTGCACGCGATCGACAGCCGCGGCAAGCCGAACGCGGATATCGAGGAGGGCTATATCTCCACCGCCTCCTGTATCATGGCGAACGATGCGCTGCAGCTCGGCCGCACGTTTACCTGGGACCCGAACAAGGCGAGCATTAGCGGGGATGAAGAAGCGGATGCGCTACTCGAGCGGAAGTATCGTGCCCCATGGGTGCATCCGGAACCGAATCAGGTGTAGCGTTGCGGTTCTGATCTTACTTGGATCGGCGGCGGTACTGTTCGCCCAGACGGGAAACTATCCCGGCATTCCGCTTCATACGGGTAAGCAGATTTATCAAGCGGCATGCGCGGCCTGCCACGGGCCGGATGGAAAAGGCATGCCCGAATCGACGGTCGGTTTTAAAAGCCGGACTCGTTTCCAGACTTCACGCGCTGCGATCAAACCACATCCGAACTGAATATCGACTATAAAGCAATCATCGTCCATGGAGGCGCTTTTCGGGGCTTCTCGCCGATCATGCCCTCGTTCGGCAACGCGCTGACCGACCAACAGATCGACAAAGTGATTCAGTACCTGCGCGGGTTTTGCACCGACAGCCACTGGCCGCGCGGCGAGCTGAATGTGCCGCGTGCGCTGGTGACCGAAAAGGCGCATCCCGAAGACGAGGCGGTCATGACGACGAGTTTCAACGCTCAAGGCGCGCCGGGGGTTTCGGAGGAGAACGAATACGAGCAGCGCTTTGGAGTGAAGAACCAGATCACAGTGTCGGTCCCCATCAACTTCGCCAATCAGCAGCACACCTGGTATGGCGGCTTCGGAGATTCTACGCTCGAGGTGAAGCGCGCCATCTGGTCGAGCCTGCCGGCCGGATCGATCTTCGCGCTCGCGGGAGGAGCTGTATTTCCGACCGGCAACACGGCGAGAGATTTGGGCGAAGCGGGAGTAACAACATTCGAGACTTACGCCGCCTATGACCAGTTGTTACCTGCAAACCTGTTTCTGGAGTTTCAAGGCGGAGCGGAGCTGCCGACAGACACATAAGGCGCCCCAATCTCTCTTCTGGAACACGGTGGTGGGGCAGAACTTTGCGCAAACCAAGGGGTTGGGGCGTTTGTGGTCGCCGATGGTGGAATTCGTGGCGACGCGAGATCTGCGAACAGACGCAACAAACGATTGGGATATCGTGCCGCAGATGGAGGTGACCATCAGCAAACGGCAGCACATCCGAGCCGAAGTCGGCGTACGGATTCCAGCGACGAATACGGCCGACCGGCCGGTCCAGGTGATGTTCTACGTTTTGTGGGACTGGCAGGACGGCAAACTGACCGAGGGCTGGTGATGAGAATTTTCGGTTGTCTGATGGCGGCTATTGTTTTCGCCGCTCCGGCGCTGGCTGAGCACAAACCGGAAGTGCAGTTCCAGACCTCGGATCGCTGCATCGCCTGCCACAACGGGCTGACCACGCCATCGGGGCGCGATGTTTCGATTGGCTTCGAATGGCGCGCCAGCGTGATGGCGAATTCGTCCCGCGATCCTTATTGGCAGGCGAGCGCGCGGCGGGAGACGATGGATCATCCCAAGGCGCGCGGCGATCGAGGACGAGTGTTCCGTTTGCCATATGCCGATCACTCGGTATGAGGCGAAGCTGCACGGCCGGCTGGGCCAGATCTTCTCGCACCTTCCGTTCGACGCCTCGAAGAAGGCAGGACGCGAAGCGGAGGACGGCGTGGATTGCTCCGTCTGCCATCAGATCGGGAAAGAGAAGCTGGGGACACGCGCGAGCTACAACGGCGGGTTTGTAATTAATCCGCCGCAATCCAATAACCGGCATCCCGAATACGGCCCATTCCACATCGTGGAAGGCAACCGGCGCATTATGCGGACGTCCACGAGCGGCTTACGCCCGACGAAGGCGTCTCAGATTCGCGATCCAAAGCTATGCGCCACCTGCCACACGCTATTCACCACGGCGCGCGGGCCGGGCGGCAAGCCGATCGGTGAACTGCCGGAACAGATGCCGTATCCCGAGTGGCTGCACAGCGATTATTACAGCAAAAAGCAAACTTGCCAGGATTGCCACATGCCGCTGGTGAAGCAGCCAACGCCGATCACGCGAGTTCTGGGCGTGCCTCGGAAAGGATTACATCAGCATGTTTTTGTAGGTGACAATTTCTTTCTGCAGAATATGCTGAACCGCTATCGCGGCGAGCTTGGTGTGAGTGCGCTGCCGCAAGAACTGACCGCAGCCGCTGAGGGAACGGTTACTTTTCTGGAGAGCCAATCCGCACGCGTCCGGATCGATCACCTCGGCATCCACGCGGGACGGCTGGACGCCGCGATCGAGGTGGATAATCTTGCCGGGCACAAGCTGCCCACGGCATTCCCTTCGCGCCGCGCCTGGCTGCATGTCGTGGTGCGCGACCGCAATGGAGGTACGGTGTTCGAATCGGGCGCGCTACATCCGGATGGCTCGATTGAAGGCAATGCCAACGATGCCGATCCCACGCGCTTTGAGCCTTACTACTCAAAAATCACACGCCCGGACCAGGTGGAGATCTATGAAGACATCCTGAAGACTCCGGCCGGAGATGTCACCACCGGCTTACTGACGGCCATCGGCTATCTGAAAGATGACCGGCTGCTGCCGGACGGCTTCGACAAGCAGACCGCGGAAAAGAATATCGCCGTGATCGGCAGAGCCGCGAAAGACCCGAAGTTCACCGGCGGCAGCGACCGTGTGCTTTATTCGATAGCGCTCGGCCATGCATCAGGCCCGTTTCATGTGGCGGCGGAACTTTGGTATCAGCCCATCGGCTACCGCTGGGCCAACAATTTGAAACCGTACGATCGCGCCGCGGAAGACCGCCGGTTCAATCGCTATTACGATGCCATGGGTCCGGCGACAGCGGTGATGCTGGCGAGGGCGGAGGCTACAGAGGCTGGCCCTTAGCAGACTAGCCGCGAAGCAGAAATGTTTTCGGATACGACCCGCGCCCTCAGATCTTGAACGAGCCGAAATCCTTATACCAATCGCCCTCCGGTACTTCCGGCTGCGACTCGATCCAAAGCCGAAGCTGAATGAGGTCGCTGATGCTGATAGCCCGGTCGTGCATTCGATCGATCAAATGCCGGCGAACGGCCGGCGGAAGGTTATCCCACCGTTCAATCTTCGGCATCAGCCAAAAATCATGCGACCCATTTGGTCGCCCAGGCGCTTGACTTCCGCCGGATCGGTGGCGCTTCGGAATCGCTCGGCAAGGTCTAAGAATTCCTGCTGCTTCCGCTTTTCTGCTTCGAGCCCGTTCTCAACGAGCTCCACAATCATTCTATTCGTGCTAACCCTGTGCTTTTTCGCAAGGCTGCGAACTTGAGTTGCCGTAGTAGCAGGAAGGGTAATGCTTTGCCTCACAGGTTTACTTGCCGTTGGCACAACACCATTATGCACCAATTTGGTGCAATGGCCGGGCCGGGATTATTGGAGCGATCAATCAAGGCTGCAGCCGGTCGAGCCTGCTCTTCAACTCGCTGAGGTCGGCGCGCAACTGCCGTACTTCTTCCTCCAATCGCTCCAGACGGGAGGACCCCGCGGGGGCAGCATCCATCGGTGCTTCGGCCGCCACCGGCTCGCCTGCCAGCAAATGGGAGTAACGAGCTTCTTTCTGGCCGGGCCGCCGCGCGAGCTTCGCAACCAAACTTCCGCCCGGCCATTCGGCCAGCTTCTCCAACACGCGTTCGGTTTCGGCCAGATCCGCAAAGGCGTGCATCCGTTCGCTGCGGTCCTTGATTTCTCCCAAGGTTTGCGGACCGCGTAATAGCAGGGTGCAGAGTATCGCGAGCTCACGCCGCCCGAGATTGAGAGTTTCCGAGATCCGCTGGGCGTATTTGGTAACGCGCCCGCTGCCGGTAATCGTGGCCGCGAGTCCCTTTTCGCGCAATCGCAGAATGGCATCGGAGACGTCGTCCTCTGTATAATCCACTACCGGTTCGCGATTCGAGCGCTGATTGCAGGCGTTCACCAGTGCATTCAGCGACAGGGGGTAATAGTCCGGCGTGGTCGCCTCTTTTTCGATCAGCGCGCCGATGGCACGAACCTCTACGGCATCGAGCGGTTCCATACAGATCAACTCTACAGCGTTAAGTGGCAAGCTAATGTCATGTACACACCCGCGCACTTCGCCGAGACACGGCTGGATGTGTTGCACCAGTTCATCCGGCAGCATCCGCTCGCAGCGCTGGTCACCAGCGGTCCAGACGGTCTCGAAGCGACGCACGTGCCCATGGTGCTGCATCCGGAAATCGGCCCGCGAGGAGTTCTCCGCTGCCATGTGGCGCGGGCGAATCCACAGTGGAAGAGCATCGGTCCGCAAAGGCCCGCGCTGGTCATTTTTTCCGGGCCGGAGCACTACATCACGCCGTCCTGGTATGCCGCGAAAAAGGAGCACGGCCGTGTCGTGCCCACCTGGAACTATGCCGCGGTCCATGTATCGGGACAGGCAAAGCTGTTTGAAGAGGAGAACGCGCTGCTCGAACACTTGAACGCGCTGACGAAGCAAAGTGAGGCGCCATTCGAAAATCCATGGGCGGTTTCCGATGCGCCGCCAGAGTATGTGCAGGCGATGGCAAAGGCGATCGTCGGCATCGAAATGACCATCGAGCGGCTGGAGGGAAAGTGGAAAGCCAGCCAAAACCGCCCTCGCGCCGACCGCCCGGGCATCATCGCCGGCCTTGAAGAACTGCACACGCCGCAGAGCTTGGAAATGGCGGAAATGGTGAAGCTTCGCTGCGAGTGAACGCCGGCATTATTTAGCCGCAATGCGATCAGGGTACTCCCTTGCGGTATGAATTATGGTATAACAACAGGTAAGCACATGAAAACCGCCATATCGATGGATGACAAGCTATTGCAGCAAGCGGACCAAGCCGCAGAACGCATGGGGTTGAGCCGCAGCCGGCTTTTCGCCCTCGCGGTTGACGACTTTCTGCAACGACAGCGGCGGGAACAAATGCTGCTCCGGCTGAACGAAGTGTACGGCAACCATGTGGAACCAGCGGAAAAACGCCTATTGAAGGGGATCAAGGCCAAAGTCCGCCGGACGGTAAACAAAAGTTGGTGAGCGAGATTCGGCAGGGGCAAGTGTACTGGCTCGATTTCGGACCTGCGGCCGGTTCGGCGCCCGCGGAACGGCATCCTTGCGTAGTTGTCCAGAATGATATCTTCAACCGCAGCGCGATAGCAACCACTGTCGTGTGCCTGATCACTTCAAATCTGAGCAGGGCGAATGCACCGGGAAACGTGCTGCTGCAAAAAGGCGAGGCCAATCTTGCCGAGGCGAGCGTAGTAAACGTATCGCAGCTCCTCACCGTCGATAAGGCTGAACTTGAGGAATGCATCGGCAAGCTGAGCCGTGCCGCGGCCGGAGCTGTACGCGACGGATTATATTTGCTATTCGATCGGTTATGATGCAGCCCTTCAGTGGCCTTCGGCTTCGAGGAAGCGCTCGGCTTCGATGGCGGCCATGCAGCCGGCGCCTGCGGCGGTGATGGCCTGGCGGTAGATGCGGTCCTGGACATCGCCCGCATGAAAAACGCCGGGAATATTGGTCTTGGCGCCACCATGCGAGACGATGTAGCCGTCCACGTCGAGGTCGATCTGGCCGGCGAAGGGTTTCGTATTCGGAATGTGGCCGATGGCCAGGAAGAAACCGTCCACCTCGCGGTCCTGCGATTGGTTAGTTAAAAGGTTGCGTAACTTCACGCCGGTCACGTGACCGATCGCCGTGTCATAGACATCCTCGACCACGGTGTTGGTGACAAACGTGATTTTCGGATTCTTTTCTGCACGCTCGAGCATGATCTTCGAGGCGCGAAAATTTTCGCTACGGTGCACAAGGGCCACTTCGCTGCCGAAGCGGCTGAGAAAATTCGCTTCTTCCATGGCCGAATCGCCGCCGCCGACCACCATGATCTTCTTGCCGCGAAAGAAAAAACCGTCGCAGGTGGCACAGGAGCTGACGCCGTGGCCGATCAGCTTCTGTTCGTTGGGAAGGTTCAGCCAGCGGGCGGAAGCGCCGGTGGCGACAATCAGCGTGCGCGTCTGAAGCTTCTCGCCGTGATCGAATTCGAGCGTAAACGGGGGTTTCGCGAGATCCGCATGGACCAGGCGGCCGTGCCGGTACTCGGCCCCGAACCGCTGCGCCTGCTGCTTCATTTTTTCGATCAACTCCGGGCCTTGCACGGCTTCGGGGAATCCGGGAAAATTTTCCACCTCCGTGGTGATGGAAAGCTGGCCGCCGGGCTCGTGTCCTTCAAAAACGATCGGGCGCAGGTTGGCCCGCGCGGTATAGATGGCAGCGGTGTTGCCGGCACAACCCGAGCCGAGAATCACTACGTTCTGTATATCTGTCATGCGAGGAAATAGTTCGTGAGATGGAATGCAACCCACGAACCACAGTATGCTAGCGCAAGCATGTAGGAGAACTGAAAAATGGGCCATTTCCAGCCTCCGGTTTCGCGTTTGACGATGGCCAGCGTGGAGAAGCACTGCATGGCGAAGGCAAAGAAAACCAGGAGGGAAACGGCTCCGGCCGGAGTCAAATCCTTGCGCACGGCCTTTTGCAGTCCTTGGGAGTGCTCGCCGCCCTCAATGCCGTAGATGGTGCCGAGCGTACCTACGATCACTTCGCGTGCGACCAGCGAAGTGATCAACCCGATGCCGATTTTCCAGTCGAATCCGAGCGGTTGAATTGCAGGCTCGATCGCCTTGCCGATGCTTGCCGCGTAACTCTGTTCGATGGAGGGCGCTTTTCCGTTGTGCAGGGGTAGGTGCGCCAGCCCCCAGAGCAATACGGTAACCAAAAGAATGACCGTGCCGGCGCGGTGCAGAAAAATCTTGCCGCGATCGACCACCCGCAACCCCAGCGATTGCATGGTAGGCAGGCGATAGGGCGGCATCTCCAGCATAAAGGACGATTTCTTGCTCTTAAGCACGGTTGATTTGAGCAGCCGCGCCATGGCAACGGCGGCGGCAAAACCCAGCACATACAGCCCCAGCATGACGACGGCGGGAAGCGAGAGGAATCCGCGGATGATGGGAACATTCGGCACGAACGCCGCGATAATGAGTGTGTACACCGGCAGGCGCGCCGAACAAGTCATCAGCGGCGCAATCATGATGGTCGCCATGCGATCGCGCTTGTTTTCGATCACGCGCGTGGACATAATCGCGGGCACGGCGCAGGCATAGGCGGAAAGCAGCGGGATGAAGGATTTCCCTTGCAGGCCGAACTTGGCCATGGTGCGGTCGGCGATGAGCGCCGCGCGCGCCAGATAGCCCGAATCTTCCAGCACGCCGATGAAGAAGAACAGCAGCAGAATCTGGGGCAGGAAGACAATCACCGAACCGACGCCGCTCCAGATGCCATCGATCAGCACGGAGCGCAGGACGGGATTGGGCAGTACGCTTCCCAGCCAATGTCCGGACCACAAGACGAGATTCTGCAAACCGTCCATCACCGGCTGGGCCCAGGAAAAGATGCTCTGAAAGACGGCAACGACCACGGCAAGGAAGATCAGCGGCCCTGCAATGGGATGCAGGAAGACCGCATCGAGGCGGCGGGTCCACAGCGGCGGGGCCGGGGCGCGGTAGGAGGCGCGATCGCCGACTCGCGCGGCCCACTGGCGGCATTTGGGCACATCCTGGAGAACCGGCAGCTCGATTTTGGGCGGCGGAGCGTTCAAGCGCGCGGCGGTTCCTTGAAGAAACTGCTTGATACCCTCAATCCCCGTTCCTTTGGCCGCGCTGATGAGCGCCACCGGCGAGTTCAGTTCCGCCGCCAGCGCCGCCGTATCCACCTTGCCCCCGCGCACCGCCAGATCGTCCGCCATGTTCAGCAGAATGAGCGTGGGCAATTGCAGGCTGAGAATGGGAGCGGCGAGCACCAAATGCCGCCCCAGGTTGGTCGCGTCCAGGATCAGGATGACGGCGTCCGGCTTGGGAAAATCCTCGCGCTCGCCTTTGAGCACGTCGGCGGTGACCTTTTCGTCTTCGGCTCTGGGATGCAGGCTGTAGACGCCGGGCAGATCGACCAGAAAAACTTCGTGATCGCCCTTAAGTTTCGCCTTGCCCAAGCGGTGCTCCACGGTCACGCCGGGAAAGTTGGCGACTTTTTGCCGCAATCCGGTCAAGCGATTGAATAACGTAGACTTACCGGAGTTGGGCGGCCCGACGATGGCCACGATAATGGGGCGGTCGTTTCTCTGGCCAGGTGGAAGGACGGAGGGATTCGGAAGCAGGCTCGAATGGCGGCCGCCGTTATAGCAGTCGTGGCAGCTCATGGAAGCACGACCAGATCGGATTCGGGATCGCGGCGTATATAAAGCTTGGCGGCCGTATCGTCCCGCAAGGCAACCTCCGATCCGTCCACCCGGAATACACGCGGCCCGCCGCCCGGTGCTCTCCGGCTTGGAACTACTTCATTTCCCGGCAGAAAACCCAATTCCATCAGCCGACGCGCAACATCCTCCGGCAAATCCAGACGATCCAGAATACAGCGTTGTCCTAAGCGGAGATCGGCCAGAGTAAGCGGGGAAGGATGCGGGGGCCGGAGCCGCTTTTTGCGAGCAGCCATAATGTGCGACCTTTTTAGTATGAGATACCCGTGCGGGCCTGTCAACCCGTTGGCGCATATAGGGATGCTGAAACAGCCAATGGACCGGAACATTGCCTGAACGGCGACACCGTTTCGATGCTATGATCTAGCTGTGCTGCGAGAGCGCTCGCAACATCCTGCCGCCGCCGTAGCGCGCGAGACCGGCGGATGTTATAGCC
>DASVGP010000250.1:0-8358 GCA_036379475.1 Bryobacteraceae bacterium | reverse complement strand
TCCAGCGGCAGGTATCGGACTTATTGGCGGCTTCGGCGGCATGGAATTTCGAGCCGGCGATGGGCAGGTTCTTCTCAACCGCTTCGCGAGGGATGCCCTGGATGATGTGGATGCCGAATTTGAGATGACGGGCGTGCGCCCAAGCAGCGAGTTTTTTAAAACCGTCTCCGCCCGCGGCGCTGGGGAATCGGTTCGGGGCCGGCAGATAGCGGCCGCTCGCATCCAGCGTGTATTGGAACGCGCTGGACTTGGCTTCGGGATTTTTCAGATACCAGCCTTCGTCGACCACGGCGTACTGCCAGCCGAACTTCCGCAGATTCTGGGCCATGTAATTGGCGTTGGCTTTGAACTCGGCTTCGGTGACGGTGAGGCCGAAGGAATCCCAACTGTTCCAGCCCATGGGTGGAGTGGGCGCGACCATCGTCTGTCCCACCGCGGGAAAAGCAGCGGCGGCCGCCGCCAAGAGGAGAAGGAACTTTGGCATTTTCTCGATCATATGCCAGACCAAATCGGCTCCAGAATTTTTGCCAGCACTTGGGGGATCTCAAAGACGGCGCGATTGTTCAGCGCGAGCGCTTTGGCCTTCATCCGCGCGAGCCGATCGCCTTCCAGCAGGTATTCAACCGCGTTTTCGATGCGGCGAAAACTGGGCAGCACCAGCCCCAGGCCGTTTTCGCGTACCCAATCGGCATTGAAACGCTCCTGCGGAAGCGTCCAGGCATTCTTTTCGACGATGGCGGGCAGACCCATGTGCAGCGCCTCCGAAATACTGCCCGGGCCGGGCTTGCCGATGAAGAAATCGGACGAGCGCATGTAGAACGGGACGTCGGCCGTAAAGCCAACAACGTGCAATTGGTTTGAGGTCTTCAAATGCTCCAGTCGATTCTGCAAAGCGGCGTTACGGCCGCAGATCAGGATCAATTGGAGCTTTGCCGCCGCATTGCCGAGGCGCTGCGCGATGGAGTACATGGCACGCGATCCCTCGCCGCCGAAGAGCACCAAGCCCGTCGGCAGATCGGAATCGACATCGATACGGGCGCTCTTGTTTTCATAAAACTCGGGCCGGAGGATCATGCCGCTGACGCGAAAGACGCGCGTGGGTGGATGTCCGAACGAGAGCGCCTGGGCGACTGCGCGATCCGTGCCACAGATGAAGTATTGTGGCTGCTGTTCGATCCAGAAGTGCGGCGGGTAATCGGCGAGATCGGTCAGGATGGTGACGAATGGCGTGCCGGGCAGAGCTTTCCCAAGACTGTCGAAAAGAGCGCGGTTGAAATTCGGCACCAGCGAGACGACGAGATCCGGACGGCGTTCGCGCCAAAACTTGGCCAGCAGATCGACGTGCCGCGAATGATAGAGCCGGGTGACCAAATGCATGAAGCGCAGCAGGTATTTCGTGCCCAGAGTCCAGCCTTTCCCGAGCAGCAGGTTATAGATGTCTTGTGTGCGGTACCCGGTGAGTTGGCGAAACCCGTCGAGCGGATCCAGCAGCTCTTGCAGATTCACCAGGCGCACGTTCCAGGGATAGCCTTCCGAAGCGATCACGGATTGAAGCGCCTGCGTAGCGCTACGATGGCCCCCTCCGGCATCGAAGTAGACGAAATCGAGAGTGGGTGTCAAGCTGTTCGCCCGGGGCGCCTCCTCTCAGGCGTTTGGCGCCTGACGGGAAAAGAAGAGACTACCAGATTTCGAGTTGAACCTTTCGATAATGATTAATCAGCTCGAAATCCGAACGATTCGTCCGCACGCGCCGCGCCCCGCCACAACTCGGTTGAGAACTACCGAGGATGTATGGATAAGCCCCGAAATCGATTCCATCCGCTAGCCATGGCACCCTGTGCGCAGATGATCGATAAAAATTGAGGCGTCAAGTATTACGATGCCGCTCATCGTGACCGGCAAAGGAAAACTTGCCCGCGTGCTCTTGCATCAATTCCTTGAACCGCATCAGTGCTACAACTTCCCTCAGCGCTGCGTGAACAGCCTCCGTGCGGGACTTGACTCCGAGGAGCCTCGCCGCTTCGTCCGCCAAGCCCGCATCCAGCCTCATGGATGTCATCTTCGTCGCCATGCCTATATACATTCTCGGGCAATTGTATATACAATGTCGAGAGGAAACGCCGCCAAAATGGCCTTTCTGATATGCTTGGGTGCTGCGCCGCTGGCCGATTCTTGTGGCCGGTGCGGAATACTCATGACCTGGTTAAGGCCCGCGCGATCCAAGGCTTCTCCGCTTGGGTGCTCGGCGCCGAGGACCCCGGCATCTGGCAAGTCTTGCCCCGGCACTGACGGGAGGCAGGAACAATAATATCCGACCCATGGAGATGGCGAGCAACACGGCGGCAACCGCCAGCATCGCGATGGCTGCAAAGAGCATGAGCAGGCGGCCTGCTAGCGTTTGGTTGCGGAAAGAAGCTGCAGCAGGGTGCTTTGGATCACGGCAAACATCGCAGCGCCGATCCCGATGCCCACGGCGAGGGTGATGCAGGCGAGCGCGGCGAATCCCGGCGCGCGTGCGATCTGACGTAGCGCGAAACGGAAATTGTGGAGCATAGCGCCACAGCCATTCGAAACCCGCTCTCCGCCTGGCGCGCGCAGGCAGACTCATATTAAAATCGGCATCATGCTCATCGCCCATGTTCACGTGCATGTACGATCCGATTCCGTAGAGGCCTTTCGCGCAGCCAGCGCCGAAAACGCCCGGCACAGCATCCACGAGCCCGGCGTGGTTCGCTTCGAAGTGCTGCAGGATGCGTCCGACCACGCCCGCTTTGTGCTCGTCGAGGTGTTTCGGGACGCGCATGCAGCCGAGCTGCATAAAGCCACCGCGCACTACCTGGCCTGGCGTCACGCGGTAGCGGATATGATGGCCGAGCCGCGCTCCAGCACCCAGTTTCGCCGAATCTTTCCGGAAACAGTATCGTAGCGATGCAATTCGAATTTGCAACCGCTGCGCGCATCGTCTTTGGAAGCGGCGTGGCGGAGCAGTTGCCCGGCGTTGCCCGCAAGTTTGGACCCCGCCTGCTGGTGGTGACGGGAAGCAGCCGGAACCGCTTCGTCGTGCTGCTGGATGGGCTGCGAGAGGCCGGGCTGGAGATCTCGCTCTTTTCCGTTCCGGGCGAGCCTACGCTCGAAAACGTCCGCGAAGGCGCCGCACTCGCCCGAGACAGCGCCGACGTGATCGTCGGCTTGGGCGGCGGCAGCGCCATCGATGCCGCCAAGGCCATCGCGGCGCTGGCGGCGAATTCCGGCGAGCCGCTGGATTATCTGGAAGTCATCGGTCAGGGCAGGCCGCTCGAAAACGATCCTCTGCCCTGGATCGCCGTGCCCACCACGGCGGGAACCGGCGCCGAAGTCACGCGCAATGCCGTGCTCGGCTCGCCCGAGCATGGCGTCAAAGCCAGCCTGCGCAGCCGCCGGACGCTGGCCAAAGCCGCCCTCGTCGATCCCGATCTCACGCTCGGGTTGCCGCCGGAGATCACCGCCTATACCGGCCTCGATGCCTTCACGCAATTGCTCGAACCGCTGGTCTCGCGGCGCGCCAATCCCATGACCGACCAGTTCTGCCTGGAAGGCCTGAGGCGGGTTCGCCTTTCGTTGCTGCGGGCCTTTCGCCAGGGAACCGATGGAGACGCGCGCGCATCCATGTCGTTTGCAAGCTTGCTGGGAGGTTTGGCGCTCGCCAATGCCGGCCTGGGCGTGATGCACGGATTTGCAGCGCCGCTCGGCGGCATGCTGCACGCACCGCACGGAGCCATTATTGCCGCCCTGCTCCCTCACGGCATCGAAATCAATATCCAGGCTTTGCGCAGCCGCGCTCCCACAAGCGACGCTTTGGCGCGCTATCATCAGGCGGCTTGCCTGCTTACCGGCGATCCCCACGCGCGGGCCGAGGATGTCACCGCTTGGGTGGCGTTTCTTTGCGGAGAACTGGGCGTTTTGGGCCTGCGCGCCCTTGGTCTGGACCCCGCCCGGATCCCCGAATTGGTGGACAAAGCCGCCCGCGCCAGCAGCATGCAAGCGAATCCGATTCCGCTCACGCGCGAGGAACTGATTGCCATCGCCGAGCGCGCGCTCTGAGCCGCGCGCAACCAAGCTAATGCGCTCCGGCGCGCGATCTGCCCCGCACGCTCTTCAGCATCCACACCACCGGCAAGCAGCAGAAGCACGCGAGCGCCATGTAGCGGAAATCGTCGACATAAGACAGCAAAGCCGCCTGCCTGTTGATCTCCCGGCCAACTGCCGCAATTGCCTGATCATGAGCGGTGGCGCCGCTGGCGAAATTCGAGAACATGTCCGTGAGCGAATGCAGATGGTTCTGCGCGACGACGCTCCCCGACGCCAAGTGCTGCACCAATTGGCTGTGGCGAAGCTGTTCATGGCGCGCCAGGAGGGTTTCGAAAACGGAAATCCCGATGCTTCCGCCGATATTCCGCATCAGGTTGTAGAGCCCGCTGCCGTTGCCGACCATCGCATTGGGAAGCTCGCCGAGTGCGACGGCCGACAGCGGGACAAAAACCATGCCGGACGCAAAACCGCTGACGACGATCGGAATGAGAAAAGACCAGGGCCCGATCTGCAGATCGATATGGCCCCAGAAAAGACTGCAAACGGCAAAAATGACAAAGCCCGCGGCCACCATAATGCGAGTATCGATTCTGGATATCAGAGCCCCGATAACCACCATCCCGAGGATCGCGCCGACGCCGCGCGGCGCAACCACTAGGCCGGCCCACCAACCCGAGTAACCCATCACGGTTTGGTAATACAGCGGCAGCAAGGTAATCGCCGCGTAGATGGCCGCGCCAAACAGGAAAATCAGCAAACACCCGACCGTAAAATTCCGGTACTTAAAGACGGAAAGATCGACCAGCGTTTTCTTATGCCGCAGTTGAGAAAAAACAAACCCCACCAGGCAGACGATCATGATGCAGAACAGCCAACGAATCATGACGGAGCCGAACCAGTCATCCTGCTGCCCGCGGTCGAGCATGATCTGCAGGCTGCCGAGTCCAAGCGCAAGAAGCCCGAAACCAATGCTGTCGAACCTGCCGGGACTGGCGTTCTTGATATAGGGCGGATCCTTGACGTAGCGCAGGATCAGCGCGACCGCAATGAAGCCGACCGGAATCTTAAAATAGAACGCCCAGCGCCAGGAATAGTGCAGGATGAACCACCCGCCCAGCGTCGGGCCCAAAATCGGCGCCACCACAACACCCAGTCCATACACCGCCATGGCGAGGCCGAGCTTTTCCCGCGGAAAGCTTTCAGTGAGAATCGCTTGCGAGAGAGGCTGCAGTCCGCCGCCGGCCGCGCCCTGCACCAGGCGGGCAATCAGAATCATCAGCAGCGAATCTGCCGCGCCGCAAAAAAACGATGCGATGGTGAACACCACCACCGAGACGATTAAGTAATTCCTGCGCCCGAACCGCAGTGAAAACCAGGCGCTGGCAGGCAAAATCACCGCGTTCGACAGCAAATAGAACGTCAGAACCCAGCTCGCTTCGTTTACCGACGACGATAGGCTCCCGGCAATGTAGGGCAGCGCTACGGTGGCGATCGAAGTATCGAGCACCTCCATGAAGGTTGGCAGGATCACTGCCACCGCGATCAACCATGGATTGACGTCAGGAGTGTAGCGTTGGAGAGCCGTCTCTGTTTCGGGCATCGAAGCCAATGAATGCTAAATCACGCAAAACCATAAGATCGCCCGCTGGCACCCCCAGTTTCGCTCATGGTTTGATGCGGTTTGCCTGAGGTAAGTCGCCGGATGGCATAAAACGTTTCGATACCCCGCATAGAAATTTGCGTCTCGACCGAGGCGCGAGAAGCTGATACGCTTTGGATGACTCACCGTGGAAAAAGATTCCCACTTATTACACGTTACGCTTCGATGGTCGCTCCCGCTTCTGTGCGCCCTGGGCGGCGCCGTTCTGAGCGCGCAGGAACTGCCGCTGAATCAGCAGCTCAACGCCCTGGAAGCGGCCACCAAAACCGCGCAGCTTTCCGCCGACAATGCCTGGATGCTGACCAGCGCGGCGCTGGTGCTGATGATGACCGGCCCGGGATTGGCGCTGTTCTACGGCGGCTTGGTGCGCAACAAAAACGTCTTGAGCACCATGATGCACAGCTTCATACTCATGGCGGTGGTAACGGTCTTGTGGGCTGTCTACGGCTATAGTCTCGCCTTCGCCCCCGGAACTCCGTTTTACGGCGATCTGCGCTACGTATTTCTAAGCGGCGTGGGCACATCGCCCAATCCCAGTTACGGCGCCACGGTTCCGCAACAGACGTACATGATGTTCCAGCTCATGTTCGCCATCATTACGCCGGCGCTGATCTCAGGCGCGTTCGCCGAACGCATCAAATTCAGCGCCATGATTCTCTTCACGGTGCTATGGTCCACGCTGGTGTATTTCCCCATGGCGCACATGGTCTGGGGCCAGGGCGGCTTTCTCAATGCATATCTCGGCGGCACGGTTCCCTGCCTCGATTTCGCCGGCGGCACCGTGGTGCACATCACTTCGGGAGTAAGTGCGCTGGTCTGCGCACTATATCTGGGAAAACGCCTGGGCTTCCCCAAAGAGCCGATGAAGCCGCACAGTCTGGTGCTGAGTATGATCGGCGCCTGCTTGCTTTGGGTGGGCTGGTTCGGTTTTAACGCCGGCAGCGCGGTCGCCTCCTCCGGCTTGGCAACTAGCGCATTCGTCAATACGCAATTCGCTGCCGCGACCGGCGTGCTCGGCTGGCTGTTTGCCGAATGGCTGCGGCATGGCAAACCCAGCATGCTCGGCGGCCTCTCCGGCGCCATCGCCGGTTTGGTCGCCATCACGCCCGCTTCGGGTTTCGTAAAGCCGTTCCCCGCCCTGCTGATCGGCTTTGTCGCCGGTATCTTCTGTTTCCTCATGGTCACTACCGTCAAACACTGGTTCGGCTACGACGATACGCTCGATGCCTTTGGCATTCATGGCATCGGCGGCACGCTGGGAGCGCTGCTGACCGGCGTTTTCGCCACCAGCGCGATCAATAACGGATTGAAGGATGCCACCGGCCGCCCGCTTCCCTTAGGCGTAGTGGACGGCAATTCTCACCAGGTTCTGGATCAATTTATCGGCGTGCTCATTGCCTGGGGATTGTCCGCGCTCCTCACTTACATCATTTTGAAAGTTGTGGATCTGCTGGTTGGCGTCCGTGCTACGCCGGAACAGGAGATAGAAGGTCTCGATCTCAGCATGCACGGCGAAGAAGGTTATAACCTAGACGCGTAGCAATTAGAGCCATGAAAAAAATCGAAGCCATCATCCAACCGCATAAGCTGGAGGACGTGAAAGAGGCGCTGAAGAGCATCGGCGTCGATGGGCTTACCATTATCGAAGTCCGTGGGCATGGGCGTCAAAAAGGGCACAAAGAGGTCTATCGTGGCTTGGAGTACGAAGTAGACCTGCTGCCCAAGATCAAGCTCGAGACCGTGGTCCCCGATGCGCGCCTGGAGGAGATTGTCCGCACTCTGGCCGAAAGCGCGCGGACCGGAAAAATCGGGGACGGGAAGATTTTCGTTTATGAGGTCGGCGAAGCGATCCGCATTCGCAACGGCGACCGCGGCGAGGCAGCTTTGTAAGTGTGCTGCCGTTTGAGAGATGGAGCCAGAATAGCTGCACCGCCGGCGTCATAAAACATTTCGATATCCCGCATAGAAATTTGTGCTTCGACTAGGAAGCTGGCGGCTGTTACGCTTTGGATTACCCGTGGCAAAACACCGCTGTTTCCCGCACATCGTACTCCGATGGAGCATCCTCATTTCGTGTGCGCTCGGCGGCGGCATTCTCGAGGCGCAAAACCAGCTACCGCTCAATCAGCAACTGAACACCCTGGAAGCGGCCACCAAAATGGCACAGCTTTCCGCCGACAATGCCTGGATGCTCACCAGCGCCGCATTGGTGCTGATGATGACCGGCCCGGGATTGGCGTTGTTTTACGGCGGCCTGGTGCGCAACAAGAATGTCTTGAGCACCATGATGCACAGCTTCGCGCTGATGGCGGTAGTAACGGTCTTGTGGGCTGTCTACGGCTATAGTCTCGCCTTCGCCCCCGGAACTCCGTTTTACGGCGATCTGCGCTACGTATTTCTCAGCGGCGTGGGCACGTCGCCGAATCCCAGCTACGGCGCCACCGTTCCGCAACAAACGTACATGATGTTTCAGCTCATGTTCGCCATCATTACACCGGCGCTGATCTCGGGCGCCTTCGCCGAACGCATCAAATTCAGCGCGATGATTCTCTTCACTGTGCTCTGGTCCACGCTGGTGTATTTCCCCATGGCGCACATGGTCTGGGGCCAGGGCGGCTTTCTCAATGCAT
>DASVGP010000249.1:0-36963 GCA_036379475.1 Bryobacteraceae bacterium | reverse complement strand
TACAACGATCTCGAGCAGCTTTCCAATCTGACTTCGATTACCGCACAGACCGAGAGCGACGGAACCTTAACGGTGACCATGGCCGGACAGACCCCCCTGGTGGCCGGCACGACGATTACCAACCTTGCGGTTCAGTTCGCTCCTTCCTCCGATGCAACGAATCCCGACGCTCCGCCCGACGCGCATATCATAACCGCCACGGGACAGGACGTAACGTCCACCGTCTCGAACGGCCAGATTGCGGCGCTGCTCCATTTTCGCAACGTTACCCTCCCGTCGTTGACGGGCGATGGAGCGCAGCAGGGCAGCCTCAACCAGCTTGCCCAATCGATCGCGGACCAGGTAAACACATTGCTTACGAGCGGGCAGACAAGCTCCGGCGCTGCGGGCGTTCCACTGTTCACCTACAATTCCGGTTCGCCAACGTCGATAGCGAGGTCACTTGCCCTCAACCCGGCAATCACGGGGTCGCAACTCGCTGCGGTCGATCCTGGGCCGCCGGCGGTGGCGAACGGGGTAGCCGATCAACTCACACAGCTATTCAGCACGCAGGTCTCGGGGCTCGGCAACATGACCTTTACCGATTTCTATAGCTCGCTGACGGCGGCTATCGGAAATCAGGAATCGAATGCTTCCGCCACGCAGCAGACGCAAAACCAATTGCTGTCGCAGGCGCAGAGCGCGCGCTCCCAACTCGAGGGGGTTTCACTGAACGACCAGGCCGCGCTTTTACTGCAGTTTCAACAGAACTACGAAGCCGCGTCGCAGATGATTTCGGTAATTAACACCACAACGCAGTACCTGATGACAGTGATGGAGCAGTTATAAGCAGAGAAAGGAGGCTTCTATGATCAGCGGAATCGACGCTTACAATCCGGGCTTTCTGGCGAACCTCAACAACATCGAAAATCGGCTCGCAAAGGAAAACAACGAAGTCAGCTCGGGTATCCGCGTCAATGAACCGTCCGACGACCCAGGGGCGATTGCGTCCATTCTCGACACTCAGAGCCAGATCGATCAGGTTACGCAAGTGCAGAAGAACCTGAATCTGGCGAATGTAACGGCCCAAACCGCCGATGGCGCGATCCAGAACGCCGGGAGTCTGCTCGATCAACTGGTTTCGATTGCCGCTCAAGGCGCGAGCGGCACGACGAATGCGGCTACCGAATCCGCTCTTGCGCTGCAGGTGAAGAATATCCAGCAGGAACTGGTCTCGGTGGCCAATACCAGCATCAACGGGCAATATATTTTCGGGGGCGACCGGCCGGGAGTTGCGCCTTATACTCTCGACACAAACGCGCCCGCGGGCGTGGTTCCGGCACCCACTGAACTTTCCCTCAGCGGAAATCTGCAATCCGGTGGGCCCAGCTACTCCCAGAACGTTTCGGTGACCGACTCGCTCGGCCAATCGCATACACTGACCCTCACCTTGGCGCCGACTCCGCCGAATACCTGGGCTTATCAGATCACCATTCCGGCCAGCCAGATTGCCCTCGTCGCAGCCACCAGCTACACCACGGCCGGGAGCGCTACTTTAACGGTGGCCGACGCCACGGGTATTGCAGCGGGACAGACGGTGAGCGGAACCGGCATACCGGCGGGCACGACGGTGGCGTCGATTAGCGGGAACCAGATTACGCTCTCAAATAACGCTAGCGCAACCGGTATCGCGCCGCTCGCTTTTGGCACGCCCGCGGCCGATCCCACGCTGGCCTCAGGCACGCTCACCTTCAATGCGGATGGAACTCTGAGCGCCAGCACGAGCAACCCGGTCGCGATCAATATAAGCAATTTGGCCGATGGCGCCGAAAACATGACCGTGAACTGGAGTCTATTCGATGCCAGCGGCAATGGTTTGATCACTCAGTTGGCGCAGCCCTCCAGCCTGACGGCCCAAACCTCCGGCGCGAGCAATACGGCGATTCTGCGCGATGCCAGCGGCAACTCGATTGTGCCGGGGATACTGGCTTCGCAGATTTTCGACTCGCAGGACGGGGTGGCGGGCTCCGGCGTTTTTTCGCAGGTCCACGCATTGTGGCAGGCTCTCCAGAGCGGCGATCACTCGTTCATTCAGACTGCGGCGCTCAACCTGAAATCCGCCGTCACCCAGGTCAATGAAGCCGGAACCAACTACGGCGACCTCGAAAACTGGATCAGCCAGGCAAATCAGGACGCCTCGCGAAGACAAACGGATCTGCAGACGAATCTCGGGACCCTGCGCGACGCCGACATTCCGACCGTTGCGACCCAACTCACCATGGACGAAACCGCGCTCAACGCGGCTATTTCCGCCCACGCGACGCTGAGCAATAAGACGCTGTTCGATTACATCGGGTAACTGGGCTGCACCGCTCCGCGGCCAGTAATGCACCGAAGCCACGGCTCAATAACGTCTCCCGTCCTTCGGGTAAAGCGTTACAGGGCATGTTGACAGCTTACGGCAACGTGGTTGCACCTTTCACGGCGCACAGCGATTTCATGGCATTCCGATACGTCGAATGCCCAGCGATTTCGGCCGGGTTGCAGGAACTCCGTCCACTTCTTGAAAGGGAAGCTTGCTGTTTGGGCTGCCGATAGGCTGTATCAGATAAGATTTTCCGGCCTCAGCATCAAAATGGAGCAGCGACATGCCATCTGTTCGTGTGATGAGCTTGCCATCGGACGAGACTACTTCGACGGGCTTTCCGGGCCATGGATTTCGTACCGCCATACGTCCGTTCGCGCCAGCTTCCATCACGATGGTCACCGGGACGCCATGGCGGATCTGAACATCCACTCTGCTCTTCTGCCGGATGTAAACGGTGGCGTCGGCGTCCCATTCTTTTGGCCAGGCCGGCGCAATCCGGAGCAATCCGCCGTAGTCCTGGACCAGAGCCTGCTGCAAAGCGGCCGCAACCACGCCAATCTGCTCCACATAAAACTCGGGGCCGACAAAGTAAGCAAAGCCGGAGGGGTACTGCTGGTATTTCTCCGTCAGTTCGATCAGCGCGGTTTTGCATTGATCAGGGAGGCCGAGGCGCGCGGCTTGGATCGGATCAAAGCTCCAGTCGTTTTGAAATTTGTTTGGGCGCTCGTTGTAGGTTCTGACTGCAAGCTGATGCAACGGGCCTTTATCTCCGATGAGGGCATAGGGCCAAACGGGTTCTAAGCCTATATTCTCGCCGTTGTGAATGGGAGCGTTCTCGTCATACGACATCCCAATGACAGTCTTGCCGGTTTGGTCGTGCTTGAGCGGATAAGGAGGGATCTTCTTTAAAGCTACTTGTAATTGGCTGGCAAGCTTAGGGTCGATATGCAGCACATGCGCAGCGGCGATGACCGCGGGAAACAGCGCCTTCATCGCGGCGATATCTGTCGTGGGGTCATGCACGTCCCACTGGGTTTCATGCGCATTGGACGGATCCGTATGAAGGAGGCCGTCAGGTCCTCGCTTTGCATAAGCCAGAAGAAATCGAGCCGAGGCAGCCATTAAAGGATAATTGGCGCTCAGGAACTGTTTATCCTGTGTGTCCAAATACTGCCGCCATACCCAGAGAGACACTTCGGCGCCCGTTGTTAGCGTGCGAGCGTTGTAATACGGTTGGGACTTGGCGCTACAGTCGAGCCCGGGAGTTTTGTGCCAAGTTTCATTCTCATAACCTTTTCCGTTGAAGCGCATGGTTTCGGGAACGCAGGCGCCACGGCGCCCGGCCATCTGCGACTTTGTCCACCGCTCGATATTTTGAAGGTTGTCCCGGTATAGGTTGAAATAAGGATCGTTCAACCGATAGAGACCGGCGCCAAGATTTGCCGCCACCTGCATCCGTAAGTTCCAATGCCAGTAGGCGGACGGGTCCCATTGATGGTGATCGCGAGCGGAGGAAAACAGGTCTCCAATTCCCGCTTGCGATCCAGGAAAACGGCCGCGGCTCTCAGCCGCCGCTGTAAAGAGATCGATACAGCGGAGATTTTCAAGGTATTCGGCAGATCCACCTGCCGAACTCAATTTCATAAGTCCGGCACGCTCCCAGAAATTCTTCCACCAGCGGCGGTGTTCCGCAGCAGAGGCATTGGCGGCTGCGCCGAGGATTTTCGATGCACGCGCGATAGCGTCGCCGCCTTTCCATTCCGGCGCGGCGATGAGGATATGATACGAGCCGTCCGGCTTGGGCCGGAAGGAGAGCTTTACGGCTAGCGGCCCTTCCGTTTCAGCGTGCAAATTCCGGGCATCCGCCGTGACCGCGGCGAGGGATCCGAATGTTTTCCCCGTAGCGCCGAAATCGGTTGAGTCTTTCCAAGTCTCGGAAAGGATGGCGATACCGTAATGAGCCGCGGCTTTCGGATGCCGGGGCTTCCAAAGGTGCAGCGTGACCGATTGAGGCGAATTGGGATCTGCGCCTTGGACTTCGACGACGGCTATGTCCGAATCCGGTTGCACATAGACTGTCGCGGTCATGCCGCCGCCGCTCTCTTTGAATTCGCCGTGAAAAAGATCCAAACGGCCGGAGTAATCGGACGCCTCAACCAGATGCTCCAGTCCGGGAAACGTAACTTGACCCGGCGACCATCGATTCGGGAACGTATCGGCTCTGTTGAGTTGAATGGTCAGGCCGCCTTCCGACCAAACCGCCAGCCCCAGGCGGCCGTTGCCGAGCGGCATGGCATCTTCACTCTTCAAGTTCGGGCTTCGCAGCACGATATCGGAGCGACTCACTACACCGGAAGCGTCCACATGGAACTGGTTGTTCCGCCAGGCGGTCGATATTGCTTTCTGCGGGCCATTTTGGGCCAGCGCCATGGGAGCAACAAGGAGGATGCCGGCCAAACATATCGGACGGGTCATACGGCGCATCATACAATACAAAACGGAATCCAATCGGATCCTATAAGGAACAGGTAAACAAATGGAAAAGTATTTTTCGCGACGCGACTTCTTGAAACGTACGTCCATTGCCGGGGCGGGCGCGGCACTGTTGTCGAATGGAGCGGGCGCCGCGTTCGGCAAGACGCCCCCGTTTCCCGGCAAGTTCCAGGAAAGCGCGGATTCCCTTTCGCTCTACAATGTGCCCACGTGGTACCGGGATGCGAAGTTCGGAATCTTTATTCATTGGGGCGTTTTCTCCGTTCCCGCGCACAAAAGCGAGTGGTATCCGCATGACATGTACGACAGGAAAAGCCCCGTTTTCGACTGGCATCGCCAGCATTGGGGGCCACAGTCGATGTTCGGATACAAGGATTTCATTCCGCTGTTTCGCGCCGAGAAATGGCAGCCCGCCGAGTGGGTGAATTTGTTCAAAACAGCGGGCGCGAAATACATTGTTCCGGTGGGAGAGCACCACGACGGGTTTCCGATGTACGACTCGCATCTCACCCGATGGACGGCCAGGAGAATGGGTCCGCATCGCGACGTGGTGGGGGAGCTTGCACGGGAGATTCGCAATGAGAATCTCAAGCTTGGCATCTCTTCCCATCGCGGGAATAACTGGTTCTATTTCACCTTTGAGCCTGACTTCGACGACAGTAATCCCAGATATTCCGGCCTTTATGGGAAAGATCATCCTCCCAAGCAGCCGGCATCACAGGGCTTTTTACAGGATTGGTATTCACGGTGCGTAGAAATTGTCGACCTTTACCGGCCCGACCTGGTTTATTTCGACTGGAAGATGAATGATCCGGAGTTCAAGCCTTACCGGATGCAATGGCTCGCGTACTACTACAATATGGCGGATCATTGGGGCCAGGAGGTTGTCTGCAATTACAAATATAAGGCCTATCCGGCGCACGCGGCTGTTCTTGACATTGAACGCGGCCTGGAGAATAAGATCCGGGAATTGCCATGGCAGACCGATACTTCCGTGAGCTGGAAATCCTGGGGCTACATTGAGGACGACAGCTACAAGAGCGCTTCGGAGATCATTCCGGAGTTTGTGGATATCGTAAGCAAGAACGGAAACCTGCTTCTGAACGTCGGGCCAAAGGCCGACGGTACGATACCAGAGCCGGCCGTGAAGCTCTTTCACGAGATCGGCCAGTGGATGGACATGAATGGTGAAGCGATCTATGGCAGCCGGCCATGGAAGGTGTTTGGCGAAGGGCCAACGTCGATCGCAAGCGGCTCCTTTGGGGAGAAGCACGCAAAAGGCTTGCAGTATAAGCCGTCCGACATTCGTTTTACCACGAAGAATGGGGCTATCTATGCGATTATGCTCGCCTGGCCGGAGAAGCAGGCCCGCATTCAAGCGATGGGAAAGAATGCGAAGAATCTGCAGCAGCAGATCTCGAATGTTGAGTTGTTAGGACATGAAGGCAAGCTCACGTGGCATCAGGAAGCAGATGCGCTGGTCATCGATGTTCCAGGTAACAAGCCGGGCGATTATGCCTATACGTTTAAAGTCATTGTGTAAGATTGCGTTCGATAGCTTTCAGCTAGCTGACGCGCTTCGCACTCCGCTCATCTTAATGACATAAGCTTCCTGTTTCGGCAAAGCCGGCGGCAGCGAGACCACTAAATCGCGCCTCTGTGCGTGCCAATGCAACGGCTGCTGCGGATGCAGAAGCGTGAGATGCGCTTGCGCCGAGGCAGCGAAATCGCGCAAAACGAAATCGCCCTTTGGCAGGTGCGGCACGATGGCGTATACCGTGCCGCCTTTGGAGGTGAAGAACGCCTCCACGTGCGCGTAGCCGGCAGGTGGATGGTCCACCTTTTGCGTAATGCTGTAAGGCGCGCGATACTCCTTCTGCTCGACGTGCGGCATTTGTCCGGAGCTCCATTGCGCAGCGCGGTCCCAGGTTTTCGTGCCGTAGATCGCTTCTCCATTCGGCCGCAGCCAGGCTCCCATCTGAGAAAGGCGTTCGGTCATAATCACCGGGATATGGCCGTCGGCGCGGGGGCCGATGTCCAGCAGAAAATTGCCGCCGCGACTCACGATGTCGATCAGCATCAGCAGCAACTCGCGGGCGGTGTGGTAATCGGCAAGTGTCTCGTTGCGGTTGTATCCGTAGGAAAAGCCCATCCCGCGGCTCTCTTCCCAGGGATGCGTCGCGTGGTGCATGCCGTTCGTGTATTCGGTCGTGTAGTAACCGCCGTGCTTGTGGCGCGTGTCTTTGCCCCAGCGATCGTCTACGACCACGTAGTCTTTAACCGGCGAATCGTTGTAAAGCCAGGCGAGCAGATCGGGTGAGTGCCATTGCGCGCTGGTGAGCGCCCATTCGCCGTCGGAGAAGATGATGTCGGGCTTGGCGTGATTCACCACGTCTTTGAATTGCGGAAACAGATGATCGGTGACGTAGCGCTTCTTGTCATAGAGCCACAGCGGATTGAACCACTCGTAGAGCGAATAGTAGATGCCCATGTGGAGATTCTTGCGGCGACCGGCCAGCATCAGATCAAGCACTAGATCGCGCTTCGGGCCGATATCGACGCTGTTCCACAGCCGGTGCCACGAGTTATTCGCTTGAGCGCTGCGCCACAATGTGAATCCTTCGTGATGCTTGGAGGTGAGCGCCACGTAGCGCGCGCCCGAGCCGGCGATGGCGTCGGCCCAAGCGTCGGGGTCCCATAATTCGGCGTGGAACATCGGCGCGAATTGGAAGTAGGTGAAGTCGGCGCCGTAGACGCGCTTATGAAACTTCCAGGTCGCCGCGCCGGGTCCTGTGGGGCTGGTAGCCTTCTTGCCATCGCGGAGAGAATGCCAATACCATTCGGCATACGGATTCTGATTTTTCATGTGGGGCTCGGCGAAACCAGGCACCGAGTACAGGCCCCAATGGATGAAAATGCCGAATTTTGCATCGGTATACCAACTTGGGATCGGCCTTTTGTCCAGAGAAGGCCAATTGGGCTCATAGTGCACGGAGGGTTCGGCGGAAGCGGCCGCAACGCCCGCGGGTAGGACCATCATGGTTTTCAACAGATCGCGCCTGTTCATGCTGCGGATAGTTTATCGGAATGGCAGGAGATTGCAAGCAAATCGACTCGGTATGATGAATGCTCGGAGGCGCTCCGAACATGCAAAGACTGGGAATGATCCTTCGAATCAAACCGGAAGCGATCGAAAAATACAAAGAGTATCATCGCAAGGTTTGGCCGGAGGTCCTTCAGACCATTAAGGAATGCAATATACGGAACTACTCGATCTTTCTCAAAGACGATCTGCTATTTGCCTACATGGAATACCATGGCGAAGACCGTCAAGCCGATTGGGCCAAGATGGCGGCGGACCCCAAAACCCAGGAGTGGTGGTCCATTATGGAGCCAATGCAGCAGCCGCTTGCGACGCGCAAACCAGGCGAGTGGTGGGCGGATATGCAGGAGGTTTTTCATGTCGACTGATGGAGTGCGGCAAAGATTTGCCGAGGCTAACGCCCCTAGCGGGCTGAAGCCCGCCCTCCCACAAGCAGATGCGCAGGCGGGCGCAAGAAAGTCAGCGCAAGGTTCAGCACAAACAGCCCTACCGCGGTGAGTTCAAGGTAAGCCGAAACCGGAAGAACCTGCCAGGCAAGCGCCACATGGTGCTCATAGGCTTGAATTTCGCAGCAGACGCGAAGAACGCAGCCGAGATTCAACAAGGCCAGCGCCGCGAACATCAGGTTCTTGCTGAACAAAACGCGCATCCCACAAAACGCCGGCAGAATGCGCGGTCCGATGGAAAAGACCATAGTGGCGAGAAACCCAACCGCCAGCGCGTGGCGGGAAGCTCCGCTAATGCCTCCGTTCCGGTCGAACAGGGCGGCGAAGAGCGAAAGCGCTGCCGCTACGAGCAGCCAGACGTAAGCAGCGCGGATGAAGTAAGGAAAGCTCGGATGAATGCCTTGCAATTTCGGCCGCTGGACGCTGGGCTGAAATACATGAAGCGCCCAGCTGGCCAGGATGGCCGCGGCAATCAAGAGAAGTGAGCAAACCACAGGCGCGCCGACAACGCCGGCGACAACCGCGGCGATCAGCGCTGCAACTGCCAGGAGCAAGCCGCGCGGATGCGGATGCGGCAAGCCGAGGAAGACAGGCAACCAGCGCGCGTTGAAACCCCAGACGGTCATCACCAGAAAACCCCAGGCGGAGATCAGGATCAAGTGTCCATCCGCGGGCGCCGGAAGTGTCGGCGTGCTTTCAGCGAAGGAAGCGCATAGCGAGACCGCAAGATTCCAGAGCAGCGCGGCGAGAAAAGCGAACGTGGCTGCCACCACCACACGCATCCATACCTCCATCGGCCTCCTCTGTTCGGATGCGGCGGGTTTTGCGCTATGCCGGCGCACGGTCCAAAAGAACAGCAGGAATCCCGCAAGCTGCAGCGCGGCCGAAAGGGGAAGCATGGTCCGCCACTGCCATGCGTAGACGCCGGTGAACCAGTGCAGGCTAATCCCAAGTGTCCACAAAACCCAGCTCTGCCACCCTCGCTTTATAGCGAATGGCTGGAGGCGGCCCATTTTCGAAAGCGAATAGAAGCCGATTCCGATAATGAAGGTCCCGATCCAGCCGAAAATCTGCGCTTGCCCGTGCGCCTGGATCCAAGCCGTGGAAGGCGCGTGCACGACACGATCGGAGCTGATTTGAAGGAGATTCCAAACCCCGAGAAACGTGCCGGGCAGGAGCAGAAACACGAGTCCGGTGCAGATGAAAACAGTGACCAGCCGCTGCAGAGCGCGCTCGCGCGAGACCGCTTCTTGCGTGGTGGGTTTAGCGGGCGAGACTTGCATTCGGCTCTTCTATTTTCACGCTACGACACGGCGAAGCCACGGACAGTGACCTTGGTCACCGGTTGCCGAGGCCCTGCGCAAGGGAAGCCACTTCGGTTTCCAATTTCTGGCGGTCGAGGATGGTCACCTCGTGTCCTTTCATTTGAATCAGACCCTCCGCTTGCAGGCGAGCCATGTTCCTCGAAACCAGTTCGCGCACGGTGCCGATGTGGGCGGCGATTTCCTGATGGCTCGCGCCGATTTCAAACGTGCTTTCGTGCGCAGGCGCCTGGCGCAAGAGCCAGGCGATGAGCCGCTGCCGCAGGCTGGTGAAGGAAAGCTCTTCGATGATGCCGACCAGGCGGCGCAGACGCGAGCCGACCACCTGCAGCAGTTTCAGAGCGACCTCGGGATGCTCCAGGCAGCAGGCGCGGAAATCGTTGCGGGAGACGAAAAGAAGCTGCGATTCGTCGACGGCCGCCGCGGAAGCGGGATAGACGCCGCCATCGAATACCGGCAGCTCGGCGATGGAGCTTCCCGCACCTTCCACGGTCAGCACCTGCTCGCGGCCGCTCGGCGAAATCTTGGAAATGCGAATGCGTCCCGAAGCAACCACGTAAAGCCCGGTACACGGCTCGCCTTCGGAAAACAGCAGTTCTCCCGCGCCGATACGGTGGATGAGGGCGCGCCGCGCAAAGGCCGCCAACTCCGCATCGTCGAGAGCCGAGAATAGTTGCGTCGCTTTGAGCGTGGCGATGATCGCGGGTTTCTTATCCAATGTCATTTCAACCGGAAGGGCCGCATAAAGGTGAGCAGGGCCGTTTTCGCTTCTTCCACTCCCATCGCCATGGTGCCTGCAAAATATAGGATCGCGTAAGCCACTACCACGATAATCAGCAGCGGCTTGGGATGATCGGTGCCAAGGGCGATTTTGATCCCAAAGCCTGCGCCCGCGGCGATCAGCGCCATGGACCAGAGTTTCGCGATGAAATCAACGCCGAGCGGTGTCGCGCCAATGCGTCTGGCGAGAGCACGGCGCAATAGCGTAAACTCCACCCAGCCGGCAACGCCCGCCGACGCCGTCAATCCCGCGACCCCCCAACGCGCATTCACCCCGAGCCAGCCCGGCAGCACCAGCGCGGAAAAAAACCCGAGTGCGGTTGTGATTGTCACGCGGATGATGGCAAAGCGCAGCGGCGTGCGCGTATCCAGCAGCGCATAAAAAGCCGAAGAATACAAGCGCCCCAGCGAACTGGCCAATAATCCAACCGCCGCACCCGCAAGCACCGCCCAGACAAACACTGCATCGTTATGGGTGAATTTTCCGCTTTGGTAGATCCCGGCGGCGATGACATCGCCGAGCACCAGGAATGCGGCAGCGGAGGGAATGACAAAAAACGCAATGCGCCGCAAGCCTAGCGACAAGCGCCGGCGAAGAAAGCCGCCGATTTCTTCCTGGTTTCCGACTGCTCCCGATAGCGCCGGAAGTTCCGCCGCCGATACGGACATGCTGAACAGGCCGATCGGCAGCATCGCCAACGCCTGGCCATAAACGAGGTACGCCATGGCGCCAATAGGAAGCCAGCTTGCGATGATCGAATCGATGTAGGCGCTCACTTGTACGACTCCGCGGCTGACGAAGACCGGGCCGAAGTTTCGGACCACCACACGAACGTGCTCCGAATGCCTTCCGAGGACGGGGCGAAAGGCCGGCAGCAGTTTCAGCACGCGCGGCAACTGCACCATAAACTGGAGCCCGCTTCCGATCACCGAACCCCAGGCCAAATCGATGGCAAGCTCGCGCTGCCGCAAGCCGCCGAGCAACAGCATGGTCGCGATCATGGCCGCGTTCCACATTACCGGCGCCGTATAAGAAAGGAGAAAGCGGCGATGGCTGTTCAGCACGCCCAGGCACCAGGCACTCATCACCATAAGCCCGGCACCCGGAAACAGAATGCGCACGATCTGAATGGTGAGCGCGCGTCTTTCGCCCCCGAACCCGGGAGTGATCACATCCACCAGATAAGGTGCCAGCAGCACTCCTACAATGACCAGCACCGAGCAGAACAAACCGAGGATTCCGAAGACGGCGGCGGCCAGATGTTCGGCTGCTTCTTTTTCTCCGAACGCCAGGAGCTTGGCGTAAACCGTCACAAAGGATGCCGAGAGAACGCCTTCGCCCAAAAGGTTGGCGAGCAGATTGGGGATGCGCATGGCGCCGCGGAAGGCGTCGGCCACTACCGATGAGCCGAAGAAATGCGCGAAGATGAGATCGCGGACGAGCCCGGCGATCTTACTCAGCAGGATGCCGAGCGCAACTCGCGATGATGCGCCTAGCGCGAACGGAGGGCGATGGTTAGGGATGCGAACCTGCAATACCCGAGTGTACTGTTCAGGCTAGCAATTTGCAGCGCCTCGCTTACCAGCCAGCCGAGTGGTCATTTTTGAGCCGCTGCTGGCCTCGGCTGTCCGACGCGCAATCTGCGAAACACTTCGCTTAAGAAGGCCATGATCACTACCCCTTGAACCACCATGAGCGCGTCTGCTCCTGTACGAAATAACCCGCTGGCTACCAGAAGAGTTGTTGCTTCCGTTGCGGTGTGGTCTACCCCGAGGAGGCCGGACATATGTCCGACGAAAACGTTATAGAAGGTTGTGCTGCGTTGTGTTGGCTTGCGGGCCGCCAGATATGCCGACGGCCCAAGACTTGCGAACAGCAGCGGTTCCCGAGCGCCGATACCGATCACTCCGATCACTCCCAGCATGATGGCTGCGGCAAGCGGCACCCAAAGCCGTTCCGGGAACCGCGCAACCAGCTCGTGCGCCCGCTCCGGAAACGGCCATAGTGCCTCCTGAATACGCTCGTAGTTCCTGCAGAAAACAACAAAACTGGGACCGCATCAACTGTAGAGAGGAGAGGCAACCACATGCCGATACTGGAAGAGCTGTTGATCGAGGGTATGCAAGATTTGCTTCATGCCGAGTATCAGTTGCTGAGAGCGCTGCCAAAGATGGCGAAGGCCGCACATGAGCCGAAATTGAAGGAGGCGTTCGAAACGCACCTGGAGCAGACCCAAGGCCATGTTCAACGCCTGGAACAGGCGTTCGAAGAACTGGGCGCAAAGGCGAAAACCAAGGTGTGCAAAGGAATGCAGGGGCTTGTCGAGGAGGGGCAGGAAAAGATCGCCGAAGGCAAGGAGAAGGAGAACTCCGCATCCGACATCGCCTTGGCGGCGGCTGCTCAGAAAGTCGAGCACTACGAAATTTCCGGTTATGGCACGCTCCAAACCGTTGCGGAAAACGCTGGCCTGAAGAAAGTGGCGAAGCTGCTCGGCCAAACGTTGGCCGAAGAGGAGAGAACGGACCAACTCCTAACTGAAATTTGCACCCCAATATTGAAAAACGCGGCTGCGGAGCCCGAGGCCGAAGAAGCGTCGCCCCACAAAACGACATCAAAAAGCAAGACTGCGCATTCGTGAGTGTCTGCAGGACAGCTAACGGGTAAACAGCTAATAGGCCGCCACGCCCGCTTCGGCGACGGCTTGATCTTGCTCGCCCGTGCCACCGCTGACGCCGATTGCGCCCACTACCTTCCCGCCCTGCTTCAGCGGAATGCCGCCGGCGAAAATCATCACGCGCCCATGGTTCGAGGCATGAATGCCGAAAAACTGTCCGCCGGATTGCGAGTGTTCCGCCAGATCCTTCGTGGCAATATCGAAGGCCCGCGCGGTGAAGGCTTTATTGATCGAGATGTCGATGCTACCGATCCAGGCGCCGTCCATGCGCACATGCGCAACCAGATTTCCGCCTTCATCGGCTACGGCGATATTCATCGGCTGCCCGATGGCGTCTGCTTTCTTTTCCGCCGCCGCAATGACGCGGCGCGCTTCTGCCAGTTTCATGATTTTGTTCTCCTCTTTTGATTTTCAATCATCACCATTTGCACCCTACAGTCCAAACCGTTGCAGACGCCGGTAAAGCGCGCTCCGGCTCAGCCCCAAGGCGGCGGCGGCCTGGCTGACGTTGCCCTCATAACGAGTCAGGGCTTTGCGGATGAGAAACTCTTCCACCTCTTCGAGACTCATCTGTTCGAGGCTGGGCGCGACAGCGGGTCCGGACCGCAGCGCCAGATCGCCAGCACGGATCGAGTGCTCCTGGGCCATCAAAACCGCGCGCTCGATCACGTGGTTCAGTTCGCGAACATTGCCCTCCCAGGAATGCGCGTGCAGCGCATCCATGGCGTTGGGATCGAGACCCTGAATGCTCTTGCGATACCGGCGCGCGTGCAACGCCAGAAAATGGCTGGCCAGAGGCGCGATGTCCTCGCTCCGTTCGCGTAGGGGAGGGATGTGGATCTCAATGGTGTTGAGGCGGAACAGCAAATCCTGCCGGAACCGCCCGTTGCGCACCTCTTCGGCGAGATTCGCGTTGGTCGCCGAAATGACGCGGACATCGACTTTCCTGGTCTTGGACGATCCGACGCGTTCCATCTCGCCGATCTCCAAGACGCGCAGCAATTTTGCCTGCAAATTGATGGGAACGTTTGCGATTTCGTCCAGGAAGAGCGTGCCCGAATCTGCCAGTTCGAAGCGGCCGACGCGATCCGCGCGGGCGTCGGTGAATGCGCCCTTCACATGGCCAAACAGCTCGCTTTCGAACACGCCTTCGGCGAGGCCGCCGGCGTTGACGGTGACCATCGGTCTGGCGGAGCGCTGCGAGATGGCGTGCAGGGTGCGCGCCACCACCTCTTTGCCAGAACCCGGCGCTCCTGTGATGAGGACGTTGGCATCGGACGGCCCCACACGCGCAATCAGGTCCAGGACTGGCTGCATGGCGGGCGATTCGGCTATCATCGCCGGCGCGTTTTCTCCGCTTAGCAGACGGTTCTCCGCTTCCAGGCGCTGGCCACGCCGGAGAGCGTCGCTAAGAGCAAGCTGCGTGCGCACGATGCTCGCCAGGCGTTCGTTCTCCCAGGGCTTTTGGATGAAGTCGCGCGCGCCGCGGCGCATCGCTTCCACCGCTAGATCGACACTGCCCCAGGCGGTCATCACGATCACCGGCAAGGTGGAATCGGCAGCCTGGATCTGTGCGAGCAGTTCCAGCCCTTCCTGCCCGGAGGTGGTGTCCCGGGTGTAATTCAGATCCACAATCGCCAGATCGTAGTCGCGATTGCGCAGCGCCTGCAAGATCTGCGCCGGCGATTCGGCGGAATCGATCTTATACCCGTCGCGCTTCAGCAGCAGCCGCAGCGCTTCGAGCACGTCGGGCTGGTCGTCGCCGATGAGAATGCGGGTATGGGACACGAGCTAGCACCCCTCGCTCACGCTTGGGGTTCCGTTGGGTGCGTCGACACGAATGTCGACGCGGCACGCAAGAGTACGTGCGCTACGGCGACTTCCATTGGGATAGCTCACTGGCCTAGTTGTTCGTAATCCAGCCGTCCTCGATCTGAATGACGCGATGGCCGTATTCCGCGTTTTTCTCGCTGTGGGTCACCTGGATGATGGTCGTGCCCTCGTCGTTGAGCTTCTTGAACATCTCCATGATTTCCTTGCCCTGGCTCGAATGCAGGTTGCCGGTGGGCTCATCCGCCAAAATCAGTTTAGGACTGGCGATCATGGCCCGGGCGATGGCCACCAACTGCTGCTGCCCGCCCGAAAGCTGGTTGGGAAAGAGGTCTTTCTTGGCGACGATCTTAAACCGGTCCAACGCGTCGCAGACCAAGCTCTGCCGGTCCGCTTTCTTAATATTCCGGTAGGACAGCGGAATGTCCAGGTTTTCGTACACCGTCAGCGAGTCGAGCAGATGATAGCTCTGAAAAACAAACCCCATGTACTTCTTGTAGATTTCGGAGCGCTGTTTTTTGTTCAGCCGGTGAATGGGCAAATCGAGAAAGTGGTACTCGCCGGTCCAGGCGCTATCGTGCATGCCGAGCAGGTGCAGAAGCGTGGATTTTCCGGCTCCCGACGGACCCATGATGGAGATAAAATCCCCCTCTTTGATTTCGACATTGATGCGCCGGAGAACGTATGTCCGGCTGGGGCCATGCTCAAAATATTTTTCGATGTTACGGAGAGAAATCATTTACGCGGACGGCAAACTGCGCCTATGCATAGGATCACACGGGCACTTCTTCGCGGCTCTCTTCCACCACGCGGCCGTCGAACAGATGGATGGAACGGTCCGCATAGCGTGCGTAGCGCGGATCGTGGGTGACCATGCAGATGGTGGCGCCGCCGCGATGCAGTTCGCGCAGCAGATCCATGACCGCTTCGCCGTTCTGCGAATCCAGGTTGCCGGTGGGCTCGTCCGCCAGCAGGATGGAGGGATCTCCCGCCAGCGCCCGAGCCACCGCCACGCGCTGCTGCTGGCCGCCGGAAAGCTGCGACGGGTAGTGCTTGATGCGGTGCGACATGCCGACGCGCTCCAGTGCTTGCAGCCCCTTCACCTTACGTTCGGCCGAAGCCATACCGCGGTAGGTTAGCGGCAATTCGACGTTTTCGTAAACCGTGAGGTCGCCGATCAGGTTGAAGGCCTGGAAGATGAAACCGATCTCGCGATTGCGGATGCGGGCGCGTTCGGAGAGCTTGAGGTTTTGCACCGGTTTTTCGTTGAGCACGTAGGTGCCGCTCGAAGGCGAGTCGAGCAGTCCCAAAATCGCCAGCAGTGTCGATTTTCCGCAGCCCGACGGCCCCGAAATGGACACGTATTCCCCGCGCCGGATATCCATATAAATCCCCGCCAGCGCGTGGGTCTCCACTTCGTCGGTCACGAAGACCTTCGAAACGTTCTCCAGGTGGATCAATTGCTCGGATTCGCTCATGTAATTCTCAGCCTCCTAATACTCGTACCGTCATACGTACTACGCACTCGGCGGATCAATCGTTCAACCGGATTCGCTGGTAGGAATCATACTGTGACATATCGGACAGGATGACCCGGTCGCCGACCTTCAATCCAGCCAGCACTTGAATCTTGTTCACGGATGCTTCGCCCAATTTTACATTCACCCGTTCGGCGCCTTTGCCACCCGGATCGACCTTGAAGAGCCCGATGGTAGTATTCTTTTCACCGTTAACCGGACGATCAATGTATTTCACATCTTCGAGGTGCGCTTCTTCGATCGTGCCGTCCACGCTCTGGTCGGCCCGCGATCCCTGCGGCAGCGCCCCGAGTAGCTTCACGTCGACGTTCACGGTGCCGTTGACGGCCGAAGGAGCAATCTGCATCACGCGCCCCGGAACGAATCCATTCCTGGTGTCGATGCTGGCCTTCTGGCCGACGGCCACGCCCTTCATCTGCGTTTCGGCGATCTGCA
The DNA here is from genome assembly GCA_036379475.1 of Bryobacteraceae bacterium. Taxonomy (GTDB): domain Bacteria; phylum Acidobacteriota; class Terriglobia; order Bryobacterales; family Bryobacteraceae; genus Bog-105. The sequence goes on along the minus strand of DASVGP010000249.1, from coordinate 19,994 downwards.
GCTCAGCCTTGAGTTTGGTCGGATCCGCTATCTTGGCGAGTATCGTCCCGGCCGTGACTCGCTGGCCCACATTGACATCGACCTCCGTAAGCTGGCCGTTGATGCCCGCGCGGATGGTCAACTGATCCACCTGCTTCTTTTTCAATTCGTAAGCGGCGCGGTCGCTTTCAACGGTCACTTGCTGGGCCTCAATCTGCGCCTCATCGGATTTCTCTGCGATCTTAAGCTGCTGCTTTGCGAGCGCCACGCGCTTGCGCAACTGATTTGCCGAATTCACAGATAGCCGTGAGTTCAGATCGCTCAAAAGGTTCAGCTTGGTGAGCTGGAGATCGCGGTCCGCCGTCAGCTTCGCCGAGGTGTATTGGGAAACCAGATCGGCCAGAGTCGATTCCTGGGTCAGGTTATCGCTCTGCAGCGTGACCCTGAGCTTCGCCAGATTGGCTTCGTCCTGTTTCAGCGTCCACTCGGCCTTTTCGGCTTCCAATTCCAGGTCTGGGTCGCTGAGCACCACAATAACGTCATTTGGCTTGAGGATCTCAAGGCCGGGCAAGCGCACCACATCGGCAACGCGACAATCCTGCGCCGCCGCCAGAAAATGAATTTCCTCGGGCTTCAGGGTGCCGAGGCCGTGCACCTCGATCTCCAGCGGGCCGCGCTTCACCGTTCCCGGCCACAGGCCGCTCATATCTACCGAGGGAGCGGCCGGCTTCAAACGCGCCAGTGCGATAGTCGCGCCGCCGATCACCACCGCCGCCACCACACCCAGCACGATTCGCCGGATCAAGCGCCGCCGCGCTACTTCTTTACCACGAGGGACATCCATAGGACTTTACTACTGTAATGCAACGCAATCCAGGGGCCAAGCGCTAAGCAGCTGATTTTAAGAGTGGTCGCCGGAAGCAGATCCTCTCAATGTGTCCGCTTCCGGGATTCTGGTGGCCGGAGGCGGACACTTTTAAGAAACCTCAGCGGCAGACTTTCTCTTCGCTTGCGGCTGCATGAGCATCCAGCCACTGAACCGCATGGGCGGGAGTGCGGATCTGGCCTTGCAGAGCGGCGAGCAGCAGATTGGCGCTGAGCACGCTGTTGAATTCGCGGTGATATTCGATGCCTGTTTTCTGGCCGGGCAGTTTGAGGAGGAAAGGAATATAGGGTTGCCACTTCAGATCCGTGAGCCGAACCATCTCCGATTCCGGTCCCTGAAGCAGATCGGGAAGAGCCGCCGATGCTCGGTTCTCCAGCCAAAGGTTTGGCCGGTAGGGATGGTCCGCGGAGACCAGGATTGTAGACCGATCCCAATCACCGGTTTGCTCCAAGAGCTTCCTGATCTGGCCTAGTCGGCGGTCCGCAAGCTCCAAATTATCGATATAGTCCAACTGGGGATTCGTGCTGAACGATTGCGTCCGGGTGTTCCAGATCCCAGGGGCATGGGGAACGGGCAAATGCAGGAACACAAAATTCAGCTTGCGATTTCTTAGCATTCGCGCGCCCGCTTCCATCACGGCCTTGTTCTTGATGATATGCAATTCACGGGCGTCCCGCGACTCGTCCGGCATGGGAGCAATCCAGTGAAATCGGCCGGTCAGGGGAAGGGATCGGGCTTCCCATCTCGCTAAGTACACTGCCTTTTCCAGGAATGGCCGTTTGCGCAACAATTGCTGCGGTATTACGAGCGCCATTCCGGTACCTACGGCTGTCGAGCATTCGCTCAGATCGTTGCCGAAAAGCCGGCAGTACGGGTGATACCATCCGCTTACCGCAGTGTTGAATCCAAGATTCCGCACCCGCTGGAAGACGTTCTGCTGTGAGCGGAGGGCGACGAATCGCGAACATCCGCTGAAGCGCACACGGACCGGGCTGGTAAAGGTATCCACGTTTTGGTTGTCGGGAATGATCGTCGAAAGCAGCAGCGACGGAATTGCCGAAAGTGTATCGTGCGCCGGCGCTTTGACGTGATCCGCAAAAATCGATGTACGGCGCAGAGCGTCGAATTGGGGAAGTTGAATTCTTGTGGGCCGGGCCTCGAAGACCAGGCGGTAATCCAGTTCGTCAAAGATGATCCAAATGACGCGGCCATGAGATGCTTTTGCCGGGAGCATGCCGGCTACGTGCTTCGGCGTGAGCCGCGGCGAGTTCGCTCCGTAATATAGCCAAAGCCCTTGAGCCATGAATATGAAAAACAAGGGCGACAAGAGCAGGGCAAAGCTGCGTGCGCCCGGAAGGACGCGCTTCGGCCAGCGGATGATCAGGAATACTATTGCCGCGGCAAGTATTATGCGGAGCACCAAAATGGATCGGAAGCTGATTACACCGTAAAAAATCCCATTAAAATAGCTCTGGCATTGGTAGGTGGCAAAGAGACAAATCAACCCGAGAATGATCGTGGCCGCTAATTTCGGTGGCCGGGAGTTGCTCGAGCAGAGCGAAAGCAGCCCGAAGAGCACCGCCGCCAAAACAGCCACGTCCAACAGAAGCGCCCAAAAGAGGAGCGGGTCCGGGCGCGTTCCTAACAGATACAGGAATCTTTGCTCGCTTGCGACATGCAGGATCTCTCTCCAAATAGTCAAAAAACAGAAATTCGCGAGCGACAATGCGATCGCGGCTCGCTCCAGAATTTCGGCTTTCGTGGCTGGGGGCACCGGCGCCCTCGTGTCGCGGCTCGAAGCCCTGGACCTATCCGCCCACTTCCCAGATTCAGCTCTGGGAAGGACTGGTGTAGGTAGAAACACGAGGTCATTATATTTACGGATTGTCCGCGAGAAAAGACCTAACAGTACTGGGCACTCCAGTACTGAAACCTGCGCTCGTACTTACAGCGTAATAATAGTAATCGGTTACTCTGAGAAAATTTGGTACTTAGGCGCTATCTTTCGTCCTGCATTTTTATCGGCAACCCTTTTCTTCGCTTGTAACTGCGTGGGTATCCAGCCACTGAACCGCCTGCGTGGGGGTGCGGATCTGGCCTTGCAGAGCGGCGAGCAGCAGATTGGCGCTGAGCACGCTATTGAATGCGCGAGGGTAAACGATGCCGCTCTGCTCGCCCGGCATCTTGAGAATGAAAGGAATATAGGGTTGCCGCTTCATATGCGTGAGGCTGACCATCTCCGGCGATGGGGGCAAATCGTTGAGAGTCAGCCAAAGGTCCGGCCGGTAGGGGTGGTCGGCAGAGACGAGTATGGTCGAACGGTCCCAATCTCCCGTCTGCACCAGAATGCGGCGGATTTTGCCCATAATTCTGTCGGCGTTCACCAGATTATCGATATAGTCGTGCCCGCCTTGTGTGGTGTATGCGTGCTTTTGCACATCCCAGACGCCCGGCGGGTGCGGGCAGGGAATATGCAGCAGCACAAAATTCAAACGCGGATTTTTCAACATCGCAAAGCCATTCTTCAGTTCCGACGTAAGTTTTCGGATCAGAACCTGACGCGTGTCGGCATATTCGTCCGGCATCTGGCCGAACAGTCGGAACCGGCGCACCATGGGGAGGATTCTAGACTGCCAACCGGCCAAATACGCCGCCTTTTCGAAGAAAGGCCGATCGCGAAGAAGCTGTTGGAAAATGCTGATCCAATCCGCAGAGCCTGTCGTCGTGGCGCATGCACTGAGATCGCCGCCGAAAAGGCGGCAGTAGGGATGAAACCACCCGCTCACGGCTGTGTTGAAGCCGAGTGCCCGCGCCCGTCGGAAAACGTTCGGCTGCGATTTTAGGGGAACAGAGTGCGAGCATCCACTGATTCGCACACGAACCGGACGAACCGCAGTATCCATGCCTCCGTCCTCGGGAACCGTCTTCGCCAGAACCAGCGACGGCATTGCCCACATCGTGTCGCCTGCCGGGGATTGGACATGAGTCCCAAAAATGGAAGTGGCGCGCAGGGCATGGAAATTGGGAAGCTGAATCCTGGCCGGCTTGGCTTCGAAGGCATCGAAGGCATACTTGTAGTCCAACTCATCGAAGATGATCCAGATGACCCGATTCGGCGAGCGCACCGCGGGCAATAGCCCGGCGGCATGGCCCGCCGTGAATGGCGCGGCAGGCGTCCTGTAATACAGCCAAAGGCTGTCCGCGGTGAGTACAAAAAACAACGGCGACAGAACCAGGAAAAACGCTCGCAACATGGATAAAGTCCGTTTGCGATTCCGAATCGCAAAAAATCCGACTATGCAGATGATCACAACCGGAACAATCCAGGCGAACTTTGCAGTCAATATATGAGCCAGCAATCTTTCAATGCCGTGCCAGATCTGGTATAAGCCGAATAGGCAAATAAGGACAAGGATTCCAATGGAAAATCCTTTAAGCGGCCGGACGCGATTGTTCCGGAGCGAAAGCAAGCAGAAAACCACTACACCAAGAACCACAACGTCGAACAGCAGCGCCCAAAGGAACTCACGATCGGGAGGCTTCTGCAGGAAATAGCCGATCGATTTGTCGCTCGCTACCCGCAGAATCTCACCCCAAATAAACAGGAAGCAGAGATTTGCGATAGACAAGGCGAGCAGCATCCGCTTCGGAAGCTCTCTTTTCCCGACAGCAGTTCCCGGCGAAGCTTGTGGGGCGCCCTTTGACTCCGTGGCCACTTACTGACAAACCTTTTGTTCGCTCGCTGCCGCGTGGGCATCCAGCCACTGAACCGCCTGCGCGGGAGTGCGGATCTTGCTTTGCAGAGCGGCTAGCAGCAAATCGGCGCTGAGGACGCTGTTAAATTCGCGGTGATATTCGATTCCCGTTTTCTGGCCGGGCATTTTGAGGAAGAAAGGAATATACGGCTGCCATTTCATGTGCGTGGCTCTCGCCATCTCGGAAAGCGCAGCCTTCGACAGGACCGCCACGTTGAGCCCACGCAGCCAATAATCCGGGCGATAGGGGTGATCGGCAGAGACGAGAACTGTGGAGCGATCCCACTCGCCCTCGCGCCGCAGCACCTGGCGAATCTGTCCGAGCACTTTGTCGGCGAACTCCAGATTGTCAATGTAATCCAAGCGCCCGGACATGCCGAGCGATTGCGTTCGTGTATCCCAGATTCCAGGCGGGTGCGGAATCGGCAAATGGAGCAGAAGGAAAGTCAGATTTCGGTTTCGCAGCATGGCCATACCGTGCTTGCGCACAAACTCGGTATCAATCATGTGCATTTGGCGGGCGTAACGCCTTTGCTCCGGCATAGGAGCAATCCAATGAAGGCGTTGTACCAGGGGGAGCGACCTGGCCTGCCAGTCGGCCACATAACCGGCCTTATAAAAGAACGGCTTATGGCGCAGGAGTTGTTGGGGCACCAGAGCCATTCCCGTGCCCACATCGGTGGCACATCCGCTCAAGTCGCTGCCGAACAGCCGGCAGTAGGCGTGATACCACCCGCTCACCGCGGCGTTGTAGCCAAGCGCTCTGGCTCGTTGAAAAACATTTGGCTGAGAACGAAGGCTGACATATCGCGAGCATCCGCTGAACCGAACCCGGACCGGACGGGAATTCAGGTCGAAGTCCTCGTTTATAGGGACGACCTTCGAAAGAAGCAGCGAGGGGATAGCGGCGAGCGTGTCGTGAGCCGGAGACGTGACGTGGTCTGCAAAAACCGAAACCCGGCGCAGGGCATCAAAATAGGGGAGCTGAATTCTGGTGGGCCGGGCCTTGAAGGCGAGCCGGTAATCCATTTCGTCAAAGATGATCCAGATTACGCGGCCTTGCGATGCCTTTACCGGCAGCATGGCTGCTAGTTTCGGCGCATATCGCCCCGCACCAGAACCATGGTAGAGTACCAGCCCCTGCGTTACAAAGATGATGAATAGGGGCGACAAGATCAGTAAAACGGTGCGACACGCGGGGACGACCCGCCGCGGCCAGCGGAGGATGAAAAGCACGAGTGCCGCTAATAGAACGAGCCGCACAACAAGCAGTGAGCGGGAACTGATCACCTGATAAAGTGCGCCGTCGAAGGAGCGCTCGCACTGGTAAAGAGCAAACAGGCACACCAGACCGATGGCTGCGGAAGCCAAGAGGCGCAGCGGTCGAGAGCGGCTCCTCCGGAGCAAGAGAAGCGAGAACACAACGGCGGCAAGAACGGCCACGTCGAAAACCAGCGCCCAAAAGAAAAGCGGGTCCGGGCCCATTGCCAACATATAAAAGAACCTTCGGTCGCTCGCAATATGCAGAACCTCGCTCCAAAGGAACAGAAAGCAGAGATTCGCAAGCGAGAGCGCAATCGCGGCCCGCTTCAGGATCTCCGTTCTGCCGGTTGGTGGCGGCGCACTGGACGAAGCCGAGCCGGATTGATCCGACCCGATGGCAACCCCGCGTCGGGCGGCTGTCGGATCAAGTGAGGACATCGATTTCCAGTATAGTTACGGGTTCGCCGGTAGCCATCTATCGACAAACCTTTTCTTCGCTCGCGGCAGCGTGGGCATCCAACCACGGAACCGCCTGCGCGGAAGTGCGAATCTGGCCTTGGAGAGCGGCGAGCAGCAAATTAGCGCTGAGCACGCTGTTGAATTCGCGATGATATTCGATGCCGGTCTTCTGACCGGGCAGTTTAAGGAGAAATGGAATATAGGGCTGCCAGATCCGGTGCGTGTCTTGGATCATCTCGGCGGGAGCACTGGGCCCAAGGAGCCAAGTCTTAGGCCGAAAAGGGTGGTCGGCGGATACAAGAATCGTGGAGCGATCCCAGTCTCCGGTTTGTTCGAGTATCTGGCGAACTCTGCCCAGCGCCCTATCCGCGAGCACAAGGTTATCGATATAGTCGGATCGCTCGCTCGTAGTGAATCTTTGCGCCTTCGTATCCCGGATACCCGGTGGATGGGGAACGGGAAAGTGGAGGTACACAAAATTCAGGTTCGGGTTCCGTAAGAGGTGCGCACTCTCTTTCATAAGCAGCCGCATTGTTGCAATGTGAATCCGGCGACCCATCCGGGGGCTCTCCGGCATAGGATGAATCTGAATCCAGCGAATCGATGATTTTAAGGGAACTTGCATCCCTTGCCACTCGGCTAAATAGAGGGCCTTCGCCCAAAGCGGCTGCGGGCGAAGATAGTTATGAAATCCCTCGTAGCCCCACATGCCGAGTGTCGTCATACATGCGCTCAGGCTGCTGCCGAATAGCCGGCAATATGGTTGATACCAACCAACCACTGCCGCGTTATACCCAAGCCTGCGAACCCGCTCGAAAATGTTCGGTTCCGATCTGATGCTCGTATATCGCGAGCACCCGCTAAATAACAATCGAACCGGGCGCGAACCGGTGTCGACTTGCTGCCACCGCGGAATGTCCTTCGAGAGAATCAGCGACAGAGTCGCGGGCAGCGTGCCGTGAGCCGGAGACTTCACGTGATCCCCAAAGAGAGACGTGCGGCGCAATGCATCGAAATGCGGGAGATGAATCCTCGCGGGGCGGGCTGGAAAGGAAAGCCGATAATCCATCTCGTCAAAAACAATCCAGATGACGCGAGCATCGGATGCGGTCGAGGGGAGGGGACCGGCTGCATGTCCCCGCGTGAAATAGCGAGAGTTCGGCCCGCAGTAGAGCCAAAGCCCATGCCCAAGAAGCAAGAAAAACAAGGGTGATAGGACCAGAAAAAAACCACCTGCGCGAATCAAGGCCCATTTTGGCGAGCGAACGACCAGAAAAACAATCACCGCCGCCACGGCCAGGTGCAGTGCCAGGATCAACTTCGTAGCGATGACGCCATACAGCCAACCGTTGACGACGCGGTAAATCTGGTAGATAGCGAACAGGCAGATTACGCCGAGCACGATGGTGGCAAGCGTTCTCAGCGGCCAGGATTGACTCTTTCGGAGAAGTAGCAGCCCAAAGGCGATAAGGCCCAATATGGCGATATCGACAACTAACGCCCAGATTAGCGATTGCTCCGGGGGGCGCTGTAAAAAATAATAAGAGAACTCCTTATTGGTTACCAGCCCCGTTAGCCTGCCCCAGATATACAGGAAGCACAGGTTGGCGATCGACAGCGCTATTGCCGCTCGTGTCAGGAGTTCCGTTTTTGCAGCAGGTACAGCCAGCGGAGGTCGCCCTTTACCGGTTGTTTCTCGACCAGATGAAACCGTTCCTGACATGCAGTCTCAAACACCTCCTGAGTGAACGTTTCGTGCAGCGCCTCGCGCCCGCGCGTGAGGCGGCGAAACAGCGGGTCCTCTTTGGGAACGAATTCCACAATAGCGTGGGACGTGGTCAGGTCCGCCGCGATGCCGACAATCTCGGCTAAGGGAATTCTTTCGGTAACCAAAAGATGGTGCACCAGAGCCAGCATCATCACCAGATCGAACTGCCCGGTGGCGCGATCGAGAAACGAAGTGTATTCGGCATTGCGCCAGCCTACCGCCGGGGTCGGACGGGCGGCATTGACCACCAGCGGCAGAATGTCGAGATTGGCAGCCGAAGCGCGCCGCCAGGTCTCGCCCACTACCACGGGGTCCAAATCGGAAGCCAAAACCCGGGCCCCTGCGCGCGCGGCAATTTCGCTGAAATGCCCCGTGTTGCAGCCCATGTCGAAAACGGTCCGCGGCGCCGCCTGGGAGATCCACCCGCGCACCAGATCGGTCTTGCGCTGAAATTCTTCGTCCGCGTAACTGAGGGTCTCATTATAAGAAGACCAGACCGAATCCGCTTTTTTCGGCCGCACTGAACGGAGTAAGCGCCCCAGCCGGCGCAATTGACTCTCCAGAATAAAACGGGCTTTTTCCGGATTTTCGGATCGCTTCGGGCTGTATAGCTTCCCGTCGTCTTCTTTGACGCGCTTGCCCAGCCAGGACGGCATCGAAACCGTGGTTAGAAAGGGGGGGCGCAGACGCTGCGGCCAGGTGCAATAACGATAAACCTCCTCCGGCGTCAGTCCATCGGCATGAGAGAGAAAAATCTGATCCGTCCTCATGCCGAAATTCTGATTCATCAGCAACGGCAGCAGGAACATGCGCTCGAATTGCGCGCTGGGCAGCCACGTCGGATCGGCCGGATCGCGCTTCTCGAACGAGAGCACGTCCACAAAGACCGGTTTCGGCCCACGGAATAGCACATTGTACGGCGTGGCATCCTTCAGGCCGAAATTTTGCTGCAGCGAGGTTTGCGCAATTTCCAGCGTCAGCTCGCCCGAAGTGAACAGCATCTCGGGTGGCCACTCGTAAGGATAGGAGGGGAACCAGACGCGCTCGTGTTCGACCACTTGGACGTCCGCCCCGAATTCGAGCCTGGCACCGGCTTCTATTTGGGGCAGCCCGCCACCGTCGGCGAGCGCCGCCGAGGTAGAGACCAGCTTGCCGGACGCCAGAAAGCCTTGCGCCGGCGCAGACGCAAGAAACTCTTCCAGCGTGCGATACGCCGGGCCGGAGACATACCGGAAAATCTGCGATCCTGATCGAACTACCGAACCCGCCGGGTCGCGGAATGACGCCACTCCCGGTTTAGTCCTTTTCTTTCTTGAATTTGAAAGACTTGATTTTGGCGATAATCTTGCGGAAGTAGAACAATCCTCCAATAAATGCCGCCGCGATCGACTGCCAAATCAGCGCGCCCGTGCCAGGGTCGATATAAGCAGGAACTTGCAACATACGCTGTAAGGATAGAACAAAAATAGCTCCGATTTGCATCAAGGATTTTTATCTGGGAGTTTTTTATGTACAAGAAGGTCCTGGCGGGGTACTAGTGGGGGTTAGTACTTTGCCGCTGCCGCGCTAGTACTTGCGGGTGGAGCGATTTGCCTCTTGAGACCACTTCTACAGGGAGCGATGAATCCTTTCTTTGAACCAGACGAATCCCGGACCATCACAACCAAGGCGCTAGCGGCCTGCTTTTGCCGCCCCGATCAGTCTCTCTGGGCCGAAGACGGGTGGACCTGCCCGCATTGTTCGGAATTGAACCGGCAAGCGGAGACTCAGTGCCACTGCGGATTCAGCGTGGACGACTTGACGGATTTTCGGAATAAAAATACATTTTCGGTCGCCAAGCTGGTCATGGTGCTGACGCTGTAAACAGCCCAATCGTCTCCTGAACACGTTCGGAAAGCGATTCGACAGACTCAAGCAAGCGACTCCAGCGGGCAGCGCGGGCGTTTTTTCAGCAGCGGCGCGGCCAAATCGCCGACCTTCTTAATCCGCGCCGGCATCGAATCCATGGTGAAATGTTCCTCCGCAACACCGGCTTTGACTTCTCTCCATCTCAAGGGCGCCGAGACCGGCGCCTGCGGCAGCGGCCGAACCGAATACGCAGATGCCAGCGTACTGCCCCACGCATTTGGGTTGTAATCGATCAAGACGCGCCCCGGAGGGCGCCGCGAGATCCGAGGCTCGGTCGTGATTTCGTCCGGATGCAGTTTCGCCAGCTCGATCGCGATGCGCTTGGCAGCTTCCAACACCTCTTTTTGTACCGGCTTGCGGTAGATCGGCACCGAAATGTGCAGGCCGTGCGAGCCCGTGGTCTTGGGAAAGCTGGGGGCGCCACGCTTATCCAGATACGATTTCACGCGCAGGGCGACTTGCCTCACCTCGCTAAAGGCCGCGGGCGGCACCGGCTCCAGGTCGAAATGAAGATAATCAGGACGATCCGTACGATCGCAGCGGCCGTACCAGGGATTCAGATCGATGCAGCCGAGATTGACAATCCAAAGCAGCGAAGCTTCATCTTGGACAACGGGAAAGTCGATCACGCCACCGGAACGTTGCTCGATCGCGCACGCGTCCAGCCAGTGCGGCTTGTAAGGCGGCACTCGCTTCATCAAAAGGAACTCCCCCGCGATGCCGTCGGGATACCGCTTCAAGACCACCGCGCGATCCCTCAGATGCGGCACGAGCACCGGCGCTATGCACGAATAGTACGCCAGCAGGTCGCGTTTGGTCTTGCCGAGGTCGGGCCAGAAAACGGTTTGCAAGCTGGTGAGCGTGACCTTCTTCTTGCCGCACTTCACTGTGCAGGAATGGGCATCCTTCGGGATCTCGACGGGCATGCTGGGAACCTTTATTGCTCCTGAATCATCTTTTTCGCGGCGCCGACATCTGGGGCCGAGGGCAAGATGCCATCGAGCCGTGTTACTTCCAGCATGCCGCGGAGCATGGGGGAAGTTCCCGCCAACGCCATGCCGCAGCCGTGCCGCGAAGCGAACGTATAAACCACGGTCAGCTCTCCCAGCCCCGAACTGTCCACCGCAGTCACGCTGCGCACATCCACGATCACGCCGTTGTACTTGGAGTGGCGTAGCAGCTCGCGCACGCTCTCGCGAACCGAGCGCAGCGGCGGAGACAGGGTCAGCGCGCCCTTCAATTCCAGAATGGCGAACTCGCCCTCGGCACGCGCATCGATCTCAAGCGCCATCTCCGAATCTCCTCCACTCTCCAGTTGCTTGCGGCGTTATCCGAGCAGTGCAACACGGCGCTGCAATTCAATATAGTAATCGCGCCCAAGGAAAGTTCGCGCGCCTCGTGCGAGTACAAAGCTGCATGCCGACCCTTCCGCTAAGCGGCGCGGCTGTTCTACCTACCGTCCCAGATTCGGGAAGAATCTCAGCAAATAAAGTGGAATCCGAATCCATTTGCGAATTCTGGCGTCTAAATGGGTAGAAGCGGCGAAGACCGCAAGCGAACTGCGAGCACGATTTTCCGCCTCGCGAGAGTTCACCAACACCAAACCCCAGACTCTCCGGGACGGCAAAAGGGGCCTCTCCTCCGGCCCCTTTTTTGTTTTTCGAGGGCGGCTTCGCAACGGCCTTAGACCACTCGCCGCTGAAAGTTGATCGCTGGCGCCTATTTATGCCATCGCTGGTTCTAATTCTTCTTCTCGCGCCGGAACTGCGACCGGTTGCGGCTCCGCTTCCTTGAACTTCACAGAGACGAGCTTCGAGACGCCCGGTTCCTGCATGGTCACGCCATAAAGAGACTGCGCGGCCTCCATGGTGCGCTTCGAGTGTGTGATCACGATGAACTGGGTTCTTTCCGACATCTCGTCGAGCAGTTTCGTCATGCGCACGATGTTTGGCTCGTCGAGTGGTGCGTCCACTTCGTCGAGAATACAGAATGGGCTGGGAGTGTATTCGAAGATCGCCATCAGCAGCGCCATCGCGGTGAGCGACTTTTCGCCGCCCGAAAGTAGCAGCACGCTTTGGAGCCGCTTGCCCGGAGGCGAGGCGATGATGTCGATGCCGGATTCGGCGGCGTTCTCTTCGTCGGTGAGCCGCATCTCCGCCGTTCCGCCTCCGAACAGAACCTTGAAGCGTTCGCGGAAATTGGCGTTGATTGCCTGAAAGGCTTCCGAGAACCGTTTGCGCGATTCTCCGTCGATTTCGTTGATGGCTTTTTCCGTGTCGCGAATCGAATCGAGCAGATCCTGGCGCTGCGTGCTGAGAAACTCCTGGCGTTGCTGCGCTTCCTCGTATTCTTCCAGGGCCTGCGGGTTCACCGGCCCGAGCGCCTCGATCTTGCGGCGCACTTCGGCATGCTTCAGTTCGATTTCTTGCAGCGCCTCGTCGTCCGGGATCGTCTCGACTCCTTCAGCGAGCGAGGTCAGCGTAGTTTCGAGTTCGGCGGCGCAGGTTTCTTCCAGGTGCTTAGTATCGGATTCGGCGCGCGCCAGAGCTACTTGCAACTCGGCGCGGTGTTCCTGCACTGTCTGAGCAGAAGCGCGCAATGCCTTCAATTCTTCCTCGGCGGCCGCGAGCCGGGTGCGCAGTTCCGATTCTTTGGCCGCGAGTTCGTTCACGGTTGCGGTGGTGGCAGCGCTGGTTTCGTTCAGCTCCGCCAGGCGGCGCTCCAGTTCTCCATTGCTTTCCGCAAGCCGGGCACGTTCGCCGGTGAGCCGTTCGGTTTCGTATGCGAGATGCGCGCGGCGGTTGGCAACGTCGCGGAGCTGCGTTTCGAGACGGGCGCGCTGCGCCTCGGCCGAGCGCTGGCGCTCTTCGAGACTCGCCAGGGCCGTCCGAACATTTGCATGCTCTTCGGTGAGTCGCGCTACTTCGAGCTGCAAGCCTTGCAGTTGCGCACGCGCGGTTTGGAGCTGCGCCTCTTCTTCCGAACGCAGGCGTTCGGATTCGGCAAGCGTCGTACGATCGCGCTCCAGATTCGCCTGAAACTGCACGCGGTCGCGGCCGACGCGCTCCAATTCGAGCCGTGCCTTCGATAGCCGAGACTGGACGCGCTGGAACTCCTCGGCGAGCTTGCGGCTCTCGTGATCCAAGGCGAGCGCGTCCTTTTCCTGCTTCTGCTGCTCGCTGCGGACCTGCTCGAGATGCTCGCTCAAGCCGGAGATGGCGCGTTCGAGTTCCGTGACCGTTGCCTGGGCGCTCTGAAGCTCGTTTTCTCTGGTTCGCTGCAATTGCGAAATTTCCCGCAGTTCGCGTTTCAGCGCCAGCGGGCCGGCGCCGGTTTTTTTGCCACCGCTGACCGCGCGGCCGTGATAGCCGATGCCGTCGGGCAGCAGGAACCAGCAATCGGGATAGTCGTTGGCCAGCCTTTGCGCGGTTTCGCGGTCCTGCGCGAAATAACAATTACCCAGCCGCGGCAGAGAGCGAAGAGGAATATGCGAGAGACCGTTGGTGAGGCGCAGCATTTCGCTGAGCTTGACGAGACCGGGTTCGGCGGGACGCGGACTTTCGTGCGCGGCATCGGCGTCGCTGCCCTCTTCCACCAAGAAGGTGACACGCCCGCTGAAGTCGCGCCGCGTGACTTCGATGCCGCGCTCGGCGTCGGCCCAATCGCGGACGACCACATACTCCAGTTCGTCGTGCAAAAATTCTTCGGCTGCTTTTTCCGCCTGCGGGTCCACTTCGAGGAAGTCGGCCAGCACACCGACCGGTTGGAAGCCGGGCGCCTTACCTCGCTCAATGGCGGTGAAAAACTGCTTCACGGTTTCGGTGGTGTAGCTGCGGTGCTGGATGATTTCTTCGAGCGAATCGCGCCGCGCCTTGATGCGCGAAAACTCGCTTTGCAGCCGTTCGAGCGCCTGCCGGCCCTCGTTCAGGCCGGCGCGCTTCTGCTGTAACTCGGCTTCGATCTCCTTACGCTGATCAGCGAGCGAGGTCAATTGCATTTGGCGCGCGGCGAGCCGCTCGGAAAGGCTTGTTTTCAACTGCTGGACGCGCTTGAGATCGGCTTCCGATTGAGTTTCTTCGGCGCCGGCACGTTCGCTGTCGCGGTCGGCTGAAGCCAGTTGCGCTTCCACTTGAGTGATCCGGTTTTTCGCCGCGGACGATTCGCCGAGCAGCTTTAAGACATGCTGCCGGGCGGCTTCGAGGCCACGCTCCTGCTCGGAAAGCCCACTTTGTGCGGCTTGGCGCTCGTTCGCTTTCTCGTCGAGTTGAGCGCGCGCCGTGGTGCATTCCAGGTTCAGAGTTTCCAGCGCGGAGGCTTGCTCTTCGAGTTCGCGCGAGCGTTCCGCTTCCTGGGTTTCGAGTGTTTGCCGCTCGTGCTCGCTCGCTTGGAGGCGCTCATCGATTTGCTGGATCTGTTTCCGCTGATACTCGAGCCGGCCGCGCGCGCGCTCGGCTTCAAGCTGCAGATCGGCAAGCTGCTTGCGCGCCTCGGTCAGCTCGCGCTCAGTCGCATAGGACGCTTCGAGAACACCGGTCTGTTCCTGCTCGCGCTCGGCGATCTGCTTTTGCGCCTGCTCCAGCTCCGTGGAGCTGAGATTCAAGTCGATGGCGATTTTGGCAACCTCACGCTCCAACATGCGCGACTTTGCAGCCAGGATCTGGCGCAGATACCCGGTCGATTCGGCTTTCAGCTCCGTGTAGCGCCGGGTTTTGGCCGCTTGCCGCTTGAGCGAATTTACCTGGCGCGTGACTTCTTCGAGGATGTCGAAAACGCGTGACAAGTTTTGTTTAGCGCTTTCGAGTTTTGCCTCAGCCAGCCGCTTTCTAGTCTTGAATTTAGTGATTCCGGCGGCCTCTTCGATGACGCCGCGCCGGTCCTGCGGCCTATTGCTCAGGATCTGGCCGATGCGGCCCTGCTCGATGATGGCGTAACTCTCGGGGCCGAGGCCGGTGCCGAGGAAGAGGTCCTGGATATCACGCAAACGGGCGGTTTTGCCGTTAATGAGATATTCGCTGTCGCCGGAGCGGTAGAGGCGGCGTGTGATGGTGATCTCGCCGGTGCGTTCGGCAGGTTCTGCCGTTTCGCCGGGGATCAGCGTCATGGTCACGGAGGCCATGCCGAGCGGTTTTCGATCCCGGGAGCCGGCAAAGATGACATCCTGCATGCGGGCGCCGCGAAGATTTTTCGCCGACTGTTCGCCCAAAACCCAACTGAGGGCATCGCTCAGGTTCGATTTGCCGCATCCGTTCGGCCCGACGACGGCGGCGATCCCGCTGCCGTGGAATTTCATTTCCGTACGGTCGTAAAAGGACTTAAAGCCCTGAATTTCAACGCGCTTCAGCTTTAACAACGCGATCCTAGCCTCCGTCGTGAGATTCTCGAGGGTGTTCTTATGGTAGCCGGAGTGGGGCGGGTCTGTAAAGGGTCAGATACGCTGAACCTTGTGGAAATCGCTTCAGCTGGCCCAAGATACAGTGGTATCCATCCCAACGATCGGAGCGATCAATTTATTTCGGTAATATTCTTGTAGGCCAAGCTATATGACGATTGATCTGAAGCCGGAGCAGGAGCATCGGATCTCCGAGGCATTACAGTCTGGGGCATATCGGAACCCAGGCGATGTCATTGACCGCGCGCTCGAGGTTTTGCACGAGCAAGACGAATTCCTATGGGCAAACCGCGAAGCAATTGAACAGCAAATCCGCCGAGGCATTGAGGAACTGGACCGAGGGGAGGGCGTCCCGGAGAATGAGCTTGATTCCTATCTCGAACAGCTGAAAGCTCAAGAGGAGTGAGCGCCCGCTACATCCTGTCACCACAGGCGGCCCGTGATCTCGTACAAATCTGGCATTACATCAAAAAAGAAAGCAGCAAGGAAACGGCGGATCGTGTGGAATCCGTGATTCGCGACAAGTGCGTTTACTTGGCGGATTTTCCTCATGCCGGTCATTTGCGGCCGGACCTAACGTCGGCGAGAGTCCGCTTTCTCTCTGTGTACTCGTATCTGATTGTTTATCGTCCTGAAACAAAGCCGCTGCAAGTTGCCGCTATCCTGCATGGGAAACGTCAGGTTTCGGAAATTCTGGCGAAGCGGGTGTGACCGTCTCATTCCTCGCGCAGGGCGGTCATCGGGTCCACTTTGGATGCGCGGCGGGCGGGGAGATAGCTGGCGACTAACGCGACTACGATGAGCGCGGCCGTGGCGGCGCAGAGAATCCACGGGTCGTCGGGTTGCACGCCGGATAATAGCGCTCGCAGGAGGCGCGCAATGCCGAAGGCGGCGAGCAGGCCGACGGCGGCACCCAACAATACGAGGCGGAGCGCTTGCCGGATCACCAGAGCAAGCGCATTTCGCGGCTGAGCTCCCAGGGCCAAACGCAACCCGATCTCTTTCGTTCGCAGCGTGACAATGCGCGAGAGCAACCCGTAAAGGCCGATGGCGGTCAGGAGCAAAGCGATTGCCGCGAAACATCCGGAGAGGCTCATCAGCATACGTTCCCGTTGCAGATTCTTTGCGACCAGTTCGTCGAAGGTAAAGATCTTCGGCTCGGGAGCGCCGGGCACTACACGATGGATGACACTGCGGAGAGCGGCGACTGCCACTTTGGTGCTGGAACTGCGCACAGCCACGATGGCGCCGGTTTCCCAGCCGTCGCGGGCGGTAGCTAGACGGTAGAGGGCTCGCGGCGGGGCCTGGGTCAGAGACAGGAAGCGCGCGTTTTCTGTGATTCCGATCACGCGGCAGGCTTCGTCGGGATCGACCGTCTTCCCGTCCGTTGGGGAACCATTCCGGCCAGCAAAATAGACCAGTTTGCCCAGAGTGCCCTCACTTGGGAAGAAGTAGGCTGCTGCCGAAGCGCTCAGCAGACAGACATGCTTTCCGTCGGAGGGCTTGAATCCGCGGCCCTCCAGGATGCGCGTCCCATTACCTGGAAGTAGGCGGGAGAGACCCTTTCGCCCCAAGTGCGCATGTCGGTATGAACGGCGCCGTTCTTCCCAACCGAGAAGTAGTGCCGAGCAACCCACCAGTCATCGATGGGAGGGGTGGAGAGAACGGTGGCGGCTTCGATTCCAGGAGCATTTTTGAGATCGTTCACGATTTGCCGGACATCCTGGAACGCTTGCTCCTTGGTGGGCTTGGCGGGCTTCAGATCGATCTGGGCCATGGTGACACCTTGGGTATCGAAGCCGGAATGCTCCAGCAAGAGGTGAAGGAAGGTGCCGCCCAGCAAAGAAGCGGAGACGAGCAGGACGACGCTGACGGCCACTTGGAGGGGAACGATCCAACTGCCGAGGCGGCGCGATGAGTGGCGCGCATCGCCTCGCTTGAGATCCTCGATAGGGTCCGCCCGGCTTGCACGGAGCGCCGGCCACAATCCCGCGACGAGAGTCGCGACGATCGTAATGCCCGCGGCAAAGGCCAGGATCGCAAGCTGCGGCTTGACCTCCATAACCGGAGGCTCGCCGATCGAACCGAGCATGGAGACCAGCGAGCGCGCGGCCGCCCATCCTAGCCAGACTCCCGCCGCAAGACCGCAAGCAGCGAGCAGCCCCACTTCGACGAGCAACTGCCGGAGCAAGCGCCGGCGCCCGGCGCCCAAGGCGCTGCGAACGGCGAATTCGCGAACCCGCCCGCTGACCCGAGCCAACATCAGGAGAGCCGTATTCGCACAGCACAACAGCAGAAGCAAGCCGACCAAAATTTCCAGAACGAGCAACGGCCGGCTGTACATTACTTTTAAGAACGATCTGCCGGATCGTCCGCTTTCGATGGCCAGCCGATAACGGCCAAAGAATCCACCCAGAAATTGATGGCTCGGATCGGCTTCCTGGCGTACCGCCGCAACAGTCGCCTTGAGATTCGCCTGAGCCGATTGCACCGATTCGCCGGGTTTCAGCCGGCCCATTATGGTCAGCCAAAAGGAGCCGGGATTGTGCCGCATGGGTTTCGGCGCGTGGATCACTCTGTCGAAAGAAAGCGGCAGTACGATATCGGCGCGATCGCCGGCGATCAAACCCTCGAACCCGGGCGGCAGGACACCGACGATGGTGACCGCCCGGTTATGGATCGAGAGAGTTTTTCCCAAAACCGCCGGGCTGGCCTGGAAATGTGTTTTCCAGTAGGAATAGCCGAGTACCGCTTCATAGCCGCTGTCCGAGGCAGCGAAGGTTCGGCCGAGGTAGGGCAGCAATTCCAAAACGCGGAAACCGTTGGCCGTCATCAGCGCGCAGTCGACGTTGGTTACGCTTCCGTGTTCGCGCACCGTCAGGTCGGCTCCCGCCCAGGCGAGCAGACCGCGATTCACAGTCTCTTGCTTGCGCAGCGCATCGTAGAGCGGGCCGGAAAGCCCGAGGTCGGACGTGCGGCTATCGCGAAACGTGTAACGCACCAACTCTCCAGGATTCGGCACCGGCAAGCTCTTCAGGATGACGGCGTAAGTCAGACTGAAGATGGCTGTGTTGGCGCCGATGCCGAGGGCGAGCGTAAGCACGATGATTGCGGCGAATGCCGGAGCGCGGCGAAACTGCCGGAAGGCGTAGCGAATATCCGCGGCGCATTCGGTAATGAAACGTGCGCCGAGCGCTTCACGGCATTCTTCCTTATAGCGTTGGAAGCCGCCGAACTCGACGCGCGCCTGCCGCTCGGCTTCGGCACGCGGCAGGCCGCGGCGTTCCAGATCGTCGGCGCGATTCGCTAGGTGAGAGCGGAGTTCTTCTTCCAGATCGCTTTCGACGCGGTGACGGCGGAAAAGGTAGGCCAGGATGGTGCGGATCGATGCCTCTATCATCTTCACGTTTTCTACCTCAGGCCCCTCAGCTCTGCCACAATGGGAGGCAAGAGAGGTTTGATGTCTACAGAACCTAAGAGCATCCACCTCGATGCCACTACATTCGCCGCACTGCAGGAAGCAGCCAAGCGCCGGCACAAGACCGTTGATGAAGTGGCGAGCGAGGCCGTGATGGAAGGCCTTAAGGCCGAAAGGCTAGGCTGCGTCCAGGCACTGCTAGCCAAGGGCCACGGCCATGGCGCGGCAAGCGGCATCCCGGAAGACCGGGTTCTGGATGCGATCCAGGCCGACCGGAAACAACGCCGCCGCGTACGGTAGCCGGTGCGTGTCACTTTTGATTCCAACATCTTCGTCAGTGCTCTTAACTACCAAGGGCCGCCTGCGCGTCTTCTCGAACTTGCCGCGACTGAGGCATTTCAGCTGCAACTCTCACGAGATATTCTTGATGAAACCGCACGCATTCTTGCCCAAAAATTCCGCTGGCCCGCCGACGACGTCGCAGAGGCACGCGATGTGCTCTCTTCGATAAGCCAGGCTGTAATTCCACATATCCAATTGGATGTAGTGAGGCGCGATCCAGACGACAATCGCGTTCTGGAATGCGCCCAAGCCTCGGGTTCCGACTACATTGTGACGGGCGACAAAGACCTGCTCGGCCTTGCACAGCATGCCGGCGCCCGAATTTTGAAGGCGACCGAGTTCCTTTCATTACTAACTGCTCATTCATAGCGCAGCGCCGTCAAAGGATCGATGTGCGAAGCCCGCCGCGTCCCAGATCGTCGGCGCGATTCGCTATGTGCGAGCGGAGTTCTTCTTCCAGATCGCTTTCGAGGCGATGGAAGAGGAAAGCCAACGAGAACGGAAGATGGATCTTCATTCAGGACCGCTCCCTCGCGGTCGCGGCTCCGTTGGGAG
Source organism: Bryobacteraceae bacterium (assembly GCA_036379475.1). GTDB lineage: Bacteria > Acidobacteriota > Terriglobia > Bryobacterales > Bryobacteraceae > Bog-105. The sequence continues at coordinate 272 of DASVGP010000249.1, read as the reverse complement.
CCTCCTAAGTTAATTAGGAGTGTACACCGATTCCGAGGGTGTGTAAAGGAGATGCGCCATATGCGCGTACTTGTTTTTTACGAAGCAAAGCCAATTTCGGCTAAGCGCCGTGCTTTCTTGCGTTTCTGAAGCTCGAGACGACGAAAAACGATCGTCTGCCCCACAGCGTCCAGTGTGCGGGGTGGATGAGCGGCGCAGATGCCGGTCTACAGACAAAGAAAATTTGAAAAGTTTGTGACCGGCTGGAGCGATGGAACTCCGGTTGGCAAGAA
>DASVGP010000248.1:0-5606 GCA_036379475.1 Bryobacteraceae bacterium | reverse complement strand
TTTTCTCAATAAGCTCATCGAAGACGAACAGCCCGTCGGCCAAGCCGAAATCGAGCTGGTCGTCAAAATGGCCGAACATACCTGGCTCGCCAAGCGCGCCCTGCGCATGCAGAACAGCTGTTTTGCGCCCGAGCCGAAAACTCCCGAGGAGGCTAAAAGCGGCGCCATCCCCGTCAGTCTTGACCCTCGCGAGCTCGAATGCTATGTTCGCTACCACGCCGCCCAGGACCGCGCCTATCAACGGGCCTCGGCCGAATTTCAGAAACGCAAGAAAGCACGGCAGTTAGCCGAAATTGGCTTTGCTTCGCAAAAACGCGCTGAGGCCGAAGAATCCCGCAAAGCCGAGAGACACGCCGTCCAGATCGCCACCGCCAAAATGCGAAAACAACGCGAAGAAATGAAGCTCGGCGACGCCATCGCCAAAATGCTGCCCCCCGATTTCGATCTTTCTTCCCTCGACCAGGCCTTTTCCGCCGCACCAACCCACCCGGGCACTGGAGGGCTAACAGCTAAAAGCTAACAGCTACCACCCTCCGAGAGCCAATATACGAATGGTGACCGTGGCTTTCATTGCGCCCATCTGTTTGCTCTGCGTTCTGTTGGTGCTGCTGTCGCGGCGGCTGCAAACGAAGCTGCGCGCCTTGTTCGTGCGCCGCCCGGCGCTGGTATTTGCCGTTGCCGTGGCGCTGGCTGCGGTGTTCTGCGCAACTGCGGCATCCGTTCATGCGCTGAGCTTGCCGCTGGCGTTGGCTGTTTTCGGATACATGATGATCCCGGCTGCGTGTGTCTATTGGAGCCGAGCCGATTTCGCCATGATTCTCATGCTCTGGCTGCCGCTCGAATGGGGCGTCGGAGCGAGCCTCGTGCCGCGGCGCGCTCAAGGCGTTCTGCATGCGACCGCCTACGCCATCGCCTTGCTGCTTGCCGTAACATTGTTCTTACTCGTGCGCCGCTCGGACGGCATGCGCTATCGTCTGCCGCGGAAAGTGTCCGATCTCCGCAATGTTGCCATCGGCTATCTGGTATCCGCTGCGGTGCTGATCCCACTCGGGCTCAGGATCGGTTTCCTCGCGCATCCGCATCTTGCACACCTATCGGCCGGCGGGGCGTTCGGGCGTTTTGTCTTGATCTTTTTCGCAACGGCATTTCCGGAAGAGATCCTATTCCGCTCGCTCATCCAAAACTGGCTCACGCGCCGGCTCACGCATTCCTGGCAGGCGGTCGCGATTGCCGGGGTCATTTTCGGCGCCGCGCATCTGGATAACGGCCCCGGAGCGCTGCCGAACTGGCGCTACATGGCGGAGGCGACGATCGCCGGCTGGATCTTCGGCGCCGTGTTTGTGCGCTCGAGCAGCGTACTGGCCTCCGCTGCCGTACATGCGGCCGTGGATTTGACTCAGCACTTATTCTTCTGAGGTGGAGGTTTCGACGATTGCGATGTTGAGCGCGTGCGCCGGCTGGGAATCTTTCGGCCAATTCACAGGTAATTGTCGCCATTCGACTCCGCCGTCGGCCGATCGGTAAACCTCGCCTTCGGATGAAAGATAAAACACGTCAGGCTCGACCGTGCTCGCGGACACAACGGCGATTCTTCGCTTTTGCGACTCGGGCAGGCCGTTCCGGACTTCGCACCATGGTTCGTCATTGGCGCGGCGGTAGACAAAGCTGTTGGCCGTATTTTTCCCATGTGCCTCGCGCGCGCTTCGTGATGCGGTGACCAGGACCGTATCCGGGCTGGCGAGGCTGACCGCCAGACTCCAGCAATACCGATGCGCCAATCCATCGTGGATGCGCCGCCAGGCGTCGCCGCCGTCCACGCTTTCAAAATAACCATCGCCCGCCGCCGAATAGAGTCGGGCCAGTGCGCTTGGGTGCATGGCGAGCGTATGTGTGTCTCTCGGGCCGCCCGGAACCCGGTCGCGCCAAGTTTGCCCGCCATCGTCACTACGGAGCAAGGCCCCAGCTTCGATCGCCACGTGCAAGCGGCGGTGCACATGCAGATCGGGCAGGATGTAGCGCACGTGATGCGTTTCCGGACGTGGAGGAAAACTCCATTCCGGCGCGGAAGGCAGGTTCAGAAACGTGGGGAGCCGACGCCAGTTTTCGCCGTTATCAGCGGAGCGAAACATGGCGCTCGGCTCCGTCCCTGCGTAAACCGCGTCTTCGCTCAATGCCAGCGACATCACATTCTCATTCGCGATGCCGCAGGAACTCCACGCGGCGCCGCCATCGTCGCTACGAAAGACGCCGTCCCCAAAGGTTCCACAGTATACGTTTTTCGGCTGGCTTGCGGAGGCGGCAACGCACTGCACGTGTTTGCCTGGAAGCCGAGTCTCGCCGCGCCAGTCTTCGCCCGATCCCGAGACGATATTCACTCCCTGAGCGGTGGCGAGATAAATCCTGGTTTCCATATCTCGCTTTTTGGACGCTCCCGGATCGGAAACTTATTCATATCGGAGCGCCGTCATGGGATCGACCTTGGCCGCGCGGCGAGCGGGAATGTAAGTAGCAAGCAGGGATACAAGGGCAACGACGAACGCGACGGCAATCGCGACCGACGGACCTTGCGGAGCGAAGCCGCCGAACAGACCCGAGAAGAGATGCGGCAGCGGAAGGGCGAGCAGCAAACCGATGGCGCACCCGATCCCGGTCAGCAGGCCGCCTTGGCGCAGCACCAGCCGGAGCACATCGTTCTTCTGGGCGCCGAGCGCTACGCGGATGCCGATCTCGCGCGTTCGCTGGGTGACGGAATAGGCGATTACGCCATAGATACCCACCGCAGCCAGCACGAGCGCGAGGGCAGCGAAGATACCCATTAATCCGACGAGCAGGTTCCCGCCGCGCATCTCATCGGCCATGAGTCCCTGCATGGCCTCCATTCTTCCTTCGGCTTGGGCCTTATCGACTGACCAGATTGCATCGCGCAGCATGGGGGCGAGCGCCGCGGGCGCAACGGAGGAGCGCACGATCAGTGCCACCGAAGACCACGCACCAAACGGAATCTGCAAATACGACTCGTACATCTGCGGCTGGGGCGTCGTTTCGCCCAAATAAGTATTCACGTTTCCTACGATGCCGACAATTTGCGCCTGATTATGGTTGCCATAGTCTACCGCGATCTGTTTGCCGATGGCATTTCCCTTTGGAAAGAATCTCCGGACGAATTCTCGGTTGACGACGGCTACGACGGGCGCGTGGGCGCTGTCGCCGAACGAAAAATCGCGGCCCTTCATGAGCGGGATTTGCATGGTGCGGAAATAATCCGGCCCGACGACAAAGAAGTCCGCCGACGGACGTTTCGAGGGAGTTGCGAGTGGCCGCCCGACGACAGCGAAAGGCCGGCTGTAGGAGCAATTCATCGGGAGACAGTAATTCAGGGCGACGCCCTTGACCCCCGGTAGGCTCCTCAGTTTCTCAGTTACCTGGTCGAAAAGCGCGATCCGCGTCTGAAACTTCTTGTATCGCGGGCTATTCGCATCGAGATTGGCGATCATCAGGTGTTGCGGATTAAACCCATTCGGCTCGTTCCATTCGCGCACCATTTCCCGCATCACCACACCCGAGCCGGCCAAGAGAACAAGGGCAAGGGCCACTTCTCCGGTGACGAGCACGCCACGCAGGCGGCTGCGGCCCAAACCGCTTGAGCCTGTCCGGCCGCTTTCATTCAGTGCGCCGCGCGGGTTCGATTTCGAAGCTCGCAGGGCGGGCACAAGGCCGAACACAATGGCTGTCACGAGAGAGACAACGAGCGTGAAGAGCAGCGTCGGCCCATCCAAGCGGAATCCGGCGGCCTGCTGCGCGCCGTATGCATTGAAATGGAAGCCGGCCCGAAGGAGCTGGATGCCCCATATGGATAGCAACAGACCCGATCCACCGCCGGCCAGAGCAATCAGCAGATTTTCTACTAGCATCTGCCGGAGCAGCCGTACGCGGCTCGCGCCCATCGCCGACCTGATAGCGAATTCGTGCGTTCGGCTGGCGCCTCGCGCGAGCAGCAGGCCCGCGATGTTTGCACACGCGATCAGCAGCACCAAACCCACGATCGTCATCAGGAGCATGAGGCTCTTGCGCACGTTTGCCGAGCGGATTTTGTACTTCTGGAGCGTCAGGACGGTGACGCCCCAATCCTTATTGGTCTTGGGATAGCGCTGCGCGAGCCGCTTCGCAATTAAGCTCATTTCCGCTTGAGCCTGCTTGACGGTTACGCCCGGTTTCAGGCGGCCCAAAACAAGATTGATGAAATGATTCCCCCGTCCGGAGACTTGCGGGCTGAAGACGAGCGGTGTCCATAGTTGCGGCGCGTCTAGGGTCCTTTCAGCGCGCGGCGGCATCACTCCGATGATTGTGCATAGCTCGCCATTAACTTTGACTTTCTTTCCGATGACATTCGGGTCGGAGCCAAAGCGCGCGCGCCAGAGAGCGTCGCTCAAGATGATCACATGATTTCCCCCGGCCTGACCTTCGCTTGGCGAAAATGCCCGGCCCACCACCGGCATGAGACCAGTGAGTTGGAAATAGTTCGGCGTAACGTGGTCGCCGCGCACGGATTCCGGCGCGTTTTTTCCAGTCAGTGTGAAAGAGCGCCCGGTCAAGACTGCGGCCATGCCCTCAAAGACGTCGTTATGTTTTTGCCAGGATTTGAAGTCCGGCGCTGTGGTCCATGCCAAATCGGAATCCGCGGTTTTAGAAGAAACCGCGCACAGCCGGTCGGGATCTTTCACCGGCGGCTTTCGTAGCAGGATCGCGCTGACCGCGCTGAAAATAGTTGTGTTCACCGCAATGCCCAAGGCCAGGGTGACGATGGCTACCGCCGCGAAGCCGGGATTCTTAGCAAACATGCGGAGCGCATAACGCAGGTCGCGCAGGAAATTCTCGATTAAGCCGACGCGTCTTGTGTCGCGGCACTCCTCCTTCGTTTTCTCCAGCGGCCCAAACTGGCGCTGTGCCATCGCGCGAGCGTCGGGCTCACTCATGCCGGAAGCCATGGCCTCTTTCACGAGCTGCTCGAAGTGGATTTCGATTTCGCGTGCGAGGTCCGCTTCGGCGTGAGACCGGCGGAACAACGAACGAAGGCGATGCAAGATCACGCGACCGAATCGCATAGGCTTTCCTTTCTAAGCTGTTTCGATAACCAGCCGGACGGCCGAGGAGAGCCGGTTCCAGCTATTGAGTTCACGCTCCAATTGCTTCCTGCCCGCGCGCGTTAAGGAATAGACCTTCGCTGGGCGCCCCAGATCGGAGTCCTTCCACTCGGCGCCGATCCAGCCCTGCTGTTCGAGCCGGTGCAGGGCAGGGTACAGAGATCCCTGACCGACCGAGAGAACGTCGCCCGAAAGGATCTGGATACGCTTGGCGATGCCCCATCCGTGCAGCGGCTCCCGGGCAATGGTCTTGAGGATGAGGAGATCGAGTGTTCCCTGGATGAGGTCCGATGGCTTTGGCATGACGACTATCGACAATATACCTCGATCATCGACATGCGCAAGATTTTTACGGAGTGAAGCCGGCGGGCCCGCTGAGAGGGCAAGAAAAAGGAAACAACTGTTGGCGCGCCCGGAGAGGCTCGAACTCCCGACCTATTGATTCGAAGTCAATCGCTCTATCCG
>DASVGP010000247.1:0-2482 GCA_036379475.1 Bryobacteraceae bacterium | reverse complement strand
ACTGAGTCGGCATGGGCCTGCAAACGCCCGTTTTCTTCACGCAGTTCGGTAATCACCTGGACCGCATGGGTAATGCGCTCTTCCAAGCTGGAGAGCGTGTCGATCGCCTGTTCTGGTGCTGCTGCCATTCAGATCGATTGTATTTCAGTTATTGCCGGGCGGCTTTGGCTTTTTCGACCAGCGCCGAAAATCCCGCCGAATCGTTCACCGCGATGTCCGCCAGCACTTTTCGATTCAGATCTATTCCGGCGCGTTTGAGGCCGTTGATGAACTTGCTGTAGGAGATCTGCGCATGGCGGCATGCCGCGTTGATGCGCACGATCCATAGCGAGCGGAAATGCCGCTTCTTCAAGCGCCGGCCTATGTAGCCATAGCGCAGCGCTTTTTCGACCGCTTCCTGTGCGGCGCGGTTCAGCTTCGATTTGGTTAGGAAATAACCCTTCGCGCGGCGCAGGGTTTTATGGCGGTAGTCCCGCCGGTGGCTTCCTCGTTTGACTCTAGGCACGTTTTTCTCCTTACTGAAATGCGAGAGGAAACAGGCACGTGCGGCGGCGCTGGCCCTGCTCGCGAATTAAAGTCTCTAGTGTAGCCTAATACGGCAGCATCCTGGACAGCTTGTGCTGATCGGCCTCGTCGGCGACCACGCCCTTTCCGAGTTTCCGCTTCCGCGAGCGCGGCTTCGAGGTCAAAATGTGCCGTGCATTCGCATGATGCCGGGTCACTTTCCCCGTCCCGGTCCTTTTGAAGCGTTTGGACGCACCTTTGTGTGTCTTCAGTTTGGGCATAGTTGCGAAGCGAGTGGAGCTACTCGAAGAGTATAGCATGCGTTAGAGTCGGGGAATGGCTCTCGGGCAGCAGAGCCGGCAACACTCACCGCGAGCGTACACCTCGCTGCGGCGATTCGCGCCAATAGCCGCCGGTATTTGGCTGGCCCTGGTGCTCTTTCCCGGATTACCAATGCCGCTCGGAACCGGCCTCGATCCAGCTGGGTCTCATGCGCTGAATTTTGCGTAGCGCGAAGGACTGCGGTTCGGCGCCGGAAGCGAAACAGAACCCTGATCGTTAGGGAGGGCTGCCAGGAGTTCGGGTGGCTTTCCGGCTCCCCTCCCTCACGGTCGGGGTTCCGTTGGACCGTCATAGACGACTTCGTCAACCGATTGGCTGGATTTGGGATCTCCCGATTCGACAAAACCGGCGAAACGCATCCATGCGCCGCCCCGGTCGCGAGGCGGCGTGTCGCGAACAGCCCGGCGGACTAGCTCCGCGATCATGCGTGTCGTTTTCACTGGTTATCCTGGTATTCTTCGAGCCACGCCATCTGAATGGCTTCCAGCTTGCCTTCGGTCGAGCCCTTTGGATCGTCGCCGAAGTTCGGCAGCTCGGTAATCCATTGGTGCAGGTCCGTATAGCGGATGTGCGTCGGATCGGTGTCCGGGTGGGCTTCGTACAAGCTGAGTGCTATATCTTCGGTGTGATCCCAAGTAAGTCCAGGCATGAGTCCTCAGCCATATTGTAAGGCGGCGCGAATTTCTCCGCAGCGGATCGTTTTCTTCCTCGCTTTGTATGCGGTCGTGTTGTGGCTCCTCGCGCCGCTCCGGCCGCTCTGGCTTGACGAATTGCTTCAGCTTTCCGAGACCTATGCGCACACCGTGCACCAAACGCTTGTTCTTGCGGCACACAATGGCGGCGGAGTTCCGGTCGCATACCTGGGCGAGAATTTGATCGTTAACCACCTCGGCCGGCCGCTTGTGACGGCACATCTGTTTTCCATTGTGTGCGCCGTAGCGGGAATGGCCGGGCTCATCCTTCTTGCGCGGCGGTTGGGAGCGGGCTCCGGGTGGTTCTACTCGGCCGTTTTGTTCGCACTGCTTCCGCTATCGCTGCGCTACGCGACGGAAGCCCGCCCCTACGGGCCCGCGCTAGCGTTCGGCACTCTCGCAACGCTCCTGGTTGTGTCTTTAGATAAACGCCCGGCGCTTTGGAAAGCAGTTTTGTATGCCGCTATCTTGTCGCTTGGAATCTACACACAACCCTACGTCGCTTTCGTTGGCGTGGCCCATGTTGCCTGGGCTGTCTCGGAGCGCCGGAGGACCTCCGCGCCATACATAGTACGAGGAGCGGTAGCCGCTGCTATCTCTTTTCTGCCGTGGTATCTGTATGCGCGGCCTCTATGGGCCAGTGCGGTTGCGCCGGGAGGCTTCCGGTCTTCGCTCTCCGCGAAAACTCCCTTAGTGATTCTGCATGAGCTTTCGGGCGGCGGTTACGTACTGACGATTCTTCTCCTGGCGCTGGCGGCTTTCGGATACCAGCGCACCAGCATGCCGCTGTTCTGCAAACGTCTGCTGCTCTTTTGGGCAACGATTCCTGTGCCGCTCGCGCTTGCCGCCACCGCCGCGTTCGGCTACTTTTTCGCCATCCGGCAACTGATTTTTGTGCTTCCGCCGCTCTGCATTTTGGCCGCCGAAGGGCTCAACGCGCTTCC
>DASVGP010000246.1:0-5806 GCA_036379475.1 Bryobacteraceae bacterium | reverse complement strand
AAAACGTCAGTGTCGAATATCACTTCGGCTTCTTGGCTCGCGACCGCCTCTCTGGATTAAGAACTGGCCGAGGCTGGCGGATGCGGCGAATATAAGCGACAGGATCAGCCATATCCAGCCGGTCGCGCCATATTCCAAAGAAAGGTTGGTCCTGGACCTTAGCAGAGTTCTTGTCCGAAGACCCCGACGGCGCTCGAATGGGCATCAGCTTGGCCTTTTCCTTTCCCCGATAGAGTACGGTAACCGTCTCACCGCGGTCGATGGCGCGAAGCACATCCTTCATGTGGTATCTAAGATCGACGACGGTTGCCTTCATGGGATGTCTATCTTCAAGTATACATTTGGCTGAATGCTTTTACCCCTGCGGCCGTTTTCTTGGCCGCCGCGGCGCACCTCCCGCCGCGCGCTTCCGCGCCGGGGCCTTCTTCGCTTTCGGCGGAGGCGGGTTGGGTTCGAAAATCGTCGGCTGCCCTTCCACAATCGGCTGCGGTCCTTCTTCCTCCTCTTCTTCGAAGACCGGCTGCGCCGCCTTTTCCGGCAGCGCGGGCGGATAGAATTCCGCGCCTAAGTGAACAACCAGTCCGCGCTCTTCGTCCGGCTCGGTGCGCACCACCGTCTTGTCCTGGGCGTAATTCAGAAATTCGGAAAACTGTTGGAAACCGTATTTCGCCAGATCGAAATCCGGGTATTCGTTTTGCATCCACTGCTCCAGCTCGTCGGCTCCGCAGCCGGTCTCGAGCTCCAGCCGGTGCGTTTCGAGCACGTCTCGCAGCAGCGGCAGCGCCGCTTCCGGTTTGGGCGAGCTTTTCTCCGGCGTTTGTCCGCCGCGGCGTTCGATGATGTACCGTCCGCCCGAGCCGCTCACGTTAATAAAGTCGGCCTTCTTCAGCCGCTCCACGAAATCCGAAAAGCTGTTGGCTCCGTAGGCGCGCTCGCTGAACGCCGGGTCGAGCTGCAGCATGGTGCTCTTCAGTAAACCAAGCTGCGGCTGCACTGCTCGCCGTTCGAGTACCTGCAGCGCGCGCTCTACCAGCGGCACCGCCTGCGCAATGTCGAGCGGCGCCGGACGCTGCCCACGCTCCCGTCTCTCCTTTCTCTCCGGCCGTTCCCGCCGTTCCGGAGCGGGCTGCACCGCAACCTGCACTCCGTCTTCCAGCAGCGATTCGTAGCTGATAAATTCGTGGCAGTTCTGCTGCAGAATCGTGCTCGTAAACGCCTTTCCGCCGAGCACGAAAACTGTTTTGCCGTACTCTTTCAGCTTGTTCACCAGCGGAATAAAATCGCTGTCGCCGCTGACGATCGCAAACGCATTGACATGCGCGTGCGTGAAGGCCATCTCCAGCGCGTCCAGCGCCAGGTTGATGTCGGCACCGTTTTTGTCGCCGCGCGGCGACGGAATCCGCTGCACCATCTGCACCGCGTTTTCCGCCATCTGGCGCGTCGCGCCATCCTGCCGGCCCCAGTTCGCATAGGCGAATTTGGCCACAATATCGCCGCGCTCTTTCAGCGCACCGAGCGCCAGGGAAACGTCAAACTCCCGCCGCAGCGTGGATTTGACACCGATCTCGATGTTGTCGTAATCGACAAACACCGCAATGTTCAGTCTGTCTTGCATTCAATTCCTTTTCTTGCAGCGCGAATAAATTGGACGACCTTCTCAAGCGGAGCGCCCGGCTGGAACACTTCGGCAACGCCGAGTTTCTTCAGTTCCGCCGCGTCTTCGCTGGGAATGATGCCTCCGGCAATGACGACCATGTCGCTCATCCCTTTTTCGCGCAGCAATTCTAAAATTCGGGGCACCATCGCGTTGTGCGCCCCAGACAGGATCGACAGCCCAATCACCTGGACGTCTTCCTGCAAAGCCGCATTCACGATCATTTCCGGCGTCTGCCGGAGCCCGGTGTAAATCACTTCCATGCCCGCGTCGCGCAGTGCTCGCGCAATAATCTTCGCGCCGCGGTCGTGTCCGTCGAGGCCCGGTTTGGCCACCAGAACACGTATGGGAGCATCCATATTTTACACTGTCCAGATTATACATGGGGCAGGCGAAACCCGGCAGACGACAAAATAACATCGTCTACCCCACCCATTCACATACAATAGTTCCACTGTTCTTATGCGCCTGCTTCGATTTCTCGCCGCCGGCCTCTGCATCTCGGCCGCCCTGCCCGTTTTCGCCCAAGCTGCACAAAATGACAATAATTGGTGGCGTCATGCGGTCATTTACGAGGTCTATCCCCGCAGCTTTGCCGATTCCAACGGCGACGGCATCGGTGACCTTCGGGGCATCGCAGAACATCTCGATTATCTGAAGGCCCTGGGTGTGGACGCCATATGGCTGACTCCCTTCTACCCTTCCCCGCAAGTCGATTTCGGCTACGACATCTCCAATTACCGCGCCATCGATCCGCAGTTTGGCAGGATGGCTGATTTCGACCACTTAATGTCGGAAGCGAAAAAGCACGGCATCCGCGTCATCAACGACCTGGTGCTGAATCATACTTCCGATCAACACCCCTGGTTTATCGAATCCAAGTCGTCGCGCACCAACCCTAAAGCGAATTGGTATGTCTGGGCCGATGGGAATCCGAACGGGCAGCCGCCCAACAATTGGATCTCTCTTTTTGGCGGCTCGGCCTGGACCTATGACCCGGCGCGCCGCCAATACTATTATCACGAATTTTACGTGCAGCAGCCGGACTTGAACTGGCGCGATAGGGCCGTGCGTCACGCCATGTACAACATCACACGCTTCTGGATGAAAAAAGGTGTCTCCGGCTTCCGCCTGGATGCGATCACCAGCCTCTTTGAGGATAGGGCGCTGCGCAACGAGCCTTATTTGCCCGGCAAGGACGCGTTCGGTGATCGGAATGTCTCCCGTATCTACACCGATAACCTTCCGCAAGAACACGAAGTCCTGCGCGAGTTGCGCAAAGTGACCGACGAGTTTCCCGGCCGCATCCTGATCGGCGAGACCTATCTGCCGAATATCGCGGATCTGGAAGCGATGTATGGTCAGCACAGCGATGAACTGCAGCTTCCCATGGATACCCAGTACGGCTTTATCAATAAGCTTTCTGTGCCCGCTTTTCGCAGCAAACTTGTCGCGGCCGAAACCAAGCTGGACGGCCATGTGCCGCTCTTCGTGTTCGAAAATCACGACAACCATCGCAGCCTCAACCGCTACGCCGCTGGCAAGCGCAATATCGCGGCCGCCAAACTTCTCGCAGCGCTGCTGCTTACTCCCCGCGACGCCGCGCTGATCTACTACGGCGAGGAGATCGGCATGATGGACCACTATCCACTGCGTAAGTCGGAGGTGCGCGATCCGATCGGCATCCGCGGCTGGCCCAAACATACCGGACGCGATGGCGAGCGCACCCCCATGCAGTGGAACTCCGACAAAAACGCCGGTTTCAGCGCCGGCGCCACGACCTGGCTGCCTATGAATCCGGACTACAAGACCGTCAACGTTGCCGCCGAAGAGCGCAATCCGGATTCGATCCTGAATTACTATAAGGCTTTCATCCGCCTGCGCAAACAAAACCCGCAACTGCGCGACGGGAAATTTGTTTTAGCCGATGCCGGTAATGATAGAGTCCTTTCGTTCCTACGCAAGACGCCGGACGGAAAGGCTGTTCTGGTTGCGCTGAACTTTACCGATTCGCCGCAGAATGTCGGGTTCCACCTGTCTGCCCATCGCGTGAAAACCGTCCTCGCATCATTTGCTACTCCGAGCCATTCTTTGAGCTTGGATTCGCTCCATCTTCCGGCCTACGGCGCTTACATTGGAGAAATACAGTGATCAAAGCCCTCGGTGTTCTGTGCACATTTGCTCTGATTGTCGCCGCCCAGCAGAACATTCCCCAGAAGGACTCGAGTTACATCGACGCCAACGGAACCGCTCACGTCACGCGCGTAGTTCCCATTCCCAAGACCGTCAGCCCGCAGGCCCAAAGATTTCTGGCTCGAAGAATCTCCGATAAACCCCGGCATGAAACAATCGCCGAACAGCGCGCCAACACGGATCGATGGCAAAAGGCCGCCGGCGCCGCCTTTCGCAAGGTCTATCCGGTAAACATAAAATCCGGAAACATCGCCGGCGTGCCGGTGCGTATCGTAACGCCGCTTTCTATCCCCGCAAACAAGCGCGACCGCGTGCTGATCAACGTCCACGGCGGCGGCTTCGTCGTCGATTCCGGCTCACTGACCGAAACCATTCCTATCGCGAATCTTACTCAGACAAGAATCATCGCGGTTCTTTACCGCCTGTCGCCGGAGCATCCGTTTCCTGCCGCGGTGGACGATGCAGTCGCCGTCTATCGCGCGCTTCTCAAGACACATCAGCCGCAAAATATGGCATTGTACGGCACCTCGGCCGGTGCCATTCTAACGGGAGAAATTGCCGTCAAATTGCGCCAGCTTCATCTGCCGCTTCCGGCCGCGCTGGGCATCTTTTCCGGCTTCGGCGACTTCAGCAAGGAAGGCGATTCGCGTGCCATCTTTGCGCTCAACGGACTTTCGGGACACCTGACGCCGCCCTCTCCTTACATTCCCGAGAGTTCATATGTCAGCTCAACCAATCCGAAAAATCCCGTGCTCTCGCCGATCTACGCCAACCTTCACGGCTTCCCTCCGACGCTCTTCATCACCAGCGAGCGGGACATGCTGCTCAGCGGCACGGCCAATTTGCATCGAGCGTTTCTGCGCGCCGGCGTAGATGCCCACCTGATCGTCTTCGACGGTCTGCCGCATGCGTTTTGGAACGACGTTCATCTCCCCGAATCGAAAGAAGCACTCAACTTCATGACCCAGTTTTTCGACAAACATGTCGGCAGCACGCGGCCCTGAGACAAGTGCGGCACTTGACAAAGATTGGCACCGAGAGCCCGTGCGCTCCTGCTATGATCGCCTCTGCGTATGAAATTCGGAGCCAACACGTTCATCTGGTCTGGCGCGTGCGACCAGACGGTCGAGGACGTATTGCCGCTGATCAAAGAGCACGGATTCGATGGAGTCGAGCTGCCGCTATTCCGGCCGGCGGATTTTCCGGCCGCGCGCTTCCGCAAGGCGGCCGAGGCGAACGGGCTGGAGATCAATTTCTGCTCCGTGCTCGTGGACGGCCTCAGCCTGATTAGCGACGAGCCCGGTATCCACAGGAACACCGTCGAACGCCTGAAGGCCATGATTCAAACCGCAGCCGAGGTGAACGCGGCTATCATTGCCGGGCCGCTCTACTCGCCCGTCGGTTTCTTGCCCGGAAGGCGGCGGACCGGGGATGAGTGGAAGCGGGCCGTTGAAGGCTATCAAGCCCTTGGCGATACTCTGGCGGCGTGCCGGGTGCAATTGGCGATCGAGCCGCTGAATCGTTTCGAGACATTCTTCCTGAATACCGCTGAGGATGCGCGGCGTCTTTCGGAACAGGTCGCCCATCCGAACATCGGGATTCTGTTCGACACCTTTCACGCCAATATTGAAGAAAAAGACATCGGCGCCGGCCTGCGCACTGTTGGCAAGCACCTGAAGCATGTCCACACCTGCGAAAACGATCGCGGCACGCCCGGAAGCGGACATGTCGAATGGGATGGCGTTTTCCAGGCGCTGGCCGAACTGCGCTACGACGGATGGCTGACCATCGAGAGCTTCGGCTTCGCGCTTGAAGACATTAGCGCGGCGGCCGCGATCTGGCGCGATATCGAACAGACGCCCTCGGCGATCGCCTTTGACGGAATCGAATTCCTGAAGAAGAACGTCGCCCGGCAAGCATGAGCCAATCCGAACAGTTTGCTTCGTATCCCAGCTTGCG
>DASVGP010000245.1:0-10948 GCA_036379475.1 Bryobacteraceae bacterium | reverse complement strand
ATACGCCTGGCTCTTCCGGCGTTAGTGGCTCAGTCAACTCAGGCGGATCGTTTTTCGTTTCGCCTGACAGCAGCCTGTCCAAGACCTATGCCAGCGCCAACGTATCCACTTTTAGCCTTAGCGCGTCCGGCACCAGTTACTCGGATGCAGGTTTGGTGTTTGGGCTCAATAACATGTTCACACTTGGGGAACTGCGGTCGGTATCGGTCGACAGTACCGGATCACCGCTTGCAGTTAACCTCTGGCTGGATACCGGCGGGGATGGTTCCCTTTTTGCCTTCCCTGGTGGCGTGTTTAACCTTAACGGCGACAGCTACGCCGGCTGCGGGTCACCGACTATGGCCCTGTCGTCCGGTTGTTACATGCTTGGCGGTAACGGCGCCGGGACCAACTTAACTTTGTCGGATCTGGAGTCCGGAGCTATTCCGGGCATTAATGCCAACACCCAAGTCGCCATCTGGGTCGGCGTTACCAATGGTCCGGGCGGGAACACGCTTAGCGCCAACATCAGTAGTGTCACCATCGACGCCGTTCCCGAACCTGCCAGTCTTGCACTCCTGGGCGTCGGGCTACTTGGCCTGGCTTTCTTGCGGCGCAAATTTTATGCGAAGAAGTCATAAGTAAGAAGCGGTAAGTAAAGTATGGCGGCCGGAACCGAAAAGACTTCCGGCCGCCGTTTACAGTAGAGGTGATGCCGAGAACTTCCGAACGGCACTCCTCCGAGGATGCGCCGCTCTATGTGCGTTGGAATCCCGACCGCTCGCCGTTTGCGATCGAGATGAGGCTCGATCTGGTGGCGCGCATCGGCGCCGAAACCGATTGGGGCAACCGGCTGGACGTTGAGACCGGCGGCGTGCTCATCGGTTCGTTTCCGAGCGCCGCGGTGCCTACGTTGCGTATCGACGATTTCATCCCCATTGCGCGCCGCGCCGACGATGGCCAGGTCTTCATGCTCAATCCCGACGAGCACGAGCGCTTCGCGCAGGCGAGGTGGCGAGATCTGCCGGCCGAAAAGACCGCCGTCGGATTTTTTCGCAGCCACTTACGATCCGGGCCGCTCAAGCCGTCGATCGCCGACCGCGGCCTGCTCTCCGAACATTTTCGCGAAGTCTACGTTTTGCTGCTCGTTGAAGGAGGAGAGCAGCGGCGCGCGGCCTTTTTCGTCGCCGCCAAACGCGAATTGCCGGACCAGCCCTCGGTGCCGGAGTTCCGCTTCGATCAGGAAGGCTTTCAATCGCTGCCGGAAGTCCAAACGGAAGAAGCGCTGGAGCCGGCGGCGCCAACGGTTGGCGCGCGGGAGCTGGGGTGGAAGCCGTTGTGGGCGCTCTTGTTCGTCCTGGTCCTGGTGGCGTGCGCGGCCATCGTCTGGGCGCTCAGCGGCGTTTCCGGCAACAGAAGTTCGGTGGATCTGGCGATCCGGGGCGCGGGCAACGTCCTGACCATCTCCTGGAACCATGCGGCGCGCCAGATCGCGAATGCGGGCGGAGCAACTTTGGTAATCGCCGACGGTACGAGCCAGAGCACCGTTCAATTGGGCGAAGACGATCTCATCCTGGGCGCGATCGACTACAAGCGAAGCGGCGATCACGTGACCGCGACGCTCACCTTGCAGCATCCCTCCGGCAGCGCGGCGCCGCTGAAGGCCAACTGGCCCGCGGCGCAATAATCGGAGCTAAAGCTCCGAGCGGGCTGAAGCCCGCCCTCCTGTCTTACTGGCGCAGCAGGATGGCGAAATCGCCGTCCTTAGCATCCAGGATCACGGTACTCCCGGGCGGTACGCGGCCCTGTGCCGAGAGCGCGGCGACGGGCTGAATGAAGTTGCGCTGCACCGTGCGCTTTAGTTCGCGGGCGCCGAATTCGTCGCTGATGCCGATGTCGAGAAGAAGTTTTCGTGCCGCTACCGTGGTTTGTAACCGGAAGCCGCGCAGGCCGAGGCGGCGGTTGATCAGCCGCGTGAAGCCGGCAAAGATGTGATTGAGAATCAGCTCGCAGGCTTCCCGGTCCAGCGGCTTGTAGGTGATGACCGAATCGATGCGATTGACAAACTCGGGTGAAAATTTTCTGCGCACCGCGGCCATGCCGATGGTTTGCATGCGCGCGGCGCCCTGCTGCGCCGAAGGCAGCATCGCCTCGAAGCCGAAATCGGGTTTCAATGCGCGCTGAATTGCTTTTGCACCCAGATTGCTGGTCAGAAAGATCAGCGTGCGCTCGAAATTCACCGTGGTGTTGTCACCCAGCCGCAGCGTTGCTTTGTCCAGAATGCCGAGCAGCAGGCGCGTCATGGAGGGCGCGGCCTTTTCAATCTCGTCGAACAGAACGAGCGAAACATCGCATTGCTCGCTCGCAACGCCGTTTACTTTCGCCTGCGTGAGCATGGGCTGGGTTTCGCGATGCCCTAAATAGCCGGGAGGCGCGCCGATGAGCTTGGCCACTTCGTGTTCCATCTGAAACTCCCCGCAATCGACTTTGAGCAGATTCTGCACGTTTCCGTGCAGCACCTCGGCCAGCGCTTCAACGGTACGCGTTTTCCCCGTGCCGGTGGGCCCGAGCAAAAGGATCACGCCGATAGGGCGGCCTTCGGGGGAAAGCCCGGCCTGGTGCATTTGGATATACGGCACAATCGTTTCGATCGATTCCGGCTGTCCGACGAGCAGTTCTGCCAGGCGTGCAGCCAGGCCGTCCGGGTCTTCGGGAGGAAGCGAGCGTTTGCGAGCGGGCACAGTATTGGATCTCAAATCGCCTGTCAGTTCCTTTCGCTTCGCAGTGTAGTGGCGGATACAAATGGCTGTATGCCATCCGGCGTGGAAGCAGGAGCGGAGAAGAGCCGTAAAGTCTTTGTTTGTCGCAACCTGCGTGGCCAAGCTGCCTATACGGAAATAATTAGCGGTAGTTGTGATTGGCGCGGCGGCCGACCGATCCTCGGCAGAGCCATCCACCTTAAGTTTGAAATGAAATTCCATCTTTACCTGAGAGTGCGATCGAAGTACATTCGCAAGGGAGCGAATGATGCCACATATTGCGTTAGCTGAAGGGATTTCGGGTATTCTGTTGCTGCCGTCACGGCGGACCCTCCACGCCTGATGCAAGTTGCCTTGAAACTGACGTTTTAGCGCTGGATTATGGCCACTTACATTGCCGAAGCGGTCACAGAGAACCGTCTTCGCTATCCGGGTTGGGGGGTGGCACTGGCCTCCTCCACTTGCGTATTCGTCAGCTTCGCTTCCATCTTTGTTTACACATTCGGCATCTTCCTCAAGCCATTGGCGCTCGAATTCGATTGGTCCCGCGAGGCGGTTTCGGCGGCCTTCGGCTTTGCGGCTCTTTCGGTAGCGGTTTGTTCGCCGGTGCTCGGTGTTCTGCTCGACCGTCTTCCCGCCCGCCGCATCATTCTGCCGAGTTTCGTCGTCTTTGGCTGCGCCTTAGCTTCGCTATCGCTGCTGACCGATCACTTGTGGCACCTTTATTTAATTTTTGTCGTGATCGGCATCGTCGGCAACGGAACTGCTCACCTTGCGTATTCCCACGTTCTCTCCGCATGGTTCGATGCGCGCCGCGGAGCCGCTTTTGCGCTTTTGCTCTCCGGCGGGGCGCTTGGGGCGATGGTCTTCCCGCTCGTTGCTCAGACGCTGATCAATGCCTTCGACTGGCGCAACGCATTTGCCATCCTTGGCGGGATTGCTCTCGCCGTCGGACTATCGCTCGGGTCCCGTGTCCGAGAAAGCCCAAATCGCAAATATTGGCAGTCTCGCCGGGCTGCGGTTCCGGCGGAGGGATCATCCGTCCGGCAAGCCTTGCGCTCGCGGGCTTTCTGGATCATTCTGACGGTCCTGTTTCTCTCCTCGATCACCCAGAACGGCGCTATCGCCCATCTTCCGGCTCTGCTTACGGATCGCGGCATTTCGTCTGAAGATGCTGCCTTGGCGGCGTCAATCCTGGGCGGCGCAACCCTGGGTGGGCGGCTGTTCACCGGATGGCTGATCGATCGATGCTTCGCTCCGCGTGTCGCCGCGTCCATCATTGCCGTTGCCGCTTGCGGAACGCTGATTCTCTCTCATGCCCGATCGCTGCACATGGGCATACTCGGAGCCGTATGCATCGGCCTCGGAATGGGCGGCGAAGCCGATATCACGCCTTATCTGCTCTCCCGGTATTTCGGACTCCGCTCGCTCTCGACACTCTATGGCTGGAGTTGGACCGCCTACGCCATCGCTGGCGCGATCGGCCCCGTGATTATGGGAAAAGCTTTTGATCTGACGGGGTCCTATCAAACGATGCTGGCCGGACTGGCCGTCTCGAGTGCGGTTGCGGCGGCGCTGATGCTCATGCTCCCCCGTTACTCATCCAAGCCAGTCGTCGAGCAGGTCTCCACAAGCGACCTGGCACCTGGAGCCGGCGTTTGAATGCTGGGCCGCTATAATACCCAGCAATCCTCGAAAGACAGGAGATCCCATGTCCCTGCGCCAGCTTTTCGTCGTTGTAGTGATCTTCGCGCCTACCGTTCTGGCCGGCCCGTCCGCCACGAGGAAAGATAAGGTCGTCACGAGCTATTACGGCGTCAAAGTGGCGGATCCGTACCGCTGGCTCGAACATGCCAATTCGCCGCAAGTCAAGAAGTGGATTGCGGCGCAGAACGTGTACACCGACAAAGTGCTGTCGAGCTATCCCGAGGGCAAGCCGATGGCCAAGCGGGTGGCCCAGCTTGCGCTGACCTCGACCAGCCGCTTTGAGCCCGAACTGGTTGCCGGTAAGTTGTTTTTTATGCAGGAGACGCCGCCGCAGCCGCAGCCGATGCTGATGGCCGAAAACTGGCCGGACGGAAAACCGGAAGTGCTGGTGAATCCGAACAAATCCGGCGTCGCCATTACCGGCTACTGGCCGTCGCCCGATGGCGATTACGTGGTGTACGGCACGGCGAAAGGCGGCAACGAAGCGACGACGCTGCGTGTCCTCAAGGTTGCGGCGGGCAAGACGCTGCCGGCCGAGATGCCCAACGCAGGCGGCGGCACCTCGCCGCAGGGCGTGGTCTGGGACGCCGACGGTAAGGGCTTTCTGTATGTGCGCCTGCCCGCGTCCGGCTTGCAGTTCAACGCCATGCTCTATCACCATCGGCTTGGAACCGCCGCAAGCGCGGATAGACCGGCATTCGGCAGGGGATTTTCTCCGGTTGCCGAATACTGGTTTGCGAACTCCGCCGATGGTCGCAATGCCGCCATCACGGTCCACTACGGCGACGGCAATCCCGATTACGTCTACCTGCGCACGGCGAAAGGCTGGAAACAGGTGCTGGGTCCGGCCGCCAACGTGCGCGCCGCGTTCGAAGGGAGCGTCGGCGCGTCCTGGGAAAATGATCGTCTGCTGGTTATCTCCTACCAGAACGCCCCGCGCGGCAAACTGCTTTCGGTCACGGCTCGCGGCACACACGCGTTAGTGCCCCAAGGCAAATGGGCGATGCACGACGTCGCAGGTATCAAGGGCGGATTTCTGATCAACGAGGTTGCGGGGCCGGACTGGCGCGTGGTGCAATACGATGCCAACGGCAAGTTCGTACGCGTCGTGCCGCTGCCCAAAAACGGTATCGGCATTGACGCGATCGCCGCCGAAACGGATTCGGACATTGCAATGATCACTTACTCCGGCTGGAAAATTCCATTACGCTGGGCGCGCTACGACAGCCGCGGCGGAGTGCTCAAAACGGTGTTTGAGGTCAAACCGGCCGCGGACTATTCAAAATTGCGTACCTATCGGCTTAACGCTACATCAAAAGACGGAACCAAGATTCCAGTTACCGTCATCGCCGTGCAAGGGACTAAACCCGACGGCCAGCGCCCGGCGATCCTGTACGGATACGGCGGCTATGGCATCACGATACCGCCTCATTTCATGGGGCCGTATCTGGCGTGGCTCGAAAACGGCGGCGTGTTCGCGTCGGCCAATATCCGCGGCGGCGGCGAATATGGCGAGGGCTGGCATGAAGCAGGCATGCTTGGCAAGAAGCAGAACGATCTCGACGATTTCTACGCGGCCGCGCAGTCGCTCATCGCCAATCATTGGACAAATAGAGCGCATCTCGGCATCCTAGGCGGTTCCAACGGCGGCTTGCTAATGGGCGCATCGCTGACGCAACATCCGCGCGAATACCGTGCCGTCGTATCTTTCGTCGGCATCTACGACATGCTTCGTTCGGAACTCTTCCCGAACGGCCGCTACAACGTCAGCGAATATGGCACGGTGACCAAGAAAAACGATTTCGAATGGTTGTACGCTTATTCGCCGCTGCAACACGTCAAGCCTGGCATGCCTTACCCCGCCGTGCTGCTCGAAACCGGAGTCAACGATCCGCGGGTGGCACCGTGGCAATCGCGCAAATTCGCCGCCGCACTGCAGGCGGCAACATCCTCGGGCCGTCCCATTCTGCTGCTCACGCGTATGAACGAAGGCCACGGCGTCACCGCCTCATTCAGCCAGCGCGTCGGCAATACCGCCGCGGCGCTCGGCTTTTTTGCGCACCAATTGGGGTTGAACATTAATCCCCGCTTGGCAGCAGCAAGTTCCAAGCGCTGAAACTGAGCACTGAACGTAAGCGACTCTGCCTCAATCCGGTCGCTTATGTTCCCGGCTCAGATTCGGCATACTTACGGAATAAACGCCTCCGGTGCCGTCCCGTGGCGGTAGGGCGAGTACCAGTTGTGTTTGGTGGACCATTTGGTGTGATACTTGCGGTTCTGCGGTCCAGTGGGCAGGCTGTCCTGCGAGCGGATGGTCCACATGAGCAGTTCGGCCATCAGTGAAGCTTGCTCTTTCGCCGCCGTTGGATGGCCGAACAAATTCTTCAGCTCGCAGGGGTCGGATGCCAAATCGTAGAGCTGGCCGTATCCCATCATGTCGTAGATCAACTTCCAGTCGCCCATCCGCACCATCTTGGCGTTGCCGCTTTGGGTGACTCCGTTCAGTTCGTCCCAGGCGTGCGGTCCTAAATGCCTTTCCGAGATGCTGTAGGGCACGTGGTCGGATTCGTCGTAGTAAAGTCCGCCGAGGCCGACGCCGGTGTAAATGCTACGAAATTCGTCATGCGGATAGTCTTCACCTTGTAAGATCGGCCACAAGCTGCGGCCCTGTACGCCGTGAGGAATCTCGGCGCCCATGGCTTCGCATAAGGTAGGCATTACATCCGCCATGGAGACGAACGCGGATGCGGCCGCGCTCGAAGAGCGGATTCCCGGACCATGCCAAACCATCGGGATGCGCGTCAGGCACTCGAACAGTCCAACGCCCTTGCGCGCCAGGCCATAATCCATCAGATAATCGCCGTGATCGGCGAGGTAGACGATGATGGTGTTCTCAAAAAGATTCTTCTGCTTCAGATGATCCACCAGGCGCTTTAGCTGGTCGTCGATCAAGTGCAGCATGCCCAAATAATTCGACTTGTAGCGGCGCCATACCTGGTCGGTCTGCGGAAAGGCGTCCATCTCCAGACCATGGAGCCATTGCGCCCGGTACCCAAGGTTCTTCAGCGCCTCCGGCCCGGCGCAGCGAGGCGGTACCTGGTCCGGCGGAAACATGTCCCAATAGGGTTTCGGGACCTGCTCGGGGTCGTGCGGCGAGAGAAATCCGACTTGCAGGATGAATGGCCCGCTCGCCGACTCGTCTATGAAATCGATGGCATCGGAGACAATCCGGTAAGGGAACTGCATCTCCAGCGGGAACGGCGTGGGTTCTAGG
Source organism: Bryobacteraceae bacterium (assembly GCA_036379475.1). Taxonomy (GTDB): domain Bacteria; phylum Acidobacteriota; class Terriglobia; order Bryobacterales; family Bryobacteraceae; genus Bog-105. The sequence goes on along the minus strand of DASVGP010000245.1, from coordinate 3,229 downwards.
GAGACGTTGGCCTGGAGCCCACGGAGCCACTGGTTGTACTTCTCATATTTGGCTCGCTCTTTCGCAGGAGCATAAGGCGGAATATAGCCTCGCGCCAGCGCGTATTCGCGCCAGAAATCCAGTTTTTCCTGTTTTAAGTAAGTATGATTCTTGCCGGCGAGGCCGGTCTTATAGCCCAGCTCCTTGGCGACGTCGTAAAGGTCTTTTTTGAAGAAGGCATCGTACCTGTCGAGATTCATGCGGACATGCGTGGCCTCGGGCCAGCGGCCGGTGAGCATGCTGGTACGGCTGGGGACGCAAAGAGGCGTGGTGGCGTAAGCGCGATCAAATCCGATTCCGCCTTCGGCCAACGAATCCAACGTGGGGCTGGTGTCCAGTGGATACCCGGTGCGCTTGGTCAATCCGGCGCGATGCTGGTCGGAGACGACAAAGATAATGTTGGGCCTGGAACCGTTGGACGGAGTTTGCGCCACTGCGGGCCGAGGTGAGCCGGTCACGGCCCCCACAGTGCCCAAAGATGCAATCTTGAGAAAGTCTCTGCGCTCCACGTAATCTCCCTTAGGTTGGCTCGGTCGCAAGCCCCCTCCCTAACGGTCGGAGTTCCGTTCCGGCATCGTGTTCTAAGCTACCTCAGCCGGTTTGCCGGCGCTTTTGAGGGGTGTGCGGATCATCACGAACCCCAGAAAGATCAGCACCAGGATGCCGATGGCGTAAGACGGGTGAGCGATGATTTGCAAATGCTCGCGCACCGAAGGCGGCGCGAATTGCAATCCGGCCCAAACCAATCCCAGAATCGCTTCGCCGGCAATCAGCCCGGAGGCGACCAGGGTGCCGGCATTGTTCACGCGTGCCTGCTGTGCCTCGTCGTATCCGCGGCGGCTGGCGATGGTATTGCTCAGCCAGCGGATCATGCCGCCTACAAAGATCGCCGAAGTGGTTTCAAACGGCAGATACATGCCCACCGCGACCAGCATGGGGCTGCGGACGTGCATGGCGATCAGCCCGAAGCCCATGAGCACACCGATGAGCACCAGCGGCCAGGGCATGTCGTGCCCGACAATCCCTTGCGCGAGCAGCGCCATGAGGCCGGCCTGCGGCGCGGGAAGCTGAGCATCTCCGAACCCGGTTCCACCCGCGCGGATGTCGCCTTGCTGCAGCAGAACCAGCGGAAAGTACATGATGAGGCTGGCGACGACCACCGCGATCAGCTCGGCCACCTGAATATTGCGCGGCGTGCCGCCGAGGATGTGGCCGACTTTGAAATCCTGCAGCAATTCGCCCGCGACGGAAGAGGAGACGCAGACTACCGCAGCGACACCGAGCACCGCCGCAACACCGCCCATGCCCGAGACGCCGAGCGCAACCATGAGCAGCGCCGCGACGATCAGCGTCGAAAGCGTGAGACCGGAAACAGGATTATTCGAAGACCCGATCAGACCGCACAAACTGCCGGAGACAGTGGCGAAGAAAAAACCCAGGATGAGCATCGCGGCCGCGGCTACGATTCCGCCCGCGACTTGATGCGAGAAGTAAATGTAAAGCAGAATCATGAAGGCGAACGCCACTCCGATAAGCGCAAAGACTACCTTCGAACTCATGTAGCGCTCGGTGCGCACGACATCGGTTTGCTCGTGGCTCTTGCGCAAATCGCGAATGGCGCGCGAGAGGCCGGTGGCGATGCTGTGCCGCATGCCGAAGAGAGTGGAGGCCGCACCCACCAGCATGCCGCCCACCGCGATGGGCCGCACGATGGTACTCCAGACGGCGTTCGAGATATCGGACCAGGAACCGTGCGCGGCGCTCGCGGGCAGAAAGGTAGTAAGCTGCGGGCCGAGAAAGTAAATCAGCAGCGGAACGATGAAACCCCAGGCCAGCACGCCGCCCGAAAATTGCAGCGCAGCCAGCCGCGGGCCGATGATATAGCCGACACCGAGATAGGCGGGGCTGACGCTAGGCGCGGCGAAGGCCGTGGTGCCGCCGGTATGCAGAATGGTTTTCGATGCGCCGCCCAGACGCACATGGCTTGCGCCCAGTTGTCCGACGCGCACCGAGATGCCGGTATCGGCGGCGAAAATGCCGAACCGGCCCAGCAGATAAATCAGGCCGCCCAGTCCGATATTCCAAAACAGCTTCTTCGCCGCTTGCGCGCCGCGCTGGCCCGCCTTATGAATCTCCGATGCGGCGAGCGATTCGGGGAAGGGAAGTTCGGGGTCCTCCACCATGACCCGCCGCACCAGGGAGATAAATAGGACGCCGAGAATGCTGCCCACCAGGATCAGCGCGCTGGTTTTCCAGTAGGCCTCGTGAAAACCGAACGAGGGCCACACACCTGACATGAGAAATGCGGGGATGGTGAAGATGGCGCCGGCGGCCACGCCTTCGCCGATAGAGCCGCTGGTTCGGGAGATGTTTTCCTCCAGCAGCGAGCCCTTCCAGCCGCGCAGCACGGCCATGCTGATGACGGCGGCCGGATAGGTCGCAGCCACCGTCATGCCGGCGCGCAGGCCGAGATATGCGTTCGCCGCGCCCAGGACGACGGTCATGGCGAGGCCAAGCAGGATAGCGCGCAGGGTGAGTTCGGGCATTTGGACGTGCCCGGGCACGAAGGGCTTGTAAGCCGCCCCGGCGGTTTGGGATTTGTCGAGTTTAGCTTTCATGGGCAAGATCCGCTCCCTGACGGTTCCGAAGCGCGACAGAACCGCGCGCGTTAGCAAGCGGTTGGCGGCGGCTCACGAGCCCAGCCTCTTTCGGACCAGTTCGCTGAGCGCTTTCCCGTCCACCCGTTTGCCTGCCAGCCGCGCCTGAGCCGCTTTCATCACCGCGCCCATCTGTTTCGCCGAACTCGCACCCGTCTCTGCGATGGCGGCGCCCACCGCCTCTTTCATCTCTTCCTCGCCGGGAGCCGAGGGCAGATAGCTCTCGATGATGGCAATCTCAGCTTCTTCCTTGGCCGCGAGTTCCTCGCGGTTCCCTTTGCGAAACATCTCGGCCGCCTCGCGCCGCTGTTTCAGCAAAGTATTCAAAACCTGCATCCCGGCGGATTCGTCGAGTGGCTTCCTGGAATCGACCTCGTGCTTCTTGAGCGCGGTCTTCATCATGCGCAGCGTCGCCAGGCGCGTTTCATCCTTGGCCTTCATCGCCTGGGTCAGGTCGGATTGGATTTGTTCGAGCAGGGGCATCGCCCAACATTTTATGCGGACCGCGCGAAACCGGCGGCCCCATCCCGACG
>DASVGP010000244.1:0-18359 GCA_036379475.1 Bryobacteraceae bacterium | reverse complement strand
TTTGCAAAATCGCACCAGACAAAGATCACGGTGTTGGTGACCGATCAAGCCAATAAGCCGATACCGAGCGCATCGGTCGTTCTGGATTTTCTCGGTTCGCGCCAGATGACGAAGTTCGGCAGGCACAAAAGAATCAATTGGGAAATGCACACCGACCTAAAAGGCCTGGCGCACTTCCCATCCGTGCCGCAGGGAACCGTGCTGATCCAGGTGATCGACCCGCATCACGCGACCTTCGGCAAACGCTTTAAAGTTGAAGAGCCCGAAAAAACCATCACCATCAAACTGAAGCCGCCGCAGAACCAATACACCACCAATCCGGGGCCGAAGGAGAAATGAAGGCTTAAGCTGCTCCGTAGGCTTCGAAAAACCGCGCGATAGTTGCAATGCCCTGATAGTAATTGTCCAGGCGGTATTTTTCGTTGGGCGAATGCAGCCCGTCATCGGGCAAGCCGAAGCCCATGAGCACGGTCGGGATGCCGAGATGTGTGGCGAAATCGCCAACGATCGGAATGGAGCCGCCGCTGCGGATGAAGACCGTCGGTTTGCCGAGCGTTTCGCTGAACACTTGCGCGGCGACGCGGATTGCGGGATGATCCGGATTCACTGAAATTGCCGGCCCCGCGCTCAACACGCGCATCTGCGTTTGAATGCCTTTGGGCGTGTTGGCCTCGACCCAGTTCTGCAATCGATCCAGCACCCGCTGCGGATTCTGTTTTGGAACCAGCCGCAGGCTTACCTTTGCGGTTGCCTTCGCCGGAATGACGGTCTTTGCGCCTGCTGCCGTAAAACCGCCCGCAATCCCGTGCACTTCAAAAGTGGGCCGCGCCCAAACGCGCGCGAGGACGGACTGGTCCGGTTCACCAGTGAGCGCAGTCGATCCTACTTCTTGCTCCAGGAATTCTTTCTCTGAGAACGGAAGGCGCGCCCAACTCTCCCGCTCCTTCGGATCGGGCGCGGCAACGTCGTCGTAGATGCCCGGGATGAGAATGCGCCCGTCCGCATCCTTCGCTTTGGCGAGCAGTTCGATGAGGCCATACACCGCGTTCGGCGCCGCGCCGCCATAGACTCCCGAGTGCAGATCTCGCGCCGGCCCGGTCGCCTCGATTTCCAGATACATCAGCCCGCGCAGGCCGATGCAGAGCGTCGGAATGCCGTCGGCGAACATCTCTGTATCGGAAACAAGAGCGACATCGGATTTCAGCTTGTCTTTGTATTTCGGAACGTACTTTGCAATCGACTCGCCGCCAACTTCTTCCTCGCCTTCGATCAGAAATTTCAAATTGATCGGCAGCTTGCCGCCGTACACCACCGACAAGGCCTCCGCGGCCTTGACGTGCATGTACATTTGGCCTTTGTCGTCGGCGGAGCCGCGGCCATAAATGTTGCCGTCGCGCAGCGAAGGCTCGAAGGGCGGCGACTGCCATAATTCAAGCGGATCGGGCGGCTGCACGTCGTAATGGCCGTAGCACAGCACCGTAGGCTTACCGGGAGCATGCAGCCAATCGGCGTATACCAGCGGATGCTTGTCGGTGTGGATCGTTTCCACGTTCTCCATGCCGGCACGTTTAAGGCTCGCGGCGACGAATTCGGCGGCACGCGCAACGTCGCTATTGTGTTCGGGAAGCGTGCTGATGCTCGGAATGCGCAGGAATTGGAACAACTCGTCGAGCAAACGGGATTCGTTCCGATGAATGAAATCTTCGATAGCCGGCATACTTTAGACCTTCAGCACCGCCAGGAACGCTTCCTGCGGGATATCCACGCGGCCGACGCGCTTCATGCGGCGCTTGCCCTCTTTTTGCTTTTCGAGCAGCTTGCGCTTGCGCGTGATGTCTCCGCCATAGCATTTAGCGAGAACGTTTTTGCGCATGGCCGAGATGGTTTCGCGCGCAATGATCTTGTTGCCGATCGCAGCCTGCAACGCCACCTCGAACATTTGCCGCGGGATCAGTTTTCTCAGCCGCTCGATCAGCGCTTTGCCGCGCTCGTAGGCATAATCGCTATGGACGATCATCGAGAGCGCGTCCACCGGCTCGCCGGCGACCAGCACGTCCAGCTTCACCATGGGCGAAGCGCGGTAGCCGGAAAAATGATAATCGAGCGAAGCATAGCCGCGCGAGGCCGATTTTAAACGGTCGTAAAAGTCGAGCACGACTTCATTGAGCGGAAGTTCGTAAAGCAACAGCACGCGCCCGGTTCCGATATATTCGAATTTCTTCTGAACGCCGCGCTTCTCTTCGAGCAGCTTCAGAATCTCGCCGATGTATTCTTCGCGCGTGATGACTGTGGCGTCGATGATCGGCTCCTCGCTTTGCTGGATGGAGGAAGGCTCGGGGAATTTTTGCGGATTATTGACTTCGGCGATCTCGCCGTTGGTCAAAGTTACGCGGTAGCGCACGCCCGGTGCGGTGGTAATTAAGTCGATCTGAAATTCGCGTTCGAGACGCTCCTGAACGATCTCCAAATGGAGCAGGCCGAGGAAGCCGCAGCGGAAGCCGAAGCCCAAAGCGGCCGAACTTTCCGGCTCGAAGCTGAAGGCACTGTCGTTTAGGCGCAGCTTTTCGAGCGCGTCGCGCAATTGTCCGTGTTCGTGCGATTCCACCGGATATAAGCCGGCGAAGACCATCGGTTGGATGGCCTGAAAGCCGGGCAGCGGCTCGCTCGCGGGATCTGCGGCGCTCAGCACAGTGTCGCCCACTTGTGCATCGGAGACCGTTTTGATGTTGGCGAAGAGGAAACCGGCCTCGCCCGCGGTCAGTTCGTCGCAAGGCACGGGTTTCGGAGATTGAAAGCCGATTCCTTCCACTTCGTAGGTCTTGCCGTTGGACCAAAGCTGGATCTTCTCGCCCAGGCGAATCGAGCCGTCCACCACACGCGCCAGGATGGTCACGCCGCGATAAGGATCGAACCAGGAATCGAAAATCAGCGCGCGCAGCGGGGCGCCGGGATCGCCTTTGGGCGCGGGAATCCGATGCACCACGGCTTCGAGAATCTCTTTAATGCCGACGCCGTTTTTCGCGCTGGCTAGAATCGCATCGCTGGCATCAAGGCCGATCACCTGCTCGATCTGCTCGCGGATACGTTCCGGCTCGGCCGAGGGCAGATCGATTTTATTGATAACCGGAATGATTTCCAGATCGTGGCTCAGCGCCAGATAGGTGTTGGCCAGCGTTTGCGCTTCCACGCCCTGCGAAGCGTCTACCACCAGCAGCGTTCCTTCGCAAGCCTGCAGGCTGCGCGAGACTTCGTAAGTAAAATCCACGTGGCCGGGCGTGTCGATCAGGTTCAGCTCGTAAACATTGCCGTCATCGGCCTTGTAGTTCAGCCGCACGGCATGCGCCTTGATGGTGATGCCGCGCTCGCGTTCGAGGTCCATGGTGTCGAGCACCTGGGCCATCATTTCGCGCTGGGAAAGTGCTCCGGTGTACTCCAAAAGCCGGTCGGCGAGGGTCGATTTCCCATGGTCGATGTGCGCAATGATAGAGAAATTGCGGATAAGGCGGGGATCCATGGGTGCGGTAGACTGAGGGGTAAAAACAAATTATCCCATAGCGGGCAAGCCGCTTGGTCGCGCGCGCCTCTGTTCTGGCGCGCGGTTCTCTTCTCATGAGTCATCGAACTTTTCAGGGCCCGCTCGATGCGTGTGATCTGCGCATCGGAGTTGTCGTCAGCCGGTTCAATGAATTCATTACCGAGCAGCTTGCCAAAGGCGCGCTCGCGACGCTCGCAAAGCGAGGCTGCGCGGCGGAAAACATCCGTTTGGTGAAAGTGCCCGGAGCCTGGGAATTGCCGTTGGCCGCAAAAGCGCTGGCGCCGCTGTGCGATGCGATTATCGCTCTGGGGGCGGTGGTGCGTGGAGACACGCCTCATTTCGAGTACGTAGCGGATGCGGCTGCGCAAGGGCTGCGCCAGGTTGCGCTCGAAACCGGCGTGCCCATTTCTTTCGGTGTGCTTACCACCGACGACTTACAGCAGGCGATGGACCGGGCGGGAGGCAAGAGCGGCAACAAAGGCTGCGAAGCCGCCGATGCCGCCGTGGAGCTGGCCAATCTGCTGAGACAAATGAAGGAACAGCACTGACATGGCAGCTCGTCACCGGTCGAGAAGGCGCGCGCTGCAAATCCTGTTCGAATGGGACATGCGCGGCGATTCCGTGGAACGCGCGATCGCCCATTTTTATGAGACGCTTTACTCGGAAGAGAGCGAGAAAGCGCCCCAGCCCGATGCGTTCATGGAGCAGCTCGCGCGCGGCACGGCGGAGAATGCGGCCGCAATCGACAAACGAATCGAAGCCAAATCCGAGCACTGGCGCCTGGCGCGCATGCCTGCCGTGGACCGCAACATTTTGCGTCTGGCGATTTACGAGCTGGACCAGCAGGCGGTTCCGGCGGCAGTGGTGATCGACGAAGCGCTCGAACTAGCACGGCAGTTCTCTTCCGACGAATCGCTGGCGTTCATCAATGGCATGCTGGATGCGATCCGCCGCCAGACTCTGGCCGTGGGCGGTGAGGGGTGATGCATTTCACCACGTCGCGATGAATCCGTTATTCGCCCTTGTCCTTCAACTTCGCCGCCAATCCGCCGAATAAGTCAATCGGCAGCGGAAACACCACCGTGGTGTTTTTCTCCGACCCAATCTCTACCAGCGTCTGCAAGTAGCGCAGCGTAAGGGCGCTCGGCTCGCGGTTCAACACTGCGGCCGCCTCGGATAGTTTGGTCGAAGCCTGGAATTCGCCCTCCGACGCGATGATTTTCGCTCTGCGCACGCGCTCGGCTTCGGCCTGAGCCGCGATCGCCCGCTGCATTTCCTGGGGCAGGTCCACCTGCTTCATGCTGACGGCCGTGACCTTAATGCCCCAAGGCTCGGTGTGCTCGTCGAGGATGACTTGCAGCTTCTTATTCAGCGTTTCCCGCTGCGAGAGCAAGTCGTCCAGATCCACTTCGCCGAGCACGGAACGAAGCCCGGTTTGCGCCGCCTGCTCTACGGCAAAACGAAAGCTCTCCACTTCGACGACCGCCTGAATCGCGTTCATGACGCGGAAATAGACCACTGCATTGACCTTCAGCGAAACGTTGTCGCGGGTGATGACGTCTTGAGGCGGAATCTCCCAGGTGACTATGCGCAGGGACACCTTCACGATGTTGTCGAAGGGCCAAAGAATAAGAACCACGCCCGGACCTTTCGCCTGCCTCCGTACGTGGCCCAGGCGAAACACCACCGCGCGGTCGTACTCGCGAACGATGTACAGGCATCTCGTTATCCAGATAAAAATGAGAAAGAGAATAATCGCGACTGCAACCGATTCGTTGGAACTCATTGTTATGTCTCCTCGATCTTTCCACCGATTTCGACCATATCCATGGCGAGAAATTGCTGCACGTGCGGATGCTGACAATTTTCCATTTCCGATACCGGGCCAAAATAAATGGCTTCGCCGCGGTAGAGAAACATCACCGAATCGGCGACCTTGCGCATCAGGCCCAGATCGTGCGTAACCACGATGGAAGTCAGCCCCAGCCGCTGCTTCAGGCGCAGCATCAGGTTGCTCAAATCGTCCGCCATGATCGGGTCTACCATAGTGGTCGGCTCGTCGTAAAGGATGCACTCGGGCTGCGCAGCCAGCGCGCGCGCAATCGCCACCGCGCGCTTATATCCAGTCGCCAAATCCGCCGGATAGGCATCCTTCATGTCCAGCAAATCGACGGTCTTCAGCAGTCCGTCGACAATCTCTTCTTTGTTCGCTTCATTGTAGTCTTCCCGCAATTCCAGCGAGAACAGGATGTTCTCGCCCACCGTGAGCGAATCGAACAGCGCGCCCGACTGAAACACCATGGTCACGCGCCTGCGGATGCGCTTCAGTTCGGCTTCGGAGAAGTGGGTAATGTCGGTATGCGCCACAATCACCTGGCCGGCGTCCGGCTTCAGAAAGCCCATGATGTGGCTCAGAGTGACGGATTTGCCGACGCCGCTCCGCCCGATCACCGCCAGCGTCTGCCCGGAATCGACATAGAAATTGATGTCCTTCAGGATCGGACGGTCGAAGGCCTTGCTAACGTGCCGGAATTCGATATAGTGCGGAAACGGATCGGGCGTCATCGCCGCAGCCAAGCCTCCCAATCGGCAACGGTATTAAGGTTCCACAGTTTTTCGCCGATGTCGATAGTAATGGCATGCAACTCCTGGGAAAGCGAGCTCAAGCGAAAATCTCCGGCGTCCAACAGAGCGCGAACGGCAGGCAGCGAGCCGGAGCGGTACACGGCGCAGAGCGGATGTATCTTGCCTGTAGCATCGCAAGCCGCGGTGCAGAGCGCGCCGGTTTCGTTCGATTTCTTAAGCAAAGCGCGTATCCAAAGTTCGCGAACGTTCGGCATATCGCAAGCGGCGATCGCGTTGTACTCGCCGCGGGCGGCCGCCAGCGCCGCCTCAATACCGCCCAGCGGACCGCAACCGGGCCTCAAATCCGGCAGGCAATCAAAGCCGAGCCCTCGATATCGTTCCGGGGCGCCGACCAGCGCCACGCTTCCAGCCGCCGCCGACAGAGTCGCGGCTACTTCTTCGATCAGCGGGCGTGAGCCGCATCCGAGCAGCGCTTTATCCCGGCCCATCCGCGAACTCCGCCCCCCGGCCAGCACAAACCCGGCCGCTTGCATCTCAACATCCATAAGGAGCTTCGATGAGCAAACAACAGTGCCCCGACCGTGAGGGAGGGGCCGCGTCTCACAAGATGTTAGCACCCACAGACCTCATTTCCGGTTATAATCGAGAAAACAAAATGGGTTATTTTTGTCCTATAGGTGGTGAGGACGCCGGCTAGGTCTTTTATGCGTTCGAGCGGCAGTCATGTTTGCTGCTTGCCTGCGCTGCTGTTGCTGGCGGCGGTGCTCCAGGCGCAGCCGGCGGCGGCCAGCGTCCAGGGAATCCGTTATTGGTCCTTCGGCGATGTGACGCGCATCGCCGTGCAGACGCAAGGCGCCTACACGCTGCACTATGCTCAAATCGCATCACCGCCGCGCGTTTATTTCGATCTCACCGGTTTGCAGCCTCCTGCCGCGGCGCGGCGGAGCGTCCAAACCATTCCTGTCAACGACGAGCGCATCAAGGATATTCGGGTGGACGCGGTCCGCCCTGGAACCACGCGCATTGTCTTCGATCTCAAAACCCCGGTAGACGTTATCTCTTCGCAATTGGTCAACCCGAACCGGCTCATGATTGAACTGCGCCGGAAAGGGGCCGCGCTCGCCGGTTTGTCGACCGCGCAGAGCGTGACCAGGGAGATCCACATTCAGAGCCGCGACCGCGAGGGAGCGGGCAGACTGCCCCTTCAGAATCCCGACCGTCAGGGAGGGGTCTCTTCGGGCATGCAAAAAATCCGGACTCCTGTAACCGTAAAGCCGATCGATTCGGCAGCCGCTTTGCCGCCGCCACCGTCGGAAACGCATCCCACCCGCGCGCCCGCAATTCCCGCTACCGCCAAGGCCGCGATCCAAGCCGATGGGTCGCTGGTCCGTATGTTTGGCCTGAAAGTCGGCACGATCGTCATCGATCCCGGCCATGGCGGCCATGATACCGGCGCTATCGGCCCGGATGGACTGGAAGAGAAGAATGTAGTGCTCGATATCGCTTTGCGGCTAGGCAAACTGATCCGCCGCCGCCTCGACGCTCAAGTGATCTATACCCGTTCCACCGATGTTTTCGTTCCGCTACAGGAGCGAACCCGAATTGCCAACGAGGCCCATGCCGATCTGTTTGTTTCCATCCACGCCAATTCCTCGCGCGACCGTTCCGCAACTGGCGTCGAGACCTATTTCTTCAATCTGACTTCCGACAAGCATGGCCTCGACGTCGCGCGGCGTGAAAATGCTTCCTCCACCGCCTCTATCTCTCAGCTTCACGACCTGCTGCACAATGCCGTTCTGCAGACCAAGCTCGATGAATCGCACCAATTCGCCCAGTGCATTCAATCCTGTTTGTGGCCCATGTCCAGAAGAATGGATCGCCGCTCGCAGAACCGCGGCGTTCGCCATGCGCCGTTTGTCGTGCTCATCGGCGCCACCATGCCGTCGATCCTCGCCGAAGTCGGTTTCATCTCCAACCGCCACGACGAAAAAATGCTGCGGCGAGGCAGCCAGCGCCAGAAGATCGCCCAGGCGCTCTTCAAAGGCATCGAGGAGTACGCCCATTCGCTCACCCATGAGCAGATGGCCAGCTCGACCGATCAGTAGGCGGAATGAACCTCAATCGCTGTAGAGCAGGCCCTCGGCCTGCGGCGGCCTCGAAGGCCGCCAGCCCCGTGGCTCACAAAAATTCATGAGTCGGCACAGTTATTTGTCGACACATCCTCAGGCCGCGGTGGGCTGGCTGGCAGTATCGGCCTGTGCGGCCGTTCGGGCTTGCATCTGCTGCATCTGCCCGAGCACTTCGGCAACTTTTCTGCGTACAAACATGCGCGAATCCTCACTCAGCGCCTGCAGCGCCGGTATGGCGCGCGGATCTCCGAGTTTCCCGAAGGCCCATACCGCCGCCGCCCGGTGCAGAGTGGAAGGATGCCGCGAGACAGCGATCAGCCGCTCGAAGGCGCTCTGATCCCCCTGGTAATAGAGGCCGACGAGCGCATTCACGGCCACTCGATGATGGGCATCAGCAGCCGCGGTGTGGAAAATCTCTTCCGCCTCCCTGCTTTTGACTCCCCACAAGCCCTCCACCGCGTTGGCACGCGTGCGTGCATCGGGCGAGTGCATCTGCCGCTCGACCAGCAGCCGGTTCGGGCGCAGCTTGCACAGCGCTTTGGCCGCGCTCGAGCGGACACGATCGTTCTCATGGTGCATCAGCGTACGCAGCAGCGGCAGCAGCATGCCGGCCTGCTCGAACGCGCTCACCACCGAGAGCGCGTACAGGATCGCGGATGCGGGCGGCTGTTTTTCCGTGAGCATCTGCTGCAGCCGGGAAAGAAAGCGCGGATCGTGCCGCCAGCAAATCACTGCCGCACGCTGTGCGCCGGCTAGCGTCAAAACATCCGGATTGAAAAGCACGGGCACGTAAACGCCGCCCTTTGCCAGCCAGTCCGCCATCGGACCTTCGCCCGGGACGCCTTCCGCACGGGCCATGCAGGTCAGACATGCCCGAATGACCACCGCCTCCGAATGCGTTTCGCACAATTCGCGGAAGAATGCCGGGGTCACCCGCGCAGCCTCCGCCTCCGCCAGTTTTCCTACAACTTCTTCGACCGCCGCCTCCGACATGAGTTCCTCCTGGTGCAGTTCAATCAACTTATCGGCAGGAATCGCGCCAATTATGGAAATGTCAAGTATTTTTTCTAGCCTCTTCAGACCGCAACGCAATGTTCGTTCTCGGGCTCAAGTGTTCGATGGACCACAAGCTGAGCATCTCGGGTTATTCCTTCCGGCTGAGGCCGGTTTCGCTGGAGGATGCGGCATTCGTTGTAGAAGTGCGCACAGATCCTCAGCACAACCGTTTCATTAACCCCACCTCTTCGGACGTGGAAAAGCAGAAGCAATGGCTGAAGCGCTATTTTGAAGAACCGGACGATTACTACTTCATCATTGAGAATCAGGCCACCGGCGAACGCGAAGGCACGGTGGGCATCTATCGCCTGGATGTCCAGGCGAAGCGCGCCGAGTGGGGCCGCTGGGTGGTTCGCAGGGGCTCGAAATCCGCCATTCCCAGCCTGCTCTTAAGCTTCAAGCTGGCGTTCGAGCAAATCGGCCTTGACTCTTTCTATACGCACACCGCGGCGGAAAATCGAAGCGCCTTGATGGCGCTGGAGCGGTTTGGAATGGAAGAGAAGCGCCGCCTGCCGGGATATCTTCACATTGGCGGCCGCGCGTACGACGCTATTGAGCACGAGATGACACGGGAGAATTGGAGTCGGATCTTTCGACCTGTGCGAGATAGTGCCCGCCACGCCGCATCAGGCGCGTAATGCGGACATGGTCGTTGCGTGTAAACACAAGCAGCCAATGCGGCGATTGTCCATAGAGCCAAAACCTCTTATGGGAAGCAATGAACTGTCGATCGTTTTCTTCCGGATTCCCCGCGACATGAACCCAACGCTGTAGATTCGCGTACAGTCTGCAAAGATCGTCCGTTTTGCAGTCCTGCGTTATTGGATAGAGCCGCTGCCGAAGCCCCGGCCGGTAATAGAGAAAATGTATGTATTCCAGACTGTTTGCGATCACGATAGGACCAGTCCCCGCGGCAGCTACTTGAAACAGTTTGTTGGAAAAGGTGGACGTGGGCGGGCACGTTTCTAACTGCAGCTTTGAGCTTGGCTCGATAATCAGTTCTCCGACATGCGAGATAAAGCGATGGTGCAGCAGACTGGCGGCTTGCACGGCCAGCGCAAATGCCATGAAGACTGCAAACCCGCTTCGAAATCGAGGCCGCAGGGCGCCATGGATCGCCAGCGCAGCCAAAATCGAGACACCGACGACCGCCGAAAGAAAGTAGCGCCCGAAGAAGGGACCGTGAACCATTTTGCCGAGCACGATGCCAAACAAAGGAAGCGCGAGAAATCCGCACGCGAGCACGGCGGGCTCCAGCATGGATCTGCCGCCGCGATTGCCGCCCGTGTCTTCCGCACTCCGAGGATGCCCGATCGCGACGGTTACCAGCAGCAGAAGCAAAACGATCAGGCAGGGCGCCAGCAGAAATGCATAGAAGCCTCTAAGTTGTCTCACACTCGGGGGAAATGTAGCAATAAAGTCAGTTCCAGCTACGGCATGCCGGTACCCAATATAAAGCGGCACATACAAAGCACAGGCAGCGATGATCGGCAGAACCAAGGCCAGCCAGACACGGATGCGGATCCGCTTGTCCATCGCGCTCCGAACAATCTCCGCGATCGCGAACGGAACCGCCAGAAGCAGAGCATAGCAGTGCATCATCAGCGCGCCGAATAAACACGCCGCAAACGCGGTCCACCAAAGAGCGCGCCGTCGGCCTGACGTGTTTGCCGTCCGCCAGCAGATCAGGCACAAACCCGCGAAGCCCAGCACGAGTCCGTGCGGCCGGGCTTCATAGGCGTAATAATAAGCGCCGGTGAGCATGGGCAGGGCCATGGCGGTGAATCCGGCCGCGGTTCCGGCGATACGGCGTACGTAGGAAAAGAGACAAAGGGAAAGAATCCAAAAGGCGAGAATTTCCGGCATTCGCGCGCCAATCTCGTTTCCGCCGAATAGCCATTCGCTTGCCTGCGTCACCAGATAGAATGGGGGCGGGTTCTGATCCACTGCATGGGTGAGCGCCTGCCATTCGGCGGCTGGAGACAACCGGCATTCCAGCACGGTAAAAATTTCGTCGTACCAGAACAGCTTTTCGTGGGCGCGGAGTAAAGTCGTTGACAAATACAGCGCTGAAAAGGCCAGCAGGATACCAGGAACGACCCAGGAACGGAGCGCCGGTTTGCTCGCCCTTTCGGATTGCACACTAGGAGTTTCGAGCATCCCGCTGCCGCTCTTTTCGCCCGATTAGAATACCATTACAAGGTAACATCACAAGGTAACATCGCAGTGGAATTCTTTCAGCACGAAAAAGCGATTGTCGAGACTCGGGCGATCGGCCGTGGCACTCGTATCTGGGCGCTTGCTCATATCCTCCCAGGCGCAACCATCGGCGAGGATTGTAATATCTGCGATCACGTCTTTATTGAGAATGACGTGACGGTTGGCAATCGGGTGACGATTAAGTGCGGCGTGCAGCTTTGGGATGGGACGACGATTGAGGACGATGTCTTCATCGGCCCGAACGCCACATTCACAAACGATGTGTTTCCGCGCAGCAAGCAATATCGCGCGGAAGCTTCGCGCATAGTGGTGAAGCACGGCGCCTCGATTGGAGCGAACGCGACCATCCTCCCGGGCTTGCAGATCGGCGAACGGGCCATGGTGGGCGCCGGTTCGGTCGTTACGCGTAACGTTCCGCCGCTTGCCATCGTAGCCGGCAGTCCGGCCCGCATTATCGGCTACGACGGCGCGGATCGCAGCGATGCCTTCGCGAAAAAAGATGGTGTGTCCTCCATCGCCGCTCCGCCGCAGGCCGGCATTGCGCCCACGCGGGTTCCCGGAGTCACGGTGCATCGTCTCCCTGCGGCGGCGGATATGCGCGGGCAGCTTGCGGTTGCGGAAGTCGGCCGCCACATCCCGTTTACCGTCAAAAGGTTTTTCGCCGTTTATGGCGTTCCGGGCAAAGAGGTGCGCGGCGAACACGCGCATCGGAAATTGCATCAGTTCTTAGTTTGCGTTCACGGCGATTGCAGCGTGGTTGCCGACGATGGCGACACCCGGCAGGAGATTCTTCTAAACGATCCGACTATTGGCGTACATATACCGCCTCTGATTTGGTCGGTGCAATACAAGCACTCTCACGATGCGGTGCTGCTGGTCTTCGCCTCGGATTTTTACGATCCTGAAGATTATATCCGCGATTATGCCTCTTTTCTTCACGCCGCTGGAAAGTCGGGCCAATGATCCTTCTCAACGATTTTGCACGGCAGTGGCGCGATACGAGCGAAGACGCATGCGCCGCCTTTACGGCCGTGGGCGAGAGCGGCTGGTACATCCTGGGCAATGAAGTCCGGCAGTTTGAGCGCGAATTGGCCGCCTTGTGGCAAACCGATCATGCGGTTGGTGTCGCAAGCGGCCTGGATGCTATTGAAATTTCGCTTCGTGTACTCGGCTGTACTCCCGGCGATCGGGTGTTAACCACGCCGATTTCGGCGTTTGCCACCACGCTGGCGATTGTCAAGGCCGGCGGAGTTCCCGTTTTTGCGGATGTCGATGCCTCCGGATCGATCGATCTCGACGGCGCGCGAGAGGCAATGCACGCGGATCCGCGTATTAAATTTTTTCTTCCGGTGCATCTCTACGGTCATGCGCTCGACCTTGAGAAGATATCGGCCATGCAGCGGGAATTTGGTGTTGCGGTCATCGAGGACTGCGCCCAGGCGGTGCTGGCGCGCTCGCGCGAGATGCCGTTAGGAAGCATCGGGCGCATGGCAGCCACCAGCTTTTATCCGACCAAGAATCTGGGCGCGATGGGAGATGGAGGGGCGATCCTGACCGGCAACGAGGAGTATGCGAAGGCGGCGCGAATGTTCCGCGATTACGGCCAGAGCGCCAAATACCGGCACTCGGCCATCGGATATAACAGCCGGCTCGATGAATTGCAAGCCGCCCTGCTGCGGCGCGCCGGCCTGCCGCGCCTGGAGCGCTGGACCGAGCGGCGCCGGAAGATCGCACAAACTTACCTGGATCGGATAGCGAATCCCGCGCTGCGTATACCGCCTGCACCTGCCGGATCGCATTCGTGCTGGCATTTATTTCCGCTGCTCGTTCCGCCTGAGCATAAGCCCGCGTTCCTGGCACACTTGAAAGGCCGTGGAATCGGCGCGGGCGAGCATTATCCCGTCGCGATTCCCGACCAACCGGCACTTGCCGGCGCAGCTTTCGATATCGCTGCATGCGGCATCGAACGCGCCCGCATCTTCTGCTGCTCGGAGGTAAGCCTTCCCATCCATCCCTATCTCAATGACTCGGAAATCGGTGTTGTGGTGGATGCCGTCAATAGCTGGGCGCCCTGAACATGTTGTCTCTGATCATCCCGATCTACCGGAACGAAGCCAATCTGGATGCGCTTCTGCCGGAGATCGTCAAATTGAATGATCGCTTCGGCGGCGATTTTGAAGCTGTGTTCGTCGTGGATGGCAGCCCCGATCGATGCCATGAAATCCTCAGCGAGCGCCTGCGGCAGACCCCTCTGCGCTCGCAGCTTCTGCTGCTGAGTCGAAATTTCGGCTCCTTTGCCGCGGTTACCGCAGGACTCGAAGCCGCGCGCGGAGGTTATTTCGCCGTCATCGCGGCTGACTTGCAGGAACCGCCGGAATTGATCGTAGAGTTTCTCAAAATTCTTGCCGGCGATCGCGCCGACGTCGTTTTCGGAACCCGGCAAAGCCGGTCGGATCCGCTCCTCAGCGAGCTGGCGTCGAATGCTTTCTGGAGCATTTATCGCCGGCTGGTCATCAAGGATATGCCGCGCGGAGGCGTGGATATCTTCGCTTGCAATCGCACCGTTCGCGAGCGTCTGCTGCAGTTCCGCGAAAACAATACCAACCTGATCGCACTTCTGTTTTGGATGGGTTTTCGCCGCAGCTACGTGCCCTACGAGCGGAAAGCCCGCCTGGCCGGAAAGAGCGCCTGGACGTTCAAGAAGAAGCTGCGCTACTGCGTAAACAGCATCTTTAATTTCACCGATCTCCCGGTTCAAGTCCTGCTGTACACAGGCAGCATTGCCCTTGTGCTTGCCTGCGTCGGGGCCATTTTGGTCATTGTCGGAAAACTAACCGGACAGATCGCCGTCCACGGTTATGCCGCTATCATCGTCGCCATCTTCTTTTTTGGTGCGCTTACCAGTCTCGGGCTCGGGATTGTCGGGCAGTATCTATGGCTGACACTCCAGAACACGCGTGCGCGGCCCAACTACATTGTGCATCGAAGGCAGGATTATGACTGCTGATCGGAAAGATGTTCATTGTGGCGCACGGTTCAGCGTGCTGGCGTCGGCTTCAGCCCACGCTTCGCCAGAGTAAGGTAGCTAGCGGTTTTTAGCGAGTGCGCCAACTGTAGAGCGGGAAACGTTCCGTTAGCGCCGCCACGCCTTTGCGTGCCTGTGCGACTACAGTTTCCGATTGCAAATCGTTCAGCACGCTCGCGATCAGCCGCCCGACTTCGACCATCTCGGATTCGCCAAAACCGCGCGTCGTCACCGCCGGACTGCCCAGCCGGATGCCGCTCGGATTCAGCGGCTTGTTCGTATCGAATGGAATCGCGTTCTTGTTTACCGTGATGTAAGCTTCGTCCAGCGTCTTTTCGGCATCTCGCCCGCGAACGCCTTTGGAAAACACGTCCACCAGAAACATGTGGCTGTCCGTTCCTCCGCTCACGACGCGATAGCCCTCCTGCTGCAGCGATTGAGCCAGCGCTCTGGCATTGGCGAGAACCTGTTTCTGATAAGCGCGAAAATCCTCGGTCGCCGCTTCGCGGAAACAAACTGCCTTGGCCGCCACGATGTGCATCAGCGGCCCGCCCTGCTGCCCCGGAAAAACCGCCCGGTCGACATCGGCCGCGAATTTCTCTTTACAGAAGATGACGCCCGCGCGCGGCCCGCGCAGCGTCTTGTGCGTGGTGGAAGTGACGATGTCGGCGTGCTCGCATGGATTGGGATACAATCCCGCCGCGATCAGCCCCGAATAATGCGCCATATCGACCGCAAACACCGCGCCCACACTATCGGCTACTTGGCGGAAACGCGCAAAATCGATCCGGCGCGAATAAGCGCTCGCGCCCGCCATGATCAGCTTCGGTTTGTGTTCCTCGGCCAGCCGTGCCAGCGCATCGTAGTCGATGATCTCGTCTTCGCGCCGCACGCCATAAGCCACTACCTTGTAGAGCTTGCCCGAAAAATTCAATGGATGGCCGTGCGTCAGGTGCCCGCCGTGCGCCAGATCCATGCCGAGAATGGTGTCGCCGGGCTTCAGAACCGCCGCATACGCCGCGGCGTTGGCCTGCGAGCCCGAATGCGGCTGGACATTCACGTGTTCGGCGCCGAAGAGCGCCTTGGCTCGCTGGCGGGCGAGTTCCTCGATCCGGTCGGCAAACTCGCAACCGCCGTAGTAGCGCTTGCCGGGATAGCCCTCGGCATATTTGTTGGTAAAAACGGTTCCCGCCGCTTCGAGAATCGCTTCGGAAACGAAATTCTCGCTCGCAATCAGTTCGAGCCGCGTGTTCTGCCGCTTGGCCTCTTGCTGAATCGCCTCAAAAACTTCCGGATCGGCCTCCGCAAGCGGTCGTGCCATCTTTTGCTCTGGGTTCATTGTCTGTTCCCATTATCATTGGATGCGCTCCGCTTGCCCGCCACCGTGCGCGCCCAGCTTATTCGCGCGAAATGCCCAGGTTGTGTATGGAGACCGCAGTGAAAACGGCGGCATCGGCGAAGTTGGCGAACATGAAGCTTTTGCGCAACCGCTTGTGCTTGTGCAGAAGGATTTGCGGAAGCAGGACCGCGCCGGCGATCGCCGCTTTGATGGCTAAGCCGCGGCCGCCAAAGGTTCGATCGCGAGAAGCGAGCAGCGGATTGGCTTCCTGTTTACCCCAGGAGCTGGCGGCATCAAAAGCGGAAGCCGCAACCATGGCGCAGATGCTTCCGATCCAGAGCCGCTGCACGGTATCGGGGCGCGCATTGGGAAGTTGGATGACCGCGACGCCGGGCGGCCCGGTTTCGAAAGACGGATTCAAGCCGGCGGGAGCTTGATCGGGAGAAGCAAGCCGTCCAGGTGCGGGCGCTCCGGCAAGCACGGAAACGGGAACTGCGAGCAGCAGCGCGAATACGGCACTGCATATGCTTAGAGATCTCATGGTTACCTCTGACTGCGCAAATGCAATCACAGATTCCATCGGCTGAGGAGGAGGCGAGCATTAAACGCTCGACACGGATCGAAGCTGCCGGGGCGGGCATTCCGCCGATATCGTATGATGAATTTCGCCATGAGCAGGGATCCTGGCAAGGGCCGGCGGGCAGGGCGGCAAATCGCACGCTGGCCCTTCAGCGAAAGCAGCGTGGCCCGCTTGCGGCGCGCGATGGTCACAGCCGGCCGTGTGGCGGGCGTGCGCTACTGGTTTCCGCACATTCCGCTGGCTGCGGCACTTGCCGCGATCGGCTGTTTAGTCGTCTGGATCGTCTTTTCGGCGCAGCGCACCGTTCTTCTCTCCGATTTTCCGAAGCACCTGGCCGATTTCCAGCCTGCGAGCATGCCCTTTGTCCTGATTGGCGTGGCCATGCTCATCATGTCGGTGGGGCTGCTCTTTCGCTCGCGATTTGCGTGGATCATCGCAATTATCCTGACCGCGTGCCTGATCCTCAGCGCAGCGATTCATCTCTACGCCCGGCACACCGGCCTGGTTTACTACGATGCGCTCCTGCTGGTGGCCCTGCTGATCTCTTACCGTTGGTTCGAGCGAAGCAGCGTTGCGGCCGGAACGCTATTCGCGGTCGCGAGCGCCTTGCTGCTATTGATTTATGCCGTGTTCGGAAGCCTCTATCTTGGAGACCAATTTGCGCCGCCAATCAAAGATCCGGTAACAGCGTTCTACTATTCCATTGTGACCATGTCCACGGTGGGCTATGGCGACATCATTCCCAAAGGCGCGGAAGCGAAACTGTTTGCGGCTTCGGTCATTATTCTGGGACTTGCGGTTTTTGCCACCTCGCTAACGGCGATCGCGGCGCCGCTGGTTACCCGGCTGACAACCCGGAAGGAGAGACGCGTGAAACACTCGGGACATTTCATTGTGATTGGCAATACGCCACTCGCCTACAATGCTTATCGCGAATTCAAGAAGCGCGGCCACCAAGTGATGTTTATCCTCCCGAAAGCGGCGGAATCCGAAGACATCGAGCCCGACGATCTCATCATTGGAGATCCGAATGCTCTGGAAACTTTGCTCAGAGCGGATGCGGATCAAGCGGAAGCCGTTCTCGCTATGCGCCCAGACGACTCCGATAACGCATTCATTGTACTGGCCGTTCGCGAGCTGAAGGGTCATGCGAAAACGGTCGTAGCCATCAACGATAGCAAGCACATGGAACGCATCAAGCTGGTGCAGCCCGATATGGTGATTGCCCCGGAGGTGCTCGGAGGAGAGCTGCTGGCCATGCTGCTTAGCGGGGAGCCCATTACGGGCGAGTTGGTCCTGCAGCGATTCCTCCACTTCGACCGCCTGGCGCAAAATCGCGCCACGTGAACAGTGCCTTGCTGGATCACGTTCCCGCCACACTGCTTACCGCACTGAACTGAGCCGGAAGCGTAAGCGCCCTTGCTTGCCTCGTGGAGTAGGCCCTTCGGCCTGCCAACCCGCTTTTCAACCCCGCCGTATTCCGCCAGTCACAACCCATATGCTTCTTTCTTTCAATAACTTACAAGAAATCGCTTGGAACCCCGTCCTATACTGGTCCTTTAGAGGAACATCAGAACCGCTCGCGTAAGCATAGCGGTAAGAACGCCGGACGCCCACCATGGCGCTCCGGCGTTTTCTATTTCCGGAGCATGCACCATGGCAACAGCCAAACAAATCGCGGCCAATCGCCGCAACTCTCAGAAGTCGTGTGGCCCCAAGTCCGCCGAGACCAAGGCCAAAGTCGCCCGGAACGGCGTCAAGCACGGCCTCTGCTCCAAATTCCGCGTCCTTGAAGAAGTCGAGAAGCAGGAAAACTTCGACGCTTTCCTAAACAAACTCATGGAAGACGAACAGCCCGTCGGCCAGGCCGAGATCGAGTTGGTCGTCAA
>DASVGP010000243.1:0-36273 GCA_036379475.1 Bryobacteraceae bacterium | reverse complement strand
TCTTGACTTTCGCTGCCAGCGCGGCCGGCATCGGCGCCCCCGTACGGTAATTGCGTGCGTAATGTTTGAACACAGCCGGATAAGTCGCCCAGTGCTCGTTGAACTGTGACGGAAACTCCACGAAATCGCGCGGCAGATTGTGAGAAAGGCTCGGATATTCGACATCGGTGAACATGCTCGCGAGCGCATGGCCGAATTCGTGGAACATGGTGGTCACGTCATCGAAGCTGATGAGCGCCGGTTGACCTGGAGCGGGTTTGGCAAAGTTTGCGACATTGTAAACTACCGGCAAAGTACCCATTAACTTCGATGGCCGCACAAATACGTCCGTCCACGCGCCGCCTTCTTTGTTATCGCGCTTGAAGTAATCGCAGTAAAACAAAGCGAGCGGTTTGCCATTCGTATCCAAGACCTCGAAGACACGGACATCGGGATTGTAGACCGGAATGTCCTTGCGCTCGTGGAAGGTAATGCCATAAAGCCGGTTGGCGGCGTAGAACAGACCGCGCTCCAGTACGTTGTTCAATTCGAAATACGGCTTTACCTGCGCCTCATCAACGTCGTATTTTGCTTTGCGAACTTTCTCGGCGTAATAGTTCCAATCCCAGGGTTGCAACTGGAATCCGCCGTGCTCGGAGTCAATCACGTGCTGAATCTCGCGCGCTTCGCCGGCGGCTTTCGCCGTGGCCGGAGCAATGAGCGAATCGAGGAAACGCAGCACAGCTTCCGGCGTTTTGGCCATCTGGTCGTCTAACTTCCAGGCGGCAAAATTCGGGAATCCAAGCAGCGCGGTCTTCTGCGCGCGTAGATGCGCCATTCGCTCGATAATTTTGCGCGTATCATCCGCATTGCCTCGTTCGGCCCGGTTCCACGAATCCTCAAACAGAGCGTGGCGCGTGGAACGATTGCTGAGAAACGCCAGATCCGGCTGCTGTGTCGTGTTCTGCAGCGGAATGACATAGCCTTTCTGCCTACGCTTTTTCGCAGCGTCCGCCGCGGCTTCGATCTGAGACCCGCTCAGGCCCGCGAGTGCGGCCCGATCCGTCGTCTTATAGGCGCCGTCCTTCGTAGCGGCGAGCAGCCGGACGCGGAAAGCGGCCGAGAGGCTGGAAAGTTCTTCATTGATCTTCTTCAGCTTGTTCTTATCCGCATCGGAGAGCTTCGCGCCCCGGTGAACGAAGCGTTTGTATACGACCTCCACCAGTCGCCGCGACTGCGGATCGAGATGCAGCGAATCCCGCTTCCGGTAGACTGCCTCAACGCGCCGGAAAATTTTCGGGTTGAGATAGATCGCGTCCTCCTGCGCGGCGAGTTTCGGTGCTTCGATCTGCCGAACGTGCTGGAGCACAGGGTCGGTATTCGCGGAAACGATGCCGAAGAAGACTCTCTTCACGCGGCCCAGCAATTGCCCGCTCTTTTCGAGAGCGACAAACGTGTTCTGAAAACTCGGCGGCGCCGGGTTGTTGGCAATCGTCTTCAGTTCCTCAAGTTGCTCTGCCATGCCGGCTTCGAGCGCAGGCTGATAATCGCTGTCCTTGATGCGATTGAACGGCGGAGCGTGAAACGGCAGAGTGCTCTGAGAATAGAACGGATTCGAGGGGCCAAATTTCGGCACGCTTTGGGCAAGCATAGCGCGGGAGCCGAGTGCCATGGCCGCCGCGGCAAGAAGTATTGGAATCCGTTTATCCATCATTAGAAGTCAAAATAGCAGTTGAGATGCCAATTTCCGCGGAACAGGTCAAGCAATTCGCCCGCGAGTGCGGATTCGAACTCGCCGGAGTTGCGCCTGCTGTGCCCGCCGAAGATTTCGAGCGTTTCGAAAACTGGCGCCAGGCCGGCATGGCCGGAGAAATGGCCTACCTGACAGACCACCGCGGCGATTTGCGCGCCGATCCGCGCAATCTGCTTCCCGAGGCCAGAAGCATGGTTTGTGTGGGCAAGCTCTACAACACGAACCATCCTTACTCGACTGAACTCAACGATTCCGCGCGAGGCTGGATCTCGCGCTATGCCTGGGGCGCCGAAGATTATCACAATGTGCTGCGCCGCGCCCTCGAACAGCTCGCCGGGAAGATCGCGGCTGCTTGCGACGAACCGCTTTGCTGGAAAAGCTGCGTCGATACCGCTCCTGTGCTGGAGCGTTCTTATGCGCGCGCAGCCGGCCTTGGATGGATCGGCAAAAACACCTGTCTGATCAACCAGCAGCAAGGCTCGTGGTTCTTTCTTGGCGAATTATTGCTTTCGCTTCCGCTTGCGCCGGATACCCCGCCGCCGGACCGCTGTGGAACCTGCACCCGCTGCATCGACGCGTGCCCCACGCAGGCGCTGGTTCCGGACGATCACGGCCGCTTTCGTCTGGATGCGCGGCTCTGCATTTCCTATCTCACCATCGAAAAGCGCGGCCCGATTCCCGATGAGCTGCACTCTGCGATGGGCAATCACGTGTTCGGCTGCGATATCTGTCAGGATGTTTGTCCCTGGAACCGGCAAGCCGCTCACAGCAAAGAGCCGGGCTTCCAGCCGCAAGCGTTTGCGCCTCCGCTCGAGTCTCTCGCCGCACACAGCGAAGCCGAATTCCGCCGGCTATTCCGGCGCTCGCCCGTATGGCGGGCCAAATATGCCGGCTTTTTGCGCAACGTTGCCGTTGCCCTCGGCAACCAGCCTTGAATGCAGATCTGTATATTATTCAATTCGAAGCGCGCTCATCGGTTCAATGGATGCCGCCCGCCTCGCTGGAATGACAGCGGCCAAGAATGCACACACCGCCAGCGAGCCGGTTGCGATGGTAAGCGCCAGCGGGTCCCAAACGGATACTCCGTAAAGCTGCGAAGAGATCAGGCGTCCGGCACCGATGGCCAGCGGAATGCCGAGCAGCAGGCCGAATGCTGCGCGCTTAAATGCCCCGCGCAACACGAGCCGGACGACGCTTGCGCGGTCTGCGCCGAGCGCCATGCGGACGCCGATTTCACTGGTGCGCTGCGTGACGGAATAGGCCAGGACGCCGTAGAGACCGACAGCGGCTAGAATTAGCGCGACGATTCCGAACAGACCGGCCAGGCTCGCGACCGCGCGTTCTTGATCAAAATTCATGGCCACCATCTGCCGCATGGTACGGACATTAATGATCGTCAGGGTGGGATCGATGTCCGCGAGAGTCTTTTTAAGGATCGGTTCGACTGCGCCGGGAGACAGATGCGTTTCGAGGAGAATGCCATTGATGAAGTGGTCCAGTTCGAAGTTCTGCATCGACTTAACTTGATAGTGAGCGTGCTGCGCCAAAGGAATAAAGAACATCGGGAGAGCCGGTCTTCTCGGTTGCGTGTACTTGGCGTTGCGAGCGACGCCGACGATCCGGAAAGTATTTGCATTCACGGGCTCATCGAGGCCGAAATGCTTACCGATGGGATCTTCGTGGGGGAAGAACCTCTTTACAAACGCTTGGTTGACCACCGCCACTGGGGCGGTGGCGTCCGTGTCGTACCTCGTGAACCCGCGCCCGCGAAGGATCGGCTGGCCCAGTGTTTCGAGGTAGCCGGTGCTCACACCATCCCAGGAAGCGACTGAATTTTCGTTGAATGTACTCACCGGACGGCCTGGGGTGTAGATTAACTCGCCCTTGTTGTCGGTAAAGGGATTGTAAATCGCCAGCCCGGCGTGTTCCACACCCCCTATTTGAGGAAGACGATCCTCAAGGCTGCGATAAAGAGCGTCGAGGTGTTTCGGTGTGTAACTCGCCGGGAGTGAGTTTAGCTCGATGGCGATCCGATTTGCCGTTGGGAAACCTAAATCCTGATGCTCCAGATTACCCAGACTTTGTGCCAGCATGGCGGCTCCGGCAACCAGCATCACCGACACTGCCGCCTGAACTACCAATAAGGCATTACGGGAAAAAGAAGAACGGCCGCCAGTACTCCGATGAGCGCCGCGAAGCGCATTCATCGGGTCGGTGCGCGTGGCGAGCCAGGCAGGTACAGTGCCGAAGAGGATTCCTGTGATCAGCGACAAGCCGAATGCAAACGCAAGCACCGGAGGCGAAGGAGCGGTGTCGATGGCAATAAAACTGTTGTGGAATGCGAGCGCGAGCAGCAGGCCATCGGCGCCGTAGGCAACGGCAAGCCCGGCGATTCCGCCTGCGATCGCAAGCAAAACGCTTTCTGTCAGAGCCTGGGAAACCAGCCGCCGAGCCGAGGCGCCCATCGCCAGCCGGAGAGCCGTGTCGCCGCGGCGCGCCATGCCCCGGGCAAGCAGGAGATTGGCAACGTTCGCGCACGCAATCAGCAGGACGAAGCCACAGACCGCAAGCAGAATGGCGAGGCTTCTACCGTATTCGTCTTTCATTTGGGCTACGCCGCCGCCCGCCGGAACTATTTGGATGGTTTGCTGCGGAAGCGAGCGGATCACGTGCGGCATCCATGCCGGCGGATAGCCGCTATCTGTTTTTAGCCACTGGCGCAAGATGCCGGTAAGACGCGCCGATAAGCCTGCGGTAGTTGCTCCCGGCCGCAATCTTCCAATCACGCGCAGCCATCCTTCCCAACTCACGTTCAACAACTCGTCGTGCCCATCGATCAGCGGCTCCTGGTGCAGCGGCAGCCAGAGTTCGGGCGGATCGCTGCGCAAAGTTTCGCCGAAGAAGCCCGGCGGAGCGATACCGATGATGGTAAATGGCTTATCCTTTACGAGGTAAGTTGACCCGATCACGGACGGATCAGCTGCATAGATGCCGCGCCATGCGCGATAGCTGAGTACGGCGACCGGGGCGGCCGATGTCCTGTCGTCATCCGGCGACAAGAGCCGGCCGCCGAACGGATGGATACCAAACGTAGAGAAGTAATTCCCTGTGACGAACTCGACGCGCAGAGGACGCGCGATGCGCTCCTGCTTGGTCCGCCGCACGCTTAGAGTCCAAGGGTACGACTGAAATGCCGTCACTTGTTCGAACTCCGGCGAGGCTGCTTTCAGCCTTTTAAATAGCGCGAATGAGTACATTCCCCATTGGCCTTGCAGACTGGCGTCTTCGCAGCAATCGTAGCCGGCGCCAATGCGGTACAGACTGGCGGGATCGGCCACGGGGAGAGAGCGCAGCATCGCGGCGTGAATCAGAGAAAAGATTGCCGTCGTGCCGCCAATGCCGAGTGCAAGTGTAACTATCGCCGTGACCGTGAATCCGGGGCTCTTACGAAAGTTGCGCAGCGCGTAAGTTACGTCTTTTAACGCGGTTTCTACAGATCTCCAGCCCCACATATCTCGCGTAACTTCCTTAACCAGTCCGACATTTCCGAATTCGCGGCGGGCGGAGGCGAGGGCGTCCTGTTCGGATGCGCCGGCCTCAATCCTCTCCTGGACCGCCATGCGGAAATGGGCTTCGAGTTCTTCGTCTAATTCTTTGTTGCGATTCCAGGGCCAGCGCATGCTTGCTATCCCTCGCTTGGTGCCGGACCCATAATCGCCGTGATGGCTTTCATCATTTGCCACCAGCGTTCCTGCTCGGCAAGCAGTTGCTTTTTCCCGGCAGGCGTGAGGCGATAATATTTCGCGCGCTGCTTGCTCTCGGTCTGTTTCCATTCCGATTTCAGCCAACGCTTCTTCTCCAACCGATGCAGCGCGGGGTAGAGCGAGCCGGTTTCCACTTGCAGCACGTCATTCGAGCTGGTGCGGATGGCCTGGATCATGCCGTAGCCGTGCTGCGGACCCCACTGGAGCGTTTGCAGGATCAGCATGTCCAGCGTGCCCTGCAACAGCTCAATTCGATTCTTATATCCGGTCTCCATTGCCTGTAGGCATTCTACATCCAACGCATGGAGGTTGTCTACTGCATTGGGCGTTCGTGCCCGGGGCGATGCTTACTGATACCGCAAAGCTACCATCGGATCAACTTTCGCCGCGCGTCGTGCGGGAATGTAGCACGCGAGCAGCGCGACGGCAGTGAGTACCAGCGCGACGGCGGCGAACGTCAGCGGGTCGGCCGGCTTGATGCCGAAGAGATAGCCCGACAAAAATCGCGTAAGTACGAGCGCACCGGCAATGCCAATGCCCACACCGATCAAAGCGAGTTTGAGGCCTTGTCGAAGAACCATTCCGAGCACATCGCTCTTCTGTGCTCCGAGCGCCACGCGAATGCCGATTTCGCGGGTACGGCGCGCGACCGAATAAGAAAGAACACTATAGATGCCAATCACAACAAGCGCCAGGCCGAGCACCGCGAACGCGGACATTACGGTCATGACAAATCGCGGCTCCGTATACCAGTCTTCGTCCAAAGTGGCTTGGAGCGGTTCGTAATGAACCGGCAGTTGGCTGTCCATGCCGTCGGCCATGTGCCGCAGAGGATTGAGCAGAAGACCGGGCTTGCCCGCAGTGCGAATGAGATATTCGGCGTAGGATGGGCCCATCACCGTATAGGGAACGTACATGGACGGCTGCGCCGGCTTGCCGGGGCCGTTGTTGCGGATATTGCCGACGACACCAATGACTTGGAACCCTGGTGACTTGAGCGATAGCGGCGGCTTGGAGAGTTGCGCGACGATGATCTCGCGCCCGACAGGGTTCCGGCCCGCAAGGTAGCGGCGGACGAACGCTTGATTAACCACGGCGACATGCCGCGCCCCGTGGCAATCTTCCGTGGATAGATCGCGGCCGTCGAACAGAGGAATGTGCATTGTGGCGAAGAAACCGCCGCTAGCGCCATGGATCTGCGCGGTCCATTTTGCCGGGCTGGGGTTTCCTGCGATGGCGATGCCCATGGCCTCCGCCGAGTATGGAGGCGGCGGATCATCGAGCGCCGCGGAGACGACTCCGTGCATGGTGCGCAGGTGATCCAGAAACGTCAGGTTGAAAAGGTTCTTCTGCTCAGCCGTCTTGTAGCGCCATGCGGGCAGATTGAAGTATGCCGTAAGGACCTGGTTCGGATCGTAGCCGAGGTTTTCATATCGAACGGAGATGAAGCTGCGCATCAGCAAGCCCGCGCCGGTCATCAGGATCAGGGAAAGCGCGAATTCGCCGATCACGAGCAGGTTCCGCAGCACGGCCTGGCGGCGACGGCCGGGAGCGCCGCGCCCCACTGCGCTGAGCGAAGTTTGGAAATCCTTCCGTCCCGCGTACAGCGCGGGCGCAAGGCCAAACAGGAAAGTCGAAACAAACGCGACCGCGATTGCAAACAGCAGCACCGGCTCGTTGATGCGAACCACCGCTTCGGTGGGGGCGTAGCCTGCTGGCATTACCGCCATCAGAGCTTTTAAGGCAGGCCAGGCAAACAGGCAGCCGAAGAGCGCGCCGCCGCCTGCGAGCAGAAGGCTCTCCAGCATGAACTGGCGAGCGAGCCGGGCGCGGCCGGCGCCGAGCGAAGCGCGAATGGCGATCTCACCGTCGCGTGTTGTAGCACGCGCAAGCAGCAGGTTGGCAACATTGCCGCAGGCGATCGCCAGCACCAACCCCACCGCGGCGAACAGCAGGTAGAGGAGCTTGTCCACTCTGGGCTGGGCGGCAGCGGCCAGCGATTCGACGCTCAAGCTCTCTCCCTTGTAGAACCCCTTCGGCGCCAATTCGGGGTGTGCCGCTTCAAAACGTTTGGCCAGGACTCTGATTTCCGCCGCGGCCCGCTCGAAGGAAACGCCCGGTTTCAAGAGCGCCGCCATGGAGACCATGCGGTGCGACTCGACCCCTGCTTCCGTGGCAAAGTCGTGCGGCAGCCATAAATCTCCGTTGACCCATGCGAAACGCCGCGGCATCACACCGATGATGGTCACGGGCTTGTCATTCAAAGTGAGCGTGCGGCCGACGATCTTCGGGTCACCACCGAATTTGCTTTGCCAGGTCTTGTAACGAAGAACCGCAACAGGCGGTGCGCCGGGCGCGGCGTCAGAAGGCGTGAACGTTCGCCCCAGCAACGCTCGCATGCCCGTAAACTCGAATAAGTTGCCGGTCGCCTCTACACAATTGAAATCCTGCGCTTCCTCGCCTCCGGTGAAAAGGCAATTTTTATGCCGGTAGCCGATCGCCTGCTCGAACACGTGGTTATGCGGGCGAAACTCTAAAAACTCTTCGCGGGGAAACCAGCCCCAGTAGTAGCCCGGACCGGTGTTCCGATATCGGGCGACAACTACGGCCAGCCGGTGGCTGCGCGCATAAGGAAAAGGATTCAGGATGCCGCATTCGATGACGCTGAACATGGCTGTGCTGGCGCAAATTCCAAGCGCGAGAGTCAGGATCGCAACCATCGCGAACCCAGGATTCTTCGCCAATATGCGAACCCCGTAGCGCAGATCCTGCCAAAGGCCGGCCAGGAAGTCCTTACGCTCAAAGCGGTCCATATTCACTCTCAATGCAAAGCGCGCTTCGCCGCGAGCCACGGCTACCCGATGAACCCCATTACTCTATCATTTGCGTACCAGAAAATGAGGCAAAAATAAAAGCAAGTAAACGCAATCTATTCGTGTTTATTCGCGTCCGCTCGTGGCCAAAAGGCAAGCGAATGGTACTAGGATTTCACCTTAGAACCCCTAGCACTTTTTAGGTGGTTCAAAAGCCGCGACGTTCTGTTATTGTACATAGACAAAGAGAAATCGGATTGCAACGGGAAAGGAACGTACTCATTATCGAGGACAACCCGGGTGACGTGCGGCTAATCCGCGAGGCTTTGCGCGAGCTGCGGCCGCCGGCGCTCATCCATGTCGTCGAGAACAGCGAAGAAGCGCTGGATTTTTTGCGTCCGGCGGGAAGGCGTTCTGACAGCCCGCGGCCGGATCTGATTTTTCTCGATTTCAATCTGCCCAAATCCGATTCGCGCGAGTTGCTGCGGCGGATTAAAGAGCACGCTCGAACCCGCCTGATCCCGGTGGCCGTGCTGACCAGTTCGGAGTCGGAGCAGGACGTGCGGACGGCCTACGAACTGCACGCCAACTGCTATCTGCGCAAACCAGTGGATCTGGATTCGTTCCTGGATACGATCCAGTCGGCGGCGCACTTCTGGCTCGAAGTGGTCCAGACCGCCGAGCCCGAACTGCAATCGGAACACAGCGCCGGTCTGTTATGATTCAGGGCGCATGCGTCCTCCCCGGTACTCGCTCGGCTCCTATTCCATTGGCGTAGATCTCGGCGGCACGAACCTTAGGGTCGCCGCCGTCGACGAGAATGGGAACATTCTGGAGCGAGTTTCCGAGCCCATCAACTATTACCAGGGTCCGGAAAAGGTGGTGGGCGAAATAGCCGCGGTCGTTGAAAGAGTGAGCGGCCGGATTGAAGGCGGTTCGCTGTGCGGAGTGGGGATCGGCGTGCCGGGATTTATCGATATGCAAACCGGAACCGTGGTCGGTTCCTCGAACTTGCCGGGTTTCGAGGGGTTTCCCGTTCGCGATGCGGTTCAAAAGCGGCTGGGGACGCCGATTCTGCTCGAAAACGACGCCAATGCGGCCGCGCTGGGCGAAATGTGGATGGGCGCAGGCAAGCAAAATATTAAAGACCTGATTCTGATTACACTGGGCACGGGCATCGGCGGCGGCATCATCGTGGACGGCAAAGTGATGCACGGATTTTCGGGAATGGCGGGAGAATTCGGACACATGACGATTTTCCCCGATGGCAACCCATGCGGCTGCGGCAATTGGGGCTGCTTGGAAAAACACGCTTCCGCGACCGCGATCGCGGCCATGGGCCGCATGATGCATTTCAGCGGCGAGGTCACCTCCAAGCGCGTCTACGAGCTGGCGATGGAAGGAAACGAGCGAGCAAAGCTGGTGTTCGAGTCGGTAGGGCGAGCCCTGGGGATTGCGCTGGCAAACCTCATCAACACGTTCAATTTTCCGCTGTATGTATTGAGTGGAGGGCCGGTGGCGGCGTGGGACCTGTTTGAGCCGAGCATGTTCGCCGAGATCCGCAGAAGGTCCTTTATTTTTGTGCGCATGGGAACGCGGATCGAAAAGGCGCAATTGGGAGCAGATGCGGGCCTGATCGGAGCGGCGTATTTGCCGTTTCAGGAGCAGGCGAGGAAGTGCTGAACTTGTCAGTGATCAGTTGTTGGCTGAAAATTGACGACTGAGAACTAGGAACTAGACAAAGCAAGGAATGAAGTACTGGCTTGGACTTGACGTCGGCACCGGAGGGTCGCGGGTGCTGCTGGTGGATGCGGGCGGCCGGCCGCGGCATGCTTTCACAGCCGCGCATGAAGAGATGCAAATGGCGCGGCCTCTGTGGGCCGAGCAGGACCCGGACGATTGGTGGCGGGCGTCCAAAGAAGCAATTCGCGGAGTACTCGCACAAGCAGGCGCTTCGCCGGCGGACATCGCGGGCATCGGACTAACCGGACAGATGCACGGGCTGGTGATGCTGGACTCCGAGCATCGCGTGATCCGGCCGGCGCTGATCTGGTGCGATCAGCGCAGCCAGCGGCAAGTCGATTTCATTCACGAAAAGCTGGGGCGCGAGGCGGTCATCAAGTGCATTGCGAATCCGATGCTGACCGGCTTCACGCTTCCCAAACTGCTCTGGGTGCGCGAGCACGAGCCCGAGCAGTATGCGCGGATTCGCAAAATTCTGCTTCCGAAAGATTATGCGCGCTTCCGGCTGACGGGCGAGTTTGCCACCGATGTTTCGGACGCCAGCGGCACCGGGATGTTCGATGTGGTCAAGCGGAACTGGTCTCAAGAGATGGCAAGCGGATTGGGACTCGCGAGCGACATCCTGCCTCCGGCGCTCGAATCGAGCGAATTGAGCGGAAAGGTTTCCGAAGCTGCGGCGCGAGAGACGGGATTGGCGGCGGGAACGCCGGTAATGGCAGGTGCGGGCGATCAGGCGGCGAGCGCGATCGGAAACGGCATCGTCGAGCCGGGGATGGTTTCCTGCACCATCGGGACCTCGGGCGTGGTGTTTGCCTATTTGGAAAAGCCGGCCTACGATTCGGAAGGCCGCGTACACACGTTTTGCCATGCCATTCCGGGTGTTTGGCACGTGATGGGCGTGACGCAGGGCGCGGGATTGAGCCTGCAATGGTTCCGGAATCGCCTGGCACCGCAAGCCTCCTATGACGATCTGACACACGAAGCGGCGGACTCGCCCGAGGGCGCGCACGGGCTGTTCTGGCTGCCCTATCTGATGGGCGAGCGCACGCCGCATCTGGATGCCAACGCGCGCGGGGCGTGGATCGGGCTGACGGCGAAGCACGAGCGGCGGGACCTGGTGCGCGCGATTCTCGAAGGTGTCTGCTACAGCCAGAACGACGGGCTGCGGATCATCGCGAATTTAGGCGCGGAACCGGAATCGGTGCGGCTATCGGGCGGCGGCGCGAAGAGCGCGTTCTGGCATCAGTTATTTGCCAATATCTTCGACCGCCAGGTGGCGACGCTGGAAACGCAGGAAGGATCGGCATACGGGGCAGCGTTGCTGGCGGCCATCGGCACGGGCGAGTATGCGAGTGCGGCCGAGGTTTGCGCAGTGGCATTAAAGGAAGCCGCCAGCAAGCAGCCATGCGCGGCGGCAGCGGAGCGCTATCGCAAGCGATACGAAGTATATCGATCGCTGTATCCGGCGCTGGCTCCGGCATTTCGCGCGATTGCCGAACTGGATGAGTCCGCGTTTCTCAGCGAGACGAAGACTCAAATTGGATGAGTGAAGGCGCCCTTCGGTACTGTGACGTTGCGCTGCCGGTGCCGCTGGACCGGCTGTTTACTTACTCGCTCGCAGCAGCGGTGCAGACCGGCTGCCGCGTCGAGGTCCCGTTTGGATCCAGGATGCTGACCGGGGTCGTGCTGCGTGTACACAACGACGCACCGGAGTACGACGTTCGCCCTATTTTGCGCGTCATCGATGCGGAGCCGGTGCTGGACGAAGAACTGTTGCGGCTGGGACGGTGGATCGGCGAGTACTATTGCGCGCCGGTGGGAGAAGTTTTCAGAGGCATGCTTCCGCTGGCGGGCGAGCGGCGGCGCAGCGTCCGCTACACGCTCACGGACTTGGGCCGGAGTGTTGCGCGGCAATTGACCGTCGGCTCGGAAATCGATCCGGCTTCGCAGATTTTATCGCTGCTTGAAGAGCGCTCGCGCACGGCGGCATTTCTGACGGGAAAAGTCGCGCATGCCCGGACCTCGCTTCGCACGCTGGTCAAGCGTGGCCAGGTGATCGCCGAAGAAGATTCCGAAGAGCGCGATCCGTTGCGGGCCTCCGCCGAGCGCCTTGAAATAGAGTTTGTCAGCCGTCCTGAAGCTGACATAAAAATTTCCAAGAGCGAACGCGAGTTATTGGCATTCCTGGAATTGCATCCCGGCATCCATAATCTGGCGCAAGTTGGCGACAAAGTGCGGCGGGCGAGCGAAGCGGCCCGAAAGCTTGGCCGGCGCGGCCTGATTAAGATTGAAGCCGAACGATTGCTGCCCGCCTCAGGATACGAGCGGCCGGTACCCGAATTAAACGCGGAGCAAAGCGCCGCCTGCGCAGCCATCCATGCGGCGCTTGCGGAAGGGCGGTTCCAGGCGTTCTTGCTGCAAGGCGTGACCGGCTCGGGCAAAACAGAAGTCTATTTGCGTAGCATTGAAGCCACGCTCGCAGCGGAGAAAAACGCTCTGCTGCTGGTGCCGGAGATCGCTCTCACGCCGGCAATGGCGGGCCAGTTTTTCCATCGCTTCGGGGACCAGGTGGCGATTCTGCATTCGGCATTCGGCGATGCCGAGCGCGCCGGGCAATGGCGGCGGATTCGCGACGGACGCGCGCGCGTTGTGGTGGGGACGCGTTCGGGCGTGTTTGCGCCGGTGCAGAATTTGGGCCTCATCGTGGTGGACGAAGAACACGACGCCAGCTACAAGCAGCAGGAGACTCCGCGCTATCACGGCCGCGATGTCGCGCTGATGCGGGCCAAAGAAGCGGGCGCAGCGGCGGTGCTGGGTTCGGCGACGCCGAGCATCGAGACGCGCTGGAATGCCGAACACGGCAAGTACAGGCTCTTGATGCTGCCGGAGCGCATCGCGCGCCGGCAGCTGCCGCAAGTCGAGCTGGTGGACATGCGCGCGGAGTTCCTGGAAACCAGAAAGCAGGCCACGTTTTCGCGCCGGCTCCTCGAAGCTATGGCCAAGCGGCTGGAGCTGCGCGAGCAAACCATTCTGCTCCAGAACCGGCGCGGTTTTTCCAGCTTCATGATTTGCCGCGCTTGCGGCGAGCGGCTCGAATGCGCCAATTGTTCGGTGGTCTTGACGCACCATCGGCGCGACCGCCGGATGCTCTGCCACTACTGCGGCTACGCGGAGAAAATTCCGGCCCAGTGTCCCAAGTGCGGCAGCGATTATATCCAGTTTTTAGGCGCCGGCGCCGAGCGCGTCGAAGAAGAATTGCACTTGCACTTCCCCCAGGCGCGCGTAGCGCGGCTCGATCGCGATACGGCGAGCGGCAAAGGCGCCTTCGAGCGCATCCTGCAGCAGTTTCGCGACGGAGAGATCGACATTTTGGCGGGCACTCAGATGATCGCTAAAGGCCACGACGTCCCAAACGTGACCCTGGTGGGTGTGGTGCTGGCGGACATCGGATTGAGCATGCCGGATTTTCGCGCCGCCGAGCGCAGTTTTCAATTATTGACACAGGCGGCGGGGCGATCCGGCCGCGGCGCGCTACCCGGGCAAGTGATCGTCCAGACCCTGAATCCGGATCACTATGCGATTCGGCTCGCTGCGGAGCAGGATTACGAAGGCTTT
Organism: Bryobacteraceae bacterium; assembly: GCA_036379475.1. Classification (GTDB taxonomy): domain Bacteria; phylum Acidobacteriota; class Terriglobia; order Bryobacterales; family Bryobacteraceae; genus Bog-105. The sequence goes on along the minus strand of DASVGP010000243.1, from coordinate 22,606 downwards.
TACAGCAAAGAAAGCGGGTTTCGCAAATGGCTGCGCTATCCGCCGTTCGCGGCTTGCGCCAGCGTGCTGGTGAGGGCGCAAAAGCAGGAGGAGGCGCTGCGCATGGCGACCGAACTCGGCCGGGAATTGACCCCGCCGCCCGAGGGCGTGCGCGTCATCGGACCGGCCGAGGCGCCGGTGGTGCGGCTTCGCGACGAGTTTCGCTATCAAATCTTATTGAAGGCCCCAGTGCGGCGCACCCTGCGGGAGACAGTGAACCAATTGCGTTCCTTCGCCGAGCGGCAAAAGTGGAGCGCGACTTCGCTCACGATCGACGTGGACCCGATCAGTTTGATGTGAAAACGATGTTAGACTCGTTATTGTCACGGCGGCTGTAGCTCAGTCGGTAGTAGCGCCAGATTGTGGTTCTGGATGTCATGGGTTCGAATCCCATCAGCCGCCCCATTTGAATCAGTCGTTTACAACCTCCAGCCAAGACCGAACGAAAATGCCCGCCGGTGCTCAGGGCCGCTCGACCGCGACATGGATCGGGATTGGCAGATATTTGCGGGTGCCGGCCTCAAAGCTTCCCGTCCGCCGAGTATCGGAGCAAAGAAGATCCGAAAATCGGCGTTCCAAAGCTGGTCGAGAAGACTCGCAAGCCACGCGCGAAATATTCGAGCATCTGAGCTGAATCAAACATCCTGTTAAATTCAAGCGGGGGACCAGGAGTTAAAAATTAACGTCCATCCCAACCTGAATAATCCGTGGAGGGTTGGAAGTGGTAATTTCACCAAACGTTGAACTTCCGTAAGTATCGTTGGGGTTTTTAAGATTCACTTGGTTGAAGATGTTGAAAAAGTCGCCTTCCAGCTGTGCGTGGACTCGCTCGGTAATACTAAATTCCTTGGAAAGAGACATATCCCAATTCACATAACCGGGCCCGTACAAGCTGTTCAATCCTTCATTCCCGAAATAGCCGTCTGCCGGAGTACTGAAGACTTGAGTATTGAACCATTCTGATGTGGTTCTGGGATAAGTGACAGGCCCGGTTAGATTGGGGTAGTTATTCAGACCCAGACCCGCGCCCGTAATGCCCACTGTGAACGGCGTACCGCTGGCAATGGTCGTGATTCCCGACCAGCGCCAACCGCCCAGTATCTCGCCCAGGAATCCACGCTGATTTTGAAAGAACGGCAGGTTATAGATGTAGTTGACCACCAGCAAGTGGTTGGGAACCGCCTCCTGTGCCCAGCAGGATCGCCGATTGAAATTGCATCGGTTGTTGGAGCCGGTGTTGTCATTATCGAAACCGCGCGCAAACGTGTATACGGCCTGGAATCGCCAGTTTTTGCTCATTTGCCGTTCAAAGTTGACCTGCAGTGAATTGTAGTCGCTGTTTGCGTCGGTTGCGTTCATGGTGATAGCGCCTAAACCCGGCAACGGACGGTAAAGGTTGGTCGGAAGATTGGCGTTGAGTGCGGGATCAAAATCGTAAGCAGTTCCATTCACAGTCGCCGCTCGGGGTTCATTGTAATCAATCTGACGCCTGAGATGCGAACCGTGCGTTCCTAAATACATAACCGAGAGTGTCGCGGTATTTCCAAAGAGGTGCTGGAGTCCGAAACTGTAGTGTTGGTACATCGGGATTTTGTAGTCCTCGTTCTGGACAAAAAGTCCTGGAGGAGAAACCGGTGGAACTGTACCGGCAGCGGGATTGTCCAACAATTTGACCGGCGCCGTTGGCGAATTATCGTAGGAAACATTCTGCACGATGGGGGGATTACCGAGAATGTTGTAGGTGTCATTCCCTTGCGGCCGGTAATACGCAACCCCATAGCCTGTGCGCAGCACGGTATTGTGCAGCTTCGGCAATTGCCAGGCGAGGCCGAAACGTGGACCAAAATCGAAGTAATATGTCTTGGTCATCGTCTTGCCAATGCCCAAGGCATTGGGCGTTCCGGCAAAAAGCACACCATTGTATATATTGCAAGGAGAGGATTGCGGATAAAGAGAGTAGGTCGGAGGGCAATCTACGTTCCCCTTGCTGTCCAGCGTCGGCACAACCTTTGGGTCTGGGTTCCACAAGCCTGGATACCAAGTGGTTACGCCGTTGGCCGCGTAAGCGTGAGGAATCAGGTAATAGCGCACGCCGAGATTTAGAGTCAGCGTTTTAGTGACCTTCCAATCATCCTGGACAAAGGCTGCATACTGGTCGTACCGCCATTTGCCTACGACTTGAGCGCTGCATTCCGAGTAGTTATCCGGGTAGCCGAGAAGAAAATCTGCGAAGGGATTGCCTGTAAATTCTCCATTAAAGTCAAATGCCCCTTGCGTACGGCACTGGTTGGGCTGGTCTTTAATCCCACGCTGGTACATGCCACCCCAGGTCAGCATGTTGCTGCCTAATGTCTGGGTAACGTTATCTCTTACGGTAAAGACGGGACTGCTCAACTGATACGGCCAGATGTTCGCGTCGATTCCTGTATAGCTCAGGTTAAAGTTCAATCGCGGAACTCGATTTAACGGGTTGCCCGGGAAGATCTCGGGAGTCGTATATCCAGCAGGACGCTTGTAGGCGCCGATCGGACTACCTATGTCCGAATCGTTTGTGTTGTCAAAATCGACCTCATTCAAAAGCGTCGGTGAAATGATCTGGGTCAGGCGCACAGCAAGATTGTGCGAGGGAACGCTGAACTCGTTGGTGATGGTGGGAAAGTCGGAGCCACCCCACAGCGATGTAGGTTCAGTTACGGAGTAGCTTTCGCGGATGTAATGAACCATCAGCCGCAGCTTGCTGCTGATGTCATAATCAAAACGGCCCAACTCCTGGTCATAATTGGTAGGCAACGAGCCTGCCGAGACAAAATTGTTGAACCCAGGTGCGTTGGCATCAGGAAATGCCCCGCTGTTGAGGAGCGCCAAGGCATTGGGATCGAAGCAGGAATGACTAATCTGATCGCCGGTGACGCATGACGGAGTGTTTGCGGGGTTCTTCAAGACCGTTGTCTTTGTCAGTGGCGACTGACTGAAGTCCCCGCTGCGTTCGAGTTGCGTTGGCGTATGATCCACAAGTGTTGTGCCCTGTCTCAACCTTCTCCATTCAGAGCTGTAGAAAAAGAACAGCTTGTTGTGAACAATGGGTCCGCCCAAAGTAAATCCGAAGTCATTGAGCTTCAGCGGAACCTTGGTGGCTTGAAAAGGCATTGCTTGCCGGGCATCCAGCGCGTCATTCCTTAAGAACTCAAATGCATTCCCATGAAATGCATTGGTGCCACTTTTCAGCCGGACGCTGACCACCGCGCCGCCCGCCTGGCCCTGTGCAGCGCTGTAATTGCTGGTAGCAACCCGGAACTGTGAGATGGCGGCCAGGCTAGGCGAGACATCCAGACTGCCCTTGCTCCCAGGATCGAGATCGTTTGATCCATCGATCATAAACTGGTTTGACTGTGAGTGCATCCCGTTGAATCCGATCCCGCTAACTGACAGATGACCTACACCGTTGTAACCGTTATTGGGCACGCTCGAAGCACCCGGCACCAACAGAGCTAACTGATCGAAATTCCGGCCGTTGATGGCAATCGACTGGAGCTGTTTCCCCGTAATGACATCGCTGACGGTTGCGTTGGCAGTCTCCAAGTGTGCGGCTGCCGCTTCTACGGTCACGGTCTGGCTGGTGGCGCCGAGCTGCAAATGCAGATCGAGGCTTAATTTCGCCCCGACATCGACACGCACTCCCTGCTCGGAGAAGGCTTTAAACCCCTTGGCGCTGGCGGTCACGTTGTACACACCGGAGTTCACTGCCGGAATCGAGTAAACCCCTCTGCTGCTGGTGAGCACAGTACGGCTCACGTCGGTGGCCGTGTTGGTAATAATGACCTTCGCACCGGGAACTGCCGCGCCGCTGGGATCGGTAACCGTGCCAGAAACGGACGCGGTCTGCTGCGCAAGAAGCGCTCCAGCAGATAAAAAGAAAACAAGCACACCAGTCGCAGCAATCCCCAAACGAGCGCCAACAAACATAAATGCCCCCCCAATAAAGGCGTGAGTACCCCTAGGCTTTTCCGCTAAAGATGTTAACTCCGGCTCTGCGGGTTTGTCAAGGATTATTTAACAATGCATCCAATAGAATTCGAAATTGAAGTTTTGATTTCTTGTTTGTTTGCGGCGGCAAAACCTGATCGGTGCCGGATCATGGCTGACTCGCCATCCCGCTTCCCGTCAGGGTCTTATTTTTCGTAGCCAGGATTTGGCGGACTTTCTCGTATTCGGCTTTGGCTGCGGCGGCCTGCCCCATTTGGTTGTAAACCTGCCCCAAGTGGTAGTGGGCGCTGGAGCCGTTCGGGTTCAGGCGGATCGCTTTCTTCAACTCCGCGATTCCCTCCGGATACCGCTTTTGATCGGCAAGCACCATGCCGAGGCGGAGATGAGCCTTGCTGCTCGAGGGATCACATTGGATGGCACGGCGGTAGCGTGCCTCCGCCTGAGGCAGATGTCCGGCGGAGCGAGCAATCTCACCCAGATACAGGTTCGCGCGGCTGCTGCAGCTGGTTTGCGCCTGCTTTCCCAGCCATTCGCGTGCTTTTGCCGTCTCCTGCTCGCGCCAATATATGTACCCAATGGCAAATTCGAGGTTGGGAATATCGGGGTTCTTTTTCAGCGCTTGCTTATATTGCTCAATCGCCTTGCCGAATTGCTTCCGATCTTCATAGGCGTTGCCCACCAGGCAATCCACCCAGGCAGAATCCGGATAGCGATCGATAAGTTCTTTGAACGCTTTCTCAGCTGCTTGCTTGTGCCCGGTCCGCCGATTGCTCTCCTCGATTATGTACAGCGCGCGCTGCTGGAGAGTGGTATCGACGGTGAGTCCGGTCAACTCGGCGATCGCTTTGCTGTAATTCTTGGATTCGAAGTAAGCGACGCCAAGGAGGAAATGCACCTGGGTGGCAAGCGACTGATCGTGAGATGCTCTTCCCGGCGCTGCAATGGCCTGCTTCTGAGCCAGCGTCAGGCTATGAACGGCAGACCGGTATTGCAGCGAGTTGAGTTGGCATAAGCCGAGTAATTGCAAAAACTTGGAATTGCCAGGCTCCAGGCGTAACCCCGCTTGCAGTGGTGGGATTGCCTCGCGATATCGATGTGCGGCGATGTAAACCAACGCCTGATCCAACCGTACGGCGGGTGAATTCGGGTCCAGCCGTTCAGCCTTCGCGAGCGCGCCGGCCGCCTCATCATACCGTCCAAGATGCTTCAGCGCATTGCCTAAATTCCCCCATGCCGCCATCGACTGGGGCCTCAATCGGGTAAGCTGCCGATAGAGATCAACCGCCCGAACCCAGTCCTGTTGCTTCAGTGCTTGCCGTGCCGACCTTTGAAGCGTTGCGAGATCGGAAGGAGCGGTGGAAACACTTTGAGCCGGGCAGGCTAGGATCAAGAGCCAAAGTCCGAGTCCTACCGTGCCAACCCATTTCGCCATCGCAAATGCCGTCTTAGATTCACTCTACCCGTTTGCTCTTGGTTATGCTTGTTTGATCCTATGTGAGAGAGTAAATCCATGGCGAGTCTTTCGAGGAGGGGTTTTTTGAACATGGCGGCAATGAGTACCACGGCGGCCGGGTTGTCCACACTTCAGCTTGACGCGAATCCGTTAGGGCTGCCCATCGGCTGCCAAACCTACCCCGTCCGGCACATGATTGCGGAGGACTTTCCGGGAACGCTCAAGACATTGTCCCAAGCGGGCTTTCAGACGATCGAGCTATGTTCGCCGGTTGGCTACCATGATTTCGCCGGGGTGGGCAAATACAGCGGGGCCGAGCTGCACAGAATCCTGAGCGATGCGAATTTGAGCTGCCACAGTTCGCATTTCAGCATCCAGGAACTGCGCAAAGATTTACACGGAAGAATTGCATGGGCCAAGGAAATCGGCCTGACGCAAATAATGGTGCCGAGCCTCGATGGGCCGCAGCACCCCACCATGGATGACGTAAAACGCGCGGCCGATGAATACAACAAGATGGCCGAAGCGTCCCATGCCGCGGGAATTCAACAGGGGCTCCACAACGAACGCTTTGAGCTCTCGACTGTGGACGGCAAACGCACCTACGACATTCTTTTTGAGCTGCTCGATCCAAAGCTGGTGAAGTTTCAATTTCAGGTCTCGACCGTCGCCGAAGGGTTTCATGCCGCCCACTACTTCACCAAATATCCTGGCCGGTTCATCTCGATGCATGCACAAGGCTGGTCGGCGAAAGCCAAAAAGATCGTGCCGATCGGCAAGGGAACTCTAAACTGGAAGAAGATTTTTAGCGCTGCCAAGGTCGGCGGCATCCAAAACTATTTTGTCGAGATGAACCTCGAATATATGCGCGAGAGCGTGCCGTATCTGAAGTCGTTACACGTGTAGCGCACGCCCTCCCGCTTACGCCAAAAACTCTTTCCGCTGTTCAGGATCAACTAACGCGTTCGCCTTCTCCGAACTGGTGATGCGCATGTGAGCGTCATCCCATTCGAGGAAATCGCCGGGACGGCGCTGCGCGATGCACCCGAGGAGAAAGGCCTCGGTAGGCGGCTCCTCGGCTTCGAAATTGGCCAGCGGAGCCGGGCCGCCTTTGCAGGCGGCAATCCACTGATCGATCGCGATGTCGTGGCCATAATGCTCGTGCTGTCGTGGCGGAGTCCGATATTTCGGCGATTCGGGATAGACGCGCGGGTTCTGTCCGTTGAATCCGGCTAACAAGAAGCCTTTGTCGCCGACATACATGACGCCTTCGTTCTCCTCGCCGCCCTCAAAGAAGTGCTGATCTTCCGGACGAAGTCCAGCCGGCCGCTCTGGACGCATGCCTCCGTCATACCAGTGGATGGTCAGGGCTGGGCGATTGCCCACCGCCGGGAATTTCAAATGCACGATCGAAGCCTTCGGGAAAGTCTCGTCCCAGGACACTGACGTGCTCGCTTCCACAGACACCGGCGGCGTGAGATTCAAAATCTTGAAGAGCCCAGCGAAACTGTAGCAGCCCATATCGCCGAAACAGCCGTCGCCGAAGTCGTACCAGCCACGCCAGACAAACGGCAGGTAAGCCTTATTGAAGGGACGCTCCGGTGCGGGACCGAGCCAGAGATTCCAATCGAGACCCGACGGCACGGGGTCCACAGCAGTGGGGCGGGGAATACCTTGCGGCCAGTACGGCCGGCTCGACCAGTTGTGAATGTCGCGAACGTGCCCGATGGCGCCATCGGCGAGCCATTCGGAAATGAGCTTGGTGCTTGCGGACGAAGGATTGTTAATCGCCACCGAAGTGGCAACCTTCGTCTCGCGTGCGACCGAGGCGATGCGGCGGGCATCGGCGATGGTGTGGGTCATCGGCTTCTGACAAAACACATGCTTACCCTGGCGCATGGCGGCGATGCTGATGGCCGCGTGCCAGTGATCCGGAGTAGCGATGTAAACGCCGTCGAGATCCTTCTCTTTCGCGAACAGGTCGCGAAAATCGTTGTACGCATTGCATCCCTTGTATTTGCCCGAAGCGGAGCCTTTCCGCGATGCGTAATAAGCGTCCACCAAACGTCGTGCCGGCTCGCGGCCTCCCATACCGAGGCTGGCATGGAAAGTATGCGTGAGCTGCACCGGGCCCGGTGAAGCCAGATCGGCGCCCCAGTTCTCGTGGCCGGGGCCAAGCAGCCTGCGCGCCATCTTCAGCAGGCCGTTGTCGCTGTATTCGATGTAATTTTTCGCGAGCTTATTGCAGTCGCACACGGCAATGATCTGCGTATCGGGACGCGCGAGAAATTCCATCGTGATGGCCTGCCCCTGACGTCCAAGCCCGATAGACGCCATGGTCACTTTGTCGCTCGGCGGCACGAAGCCGCGGCCCAAAACATGCCGCGGCACGATGGTGAAAGCCGCAGCCGAAGCCACAGCACCTCGCAGGAGTCCGCGGCGGGAGATGTCCTTCGTTCCATTCGAAGCATTATGATCGGTCATGATCCCTCCAAATAATGATCTGCGTTGGTAAGCATATCAATCGTGCAGCCGGGCGGCTGCCTTGCGTAGCCCTGCATACCTCGTAACGGTTCACCAGCCAGCGCGTCGTCCCATCGGGGCCGCTACATTCTCTTCGAGTTTTTCTGGCGGCCGTTACTTTCGCCAAGGAGGTCTTTGCCATGTGTTTCCGATGGAACTCTCATTTTTGCGCCGCTCTGCTCACGGCGGGTTGTCTGAGCCTGGGTGCCGGCAGCCTTTATGCCGACACCATCATCAGCGCTCAGTTCGAAAATAGCGACGGATTCTCGTTTCCGGCCGTGACGTATTCCGGCGTTGAGCCCGACGCGGCGGCAGCGGATCCGGCGTTCGCCAATTCCAATGTATGGAATGCTCTGCAAGCCAAGTTTAGCCAGAGTGGGATGGTTTCCTTTTCCAATCTAGTAGACAGCGCTGGCGCCGATACCGGCGCTGCGCTCAGCATCTCGCATATCGACGGCGGCGCTGAATTTTCGCAGCACGCTGCCCTACACCTTCGTGGCTGCCACTAGAGATCCACAGGGTAAAAACAGCCAGACTTTCACGTTCAGTGGATTGCCGGCCGGCCAAAGCTTCACACTGTTTTTGTATGCCTACAATGTCCTTCTTTACCCACACGACAATTACGGCGACGAAGTCTTTACTGTGAACGGTTCGAGTTTCGATACCGCCAACGGCACCCCCAGCAGCGAGGCCCATAATGCCGCGGTCACCGGCATGCTTACGGGCGTCACCAGCTCCACCGGCACGATCGAGGGCACATGGGCAATGGGACCTTTCAATGGGGAACCAGGGGGCGAAATCGACTGGTCCGGATTCCAACTCGCGGTCTCCGCGGTGCCCGAGCCCTCGTCACTATTTTTGCTTGCGTTGGGAGTGCTGCCGCTCTTGCTGCTTCTGCGCCGCAGAGCGGGGAGTACGAAAAGCTGAACCGCGCCGGCATTGCCGCGAGCCCGGTTGAGCCGAGGCTCTCCCTATCATCGAGAGGATGCCATGCTCATCGCATGCGAAGCGAGTTGCCGCTCGTTCGGCGAATCGTTTGCTTTCAAATCGCCCAGAGCGTACTGGATGCCGGCCAGTAACTGCTTCATCATGACCTTGTTCGCGTAGACGCGCGGGTCGTGGCCGTGGGCCATGTAGAAGACGCGGCCCTTGCGTACACGGTGGATCCAGCTCAGCGGGTAGAAGTGATCGGAACGCGGATAGTCCTCCTTTGCTTTATCCGCTGCGCTCATCTCGGAGTAATCGATGCTGGTCAGCACATGCACGTTCTGGAGCGGGCTGTGAATGCTGAAGGTGTAGGTTTCGTCGTTGATGGAAAACTGCTTTCCCTTTGGGAACATCGCCGTCAGCGGGCTGTTGGGATCGTCGATTGTATAGACGATGTGCTGCGGATCAACCCAGTGCCACTTGAAGAAAGCGCCGATCATCTTGTTGAATGCGGGCCAGGTGCCGTATTGGGGATCGGGCCCTGACTTTCCCTTGGCCACCGCATGATGTCTTTTGCCGTGCGAGCCTAACCGGAACATGGCAAAGAGGACGTGCGACTGCGCATCCGCGTCGCTAATTTTCCCGGTCTTGCCGCTGTCCAAGCTGTCGAAAAGCTTATTGCTATATGCGGACAACTCGGCGGAGCTGACCTTACCGTCTTGGTTGGTGTCGGCGGCGTTCATCACACCGGGAGCGAGCGCCGATCCCAAGCCGCCGGACCCTTGCCGCGCTTCGTGGTAAGAGTCCGCAGCCGCGTGAATTCCGGCAAGGCCCTTACCCGAATAGACAAAGTCGAGCAGCGCCTTCTTGCGCGCGGCCGTGACCGCGGGGTGGCCGGGGTCGTCGAGAAAGGCTCCGGTCGTGCTGTCCAGAAAGATCAGATCGTACTGCTTCAGATTCTTCGCGTTGATGGAAGCGGAATCGTAGGTGATCGTGGTGCTCCATGCGCCGGTTTTTTCACCCAGTTCTTGAACGGTCTTGGCGGCGATCGGAATCGACTCGTGGACGTAGCCGACCGCCTTGCACAGCACCAGCACCTTGCGCGGTCGCAGCGGCTTAGCCGGAGCTTGGTCCGGCAGCGCAGCCTCCATCGCCGCGACCTCCGAAGCCTTGGGCGTCTCATTTTGCGGGCCGCGTTTGTGCAACAACGAATTCAGCAGCGACGCGGGGAAGGCGCTGTCGAGCGCGGCCGAGAGCTGTTTCTCGTTTACCCCCTCCGCATTCCCGCCGCGCAGCCACTGGGCGGTGGCCGCCCGCAGTTCGGCACGGCTGACGAAGCCGTCATGATTGGAATCTAAATGAGTAAAGAAATTCGCGGCCGCTTTGGGCGCCGCGGATACAAGCAGACCAGCCGCAAGCACCAGGCTGCAGCCCGCTATGAGCCAAGATGTCTTTCGCACGTGGAGTTGTGTCCGTTCTTTCAGAGTGTAATGGGAAGCAATTGCCGGAGGCTTCTCTGGGACATGGTATCCCATCGTCTTCGAAACCCTGCCCGCGGCGGCCCATCTACTTCTGGACAAGCTTCTGGATGGCGTCGAGCTCTTTGCCGGCTTCGGCCCACTTGCCTTGCGCGCTGAATTTTCGATACTGCTCCAAGTGATCGCGAATCTGCGTGAGCGTTTTCACGGCCTGTGCCGAACCCGGCGGCGCCGCGGCGGTTTTAACCGTCTCCACCTGTACCGGCGCGGGCGCTCCGGTTTGTTTTGGGGGCGCCTCGCCTTTCAAGGAAGCGATCAGTTCCGTGAGGGCCTCTTCATAGGTGTCGGCAAATACCAGCCGGTTCCCCATTGCGAGCGCAACTTTTCTAAGCTGCGGCATGCTCGCCTGAGCAGCCTGAATGTAAATGGGCTGGATGTAGAGAAAACTGTTATCGATGGGCAAGACCAAAATCTGGCCGCGCAGCACCCGCGATCCTTGCTGGTTCCATAGCGCCAGGTCTTTGGCGATGTTCCGGTCCTGGTTGATGCGCGCTTCGATCTGTCTCGGTCCAAAGATGATGTTCTTCTTCGACAGTTGCTCGACGACGATTTGGCCGAGATGCGCGCCGTCGCAGCGCGCCGCCATATAAGCGATCAAATTATCTTTATGGGCCGGGGTGAACGGGATGATCAGCATAAACTCCGGCTGGTTGTCGTCGGGCAGTGTGGCTACCACGTAGGTTGGCTGCAGCAGAGATCCCGGACTGTTCGGGCTGCTTGCTACCTTGGCGATGTCCCAAAGATCGGCGCGATTGTAGAACGCTTCTGGATCGCGCATGTGATAAGTGCGGTAGATATTCGCCTCGATGCTGAAGAGTGCCTCCGGATAGCGTGCGTGCGCCCGCAGGTCCGGCGGCATGGCGGATTCCGGTTTGAATAAGTGCGGAAATAACTTCCAGTATGCCTGCACCAGAATGTCGTTGGGATCGAACACATACAGATTGACTTCGCCGGTATAGGCGTCCACCGTAGCTTTGATCGAGTTACGGATGTAATTAATCTGGCGGTTGTATCCCAGATAGGTCCCTCGCGAGAATGGATAGGAGTCGGACGTCATATAACAATCGATCATCCAGACCAGGTGGCCCGATTGCGTCACCACCATGTAGGGATCGGGGTCGAGGCGCAGGAACCCGGCGAGCGTGCGAAGCCGGTTAGTGATGGTGCGGTGAATCATCATGCGGCTCTGGCGAGTCAGGTAATCGGTGAGAACAATGTTGGGATCGCCGTATTTAATGGCTGCAGCCAGCCGCAGGAGCGGGCTGACTTTGATGCCGCCGGTGCCTTTGTGTTCGGTATAGACGCTCTGCGATCCGGAGGGATAATTGAACTCCGGCTGCTTCGTATTGACGAAGATCGGCTCAATGGGCGGCGAATCGGGTGTATTTTCTCCGTAATAGATTTCGGGCTGGCTTACTTGAAGGCTCTTGGTCGTAACCTCCACCGGGGCGTCTTGAATGAATAACTGCGGCAGACCGTCGGGTGTGATGCGGTTGGCCTCGGCCATGACCAGCCCGTAGCCGTGCGTATACATAAGGTGCGGATTGACCCAGTTATTAGCCGCCGAGCCGAGCTGGCTCAGGTCGAGTTCGCGCGGCGAGATCATGACCTGGCGCAGCTCGCCGTCGATCATATAGCGATCAACATCGGTATCGACGTAGATATAGGGCCGCAGCGGCTGAATCTGCGCAATTGTGTCGTGGAAGGCGCGCCAATCCCAGAGCCGCACGTTGTCGAGCAGATTCTTGTGCTTGGCGTAATCGATAGGCATTTCAGGCTCGGCCTCGAAGGTGCGCTCCGTGATGTGTCCGGTTAGTCCATAGGCGGATCGCGTGCCGTCGATGTGGTCCTGAATATACGGCCGCTCAAGCGCCAGTTCGTTCGGATGGACGTAGACCGCTTCCACAACGCTCGGCACGATGAACCGGATGGGCAGGATGATGAGCAGCGCCAGCGCCCAGCGCGCATATCGGGTCATGATCAGGACGGCGGCAGCTACAGCGCCGAAGATCATCAGCCAAATCAAGGGGAGCGTGACATGGGCGGAGACCCAGTTCACGCCGACCAGAAACGGCCCGTGGTCCACAGAGAGCAGGTTAAAGCGGTTGAAATAGAGCTTGACGGCGAGGCCGATCAGGAAAATGACGCCTGCCAGACGCACAAAGCGAGTGCGGAGCACGTTGCCGAACGAGAGTTCCTCGAATTCAAACCTGGTTCGCGGATAGACCGGTGTCAGGCGGCGCACGATGTTCTCCACGTTTGCCGATACCCAATAAAGAACTAAAGCGAGAATGGCGCTGGTCAACACCATATGCAGCAGCAGGTTGTAAAAGGGCAGCGAGAAGAAGTAGAAATGTAGCGTCTTATGGAAGATCGGATCGACATATTCCGATTTGGATACCGGCACTTGGACACCGCCGAAGAATCGGATCACGGTCCAACTGTTTACGGTTGCGTTGGCGGCGGCAATGGCGATGAGCGCCAACACGGCCGTGGCAATGCGAGTGAACACCGGGTTGCGGAGAAAGCCAAAGTGCGGCGTTTCCAATTCGCGCCGGATCCCACGCTTAAATGCGATCCAGAACGCGATGAAGAATAAAATCGCGGCGATCGCTACCGGCAGCGTGCGGTAGAGCCACAGGTTAATCCAGGCGCCGAGATGACCCACGCTCGACCACCAGGAGTAATCGATCAGCGTGGAAGCGATATAGCGAGAACAAAGCAGCAGAACGCAAATCACCACGATGGCGGTCACCAATCCGCCACGGTGTTTCCGCTGCCCAAAAGATCGATTGGGCATGAGGGCTGGAAGAAACTCCAGTATAGCGTTTTGGAGGGGACTCATCCGCGCAGCATGGCGCGGATCGGCACGCCGAGGTTGGCGCGGGCAGTTGGAAACGCCCCTTCCTGCCGGTCGGGTTTCAGTCGCGCGCGGCTCTCCAGCGGTGTCGGGAAACGAAGAAGACCAGCCCCAGCAGGCTCATCAGGAGAGAGAATGACCGAAGATGGTTCGGGCACGGCGCTGACAGTTGGGGTGGCGACATCGAGCTGGAAGGCGGACCAGTCGATTTGGACACCATGACCAATGATGTCGTTGGGGCTGAACGCCTAGGTGCCGAAGATCGAGCCGGTGATATAGAAGGCGCGCAGCCGTTCAAGGGCGCGCCGACTTAGGGCGCGGCGTAGCGCACCCTTGCCGGCGAGCACCGTTTCTGGCATGTGGGTTGGTTCGGACGGGCGGCGGAGCGGGAACACGATCCGGACGAGATTCGGCTTTCAAGAACCCAGTTCGCTAAGATTCTTTCGGACCTTCCGAGGCCTTCAACTGCAATAATCTGTCACCCATGTCCTCCGACTAATCTGTTACCCATGTCCCTGAACGGACACTATTTTTTGGTCCACGATGACTCCACATCCCACCGAGCCGTTCCCGCCGAAGAGGGTGCCTGACCTCTCCTCAGGTCCGACCGAGTTCGCCACTGTCTATTCATTCCGAAGTGCTTCGACCGGATCGATGCGCGAAGCGTGCCAAGCGGGAACATAGCCGGCCGCGAGCGCGCAGAGTACTAGGATCACCGCCGATAACCCAAAGACAAGAACGTCATCGGGGCGAACGCCGAACAGGAAAGATGCTACGATGTGCGCTATTTCCCATGCCACGCTTAGCCCGATTGCAACGCCGATCAACGCCAGCGCGAGCACTTCCCGCTGAACCGTCCAAATCACTGCGCGGCGCGGTGCGCCAAGCGCAATGCGAATTCCGATTTCGTTCGTGCGGCGTGCGACAGAGTACGCCATCGTGCCATATAAACCGACGCACGCAATCAATAACGCCAGCAGCGCAAATCCGGTAGACAGGTCCGCGAACGTACGCTCGGGTGCGATGGTTGCATCGATGTAGTGCACTTGAGTCGCAAGGTCTGCCACTGGTATAAGCGGATTCGCCTGATGAACCACCCTGTGCACCGTATTTGCAAGCGCAAGCGGATCACCCCGTGTCCGAATTTCGTAATACATGCCGTCGGAGAGCCATCCTTGTGGCGCCTGAGACCAGGGGATATAAACGACAGGCGGGATCTCTTTTTTGAGTGAGGAGTAGAGGCTGTTTCTCGCGATGCCGACGATTTGGACTTCGTTTGGCGCTTGATCTTTAAACGCGAAGTGCTGGCCAATGGCATTGCGATGGGGAAAGAACTTCTTTGCAAACACCTCATTGACTACTACGACATGCGGACTGGACCTCGTATCTTGCTCGCCGATTGGACGCCCGAGCAGCATCGGAATTTGCATCGTCTTGAAGAAAGAAGGGCCAACCAGCGTTAGATTCGTGTTGAGGGGGCGATCCGGGGTCGCTGGTATGCCTGGGATCAGCATGTCCTCGGCACTTTGTGCTCCCGCTACGAACGGCATGTCGCTCATTGTGGCGGCACGCACGCCGGGAAGACTCGCAAAGCGTTTCCGCAGCCTCTCGTAGAACATTACGCCGCGGCGGTCATCATATCCAGCGAGCCTGGCGTTGAGGTTGGACACCAATAGCTTCTCCGTGTTGAACCCGATCGAGATCGAATGCAATTTGGCGAGCGTCCGCACGAACAACCCAGCGGCGACTACCAACAACACGGACAAAGCGACCTGCCCCACGATGAGCGTCTGGCTCAGTCCAAAGGGCAATCCGAACCGCCGCACACGAGCGGCACCCGCACGGGACTCTTTCAACGCGGGTGCCAGATCCACCTTCGTTGCATGAATGGCTGGGGCGAGCCCGAAAGCAATTCCAGCGATAACCGATGACACGAGTGCGAATAGCATAATTCGGCCATCGATTCCGGCATGAAATGTCAAGTCCTGTTGGCCACCGGCTAACAGCCAAGTCAGCACGCGAATGCCGAGCGCGGCTACCAGCAGCCCGATTAGTCCACCCAAGACCGCCAGCAGAATGCTCTCCGTTAAAAGCTGCCTGATGATGCGCCAAGGCCCCGCGCCCAGGCTGAGCCGGACTGCGATTTCACGGCGCCGCACTGTTGCTCGCGACAGCAGCAGATTCGCGATGTTGGAGCAGGCGATCGCTAGAATGAGGCCGGTCATCGCGAACAGGATGTAAAGGGGTTTGGAGTACTCGCGTTTGAGCGCGTCCAGACCTGAGCCGCCCTCCTCCAACCATACTTTGGGAAGATCGGTGCGTTCCTTCGCGTTGTTGGCGCTGCTCACAAAAAATGCGTGGAACCGGGGCGCCATCGCAACTTCCGCTTCGCGCAACGTAACGCCGGGGCGGAGACGGCCCATCATTTCGATCCAATAATTGTTGCGGTCGTGAAACCAGGCGGTATTCCGGACTCTCGGATCGACGTAAGGCAAAGAATGAAGCGGCAGAAATATCTCGGGCGAGTTGCGCGGGTTGACACCATAAAATTCCGGCGCGCTCACGCCCGCTATGGTGAAGGGCTTACGGTTCACGAGAATCGTTTCGCCTATTGCGTTTGGGGCGCCATCGAAGCGCTGCTGCCATAGCTGATAGCTGATCACCGCAACGGGGTTCGCGGCTGTACGGTCGTCCTCCTTGTCGATCAGTCTGCCGGCAGCAGGCGGCGCACCGAGGGTGCTGAAATAGTTCCCGGAAACGTATTCTCCTTGTCCGAGGAATGCCTGATTGCCTACTACGAGATTGGGGCGCCCGGCAGAGGCGAACGCGAAGACGGAGGACAACAGCTCGTTTTGACTGCCAACAGACTGGAAGAGCGGGTAAGGAAACGCGCCTGATACACAAACTCCTCCCGGATCGTGGTGGCCGTTGTCATCTCCATGCTGCTGTTGGACGACCTTGGGCCAGCATTTGGCGCGCCAATTGAATATCACTAAATTCTGCGGATCTGGAACCGGTAGCCCACGCATCATGATGGCGTCCATGAAGCTGTAAATCGCCGTGTTGGCTCCGATGCCGAGCGCCAGCGACAGAAGCGCCGTCAAAGTGAAAGCCGGCGATTTCGTCAGCGCTCGAAAGGCAAACACGCTGTCCCGCATGAGGTCGTCAATGAACCCCATCGCGCGCATATCCCGGCACCGCTCTTTCGTGAGCGAAACGGATCCGAATTCTCGTTTCGCTGCAGCGAGCGCTTCGGATTTGCTCATGCCCTCCGCCATATGCGCTTTGGTCAATTGCTCTATATGAATCTCGATTTCCCTCTGGAGATCTAAGTCGGCCCGCGACCGGCGAAGCAGCGATCGAATACGGTGCTTGATAACGCGAACGATGCGCATAGCCTCCTCCCTAAGCGCTCTCAATGAGCAGTTGGACGGCGGACGAAAGCCGGTCCCAGCTCTTCAACTCACGTTCCAGTTGCTTCCGGCCTTCCCGAGTCAGCGAGTAAACCTTTGCCGGCCGTCCGAGATCGGAATCCTTCCATTCCGCCGAAAGCCAGCCTTGTTGCTCCAGGCGGTGCAGCGCCGGGTAGAGCGACCCCTGGCCCACCGAAAGAACGTCTCCCGAGAGCATCTGGATTCGTTTGACAATCCCCCAACCATGCAGGGGTTCTCTCGCAATCGTCTTCAGGATCAGCAGGTCCAGCGTCCCCTGCAACAGGTCGGAAGGTTTGGGCATTTCGTCGATACCTCGAATATCGACAATTATACCCCTACTATCGACAATTCACAAGTGGATCACACAATCGAACGAAGCGCATCGATCAACTGCTCATCGATCTCGTCCGAAGTGCCCATGCCATGCGCTTCGCGAAAGTCTTGCGCAGCCGCGCGCGTAAATTTGCCCATCATGCCATCGGCGCTGCCCGGATGGAACCCGGCGTATGAGAGCAGCATTTGCGCGGTACGAACCGTAATGTCCGGCAGAGGCGGAAACTGGTAACGCTGGAAGGCCGCGGCCAGCTTCGAATCATAGAGATTGCGCGCGAAATCGGGGCCGTTGTAACCGCGCGCAAAAGAAGTCCAGTCCTGCGCTGCCAGCGGACGGTCGAGACCGGTCGCTTTCAGAAAATTTGCCATCGCCAGTAACTGCTCGTCTTCCGATTCCATGGCCTTCTGCACCATGGATTCGACGTTGCCGTAACCTGCCTTGTCGAAGTTGAAGCCCATTACCTGGCCGATGCCCCACGATGCGCTCTTCAGCGCCGCCGTACGGTCGAGCTGCACAGCCTTGCCCAAGCGATCGTATTCGGCAGAACCATGACGATAGCCCCCCGGAGTGGGGTTGCTGATGTCTGGGTGTTGGGCGTCGAATTTCCCGCCGGTTTGCTTGCTGAAAATATGTCGTTCGAAAAGAATGGCCGGGCGGCGATCCGCAAGGAAGCCGCAGCCGCTGGTTTCCACGGTCGCAACGGCCAGCAGTTGCGGCAGCTTCACATTCAATTTGTCCAGAACAGCGAGAATGCCCTCGCGAGTGGCGGGTGCGCCGGTGCCTTGGAAATCCATACTCGTCCCGTTTTCTAAGTAGCCCTGAAATTATATAGCGTGGGGCCAGCCATTCCTGGCTTGCAGCCGCCTTTCAGGCGGCTTTGGGTTGCGGCTCTGGAGCGCTATCTGCCGGTCCCTGCGTCGATCGGAGCGAAGTAACCACGCCGGGCCAGGATCCGTACACCTTTTTTCTTGACTTTAACCTTGATCCGATGAAACTTACCGTCCTGCCTGGTGTTCGGCGAAAATTCGAGCAGGTAACGAAATGCCGGGACAGCAATCAGCTTACGCAAGCCGCCTTCGAAATCATTGTTGTTGTGAAAATAAGTGCCGCCCGTTCCATCTGCTAATTGTGTTAATCCGTAACCATACGCAATACGGGACTGCTGAATAAATTGATCCAGCTCGCGGGAAGGCCAAACCTTCCGCTCGTCCTCCATTTCCGTATAGAGGCCGCGAGCGTCCAGGGCGCTTATCGTTACATTGGATCGGGCGGCCATGTCAATCGCGCGAGATTCGGCCTCTTCGGATGCAGGCATCAGCGCGATGAAGCCAGACGAGATCAGTATTAGGATTTTCTGGCCAGGGAGACCGCCCATCTGGCGAGCGACTATCCGAATTACATTCAGTGTGGCGGCTGTGCGTTGTTCTCCGATCGGCAACTCCCGGGCTGCGGCCGCTCGCGCCATCCCCTCGTTCAGTTTGGCCTGTGTCCGAAGCATACTAGGGCCACCTTCAGGAGGCGGTGCGGGGCAGCGCTCGCCGCCGTGAGCGACTACGTCAAGCGCTTCGGGATCATGGGCCTGAATGATCAGATAGGCTTCATATTGATCTACATCCGGACAACTGGCGCTTGGGTGTATGAAGCTTTTTAGATTTGAAACCGCTCTTTGCAGTTTGCTTCGATCTCGAGAAAAACCGGTATTGACTCGCCCCGAAGTGGAAAGTATCGCCGCCATATCGCTGCTGTTCAAGTTCGCCAGCACTCGACGAATCCCTTTCCGGACTTGAACAAGATTACCTCGATTCGCATGCAGGTCGTCAAACAAGAACGCGATGTAACGCCGGGAGCGAACGCTTTCCGGGGCATGTGCCGTTAGGGGCGCTGCTGCGCGGTCTCGCTTCGATTTGGCGCCGGTATCCTTTGCCGCGATTTCGCTTCGGTTTGTCTGCACCGCGAAGCCCGAGATTACCTGCCGCTTACCTTTATCGGAAATTTGAAAATCTTCTTTATGGAGGTTTCCGACGCTGTGGCCTGCTCGATCCAGAACCAAGACCGGCACCAGGACTTCATGCACTCTCACCTCGAATTTAGGCGGAGCGGCTGTAGCGGCAGCACCCGTGTTTTGCGGGAGGCCGCCGAGGTTATTCCGGCAAACCAAGCACGCAACGAAAAGTAAAAAAACCCACACGCGGGCTCGGCGCATACCTGCTGTCGAGCTTAGCGCCGTTCAACGCATCGAACAAATCACAGCTCATCCGCAAAAATTGAAGGCTACAAACGTTGCTATCAGCTCATGGAAACCGATGATCGCCAATTGCTGGATTCGTGGAGGGCGAACTGGAGCGACTTAATGGATTTCGAGGTGTTCCGTGTCATGACCTCGCAAGAGGCGGTTGAAGCTGCGGCGAAAATGCCACAGCAGATCCGCGCGGTGCCATACGTCTGAATTGTTCCGTTGAGTTGTACTTGGTATCGTCGGTGGACTGTTTGCGGTGTTTGGGCCGGCAGGTCCGAACTCGGGGCTCCTGATTATCTTAGAAGGATGTACGCCCTCAGAACGCTTCCGACCCTATTTCCGATGTCGCACGAAATTTAATGGAGGCCACGACTCTCCCTGTTTTATTAATTGTCTTTCTAGCAACCCTGATCCGGTCGGCGTTTGGTTTTGGTGAAGCCCTGATAGCGGTTCCATTGCTGGCGCTGTTTATTCCATTGAAAGAGGCCGCTCCACTCGCTGTACTGCTCTCGATTACGGTCGCGGCGGTAGTCGTTGCGCAGGACTGGCGAAAGATTCACGTTCGCAGCGCCGGGTGGCTGGTGTCATCTACATTGTTAGGTATTCCACTCGGTCTCGTGCTTCTAACAAGCAGCCATCAGCAGGCGATAAAGACGGCCCTCGCTGTTCTGATTTTGGCGTTTTCGGGTTATTCACTGCTTGGCCGCCGCCCGCCTCAACTTCATAGCGACAGCCGTAGCTGGCTTTTCGGATGCGGATTCTGCGCTGGAGTGCTTGGCGGCGCATATGGAATGAACGGCCCGCCGCTGGTCATATATGGCGCCATGCGGCGCTGGACTGCTCAACACTTTCGGGCAACGCTGCAGGCTTATTTTTTGCCGGCCAGTATTCTTGGGATGACCGGTTATTGGCTCGCCGGGCTGTGGACCTCACGCGTAACGTATGATTATTTGCTCTCGCTGCCCGTTGCGTTTTTCGCCATATGGCTCGGGAGACTGATGAATCATCGCTTTCGGGGCGATACTTTTCTCAAATACGTTTACCTCGGTCTGGTCGTCACAGGAGCGCTGTTGCTTATCCAATCAATAGGAATGTAGATTCACCGCGGCGCGCGGAACTGCATGACGTGGGAAGCGAAGCCGCTTTAAGATACGCCATCGGCGTTCCAATGTACAATCGGTCCCGTCTTCCCTCTGATTCCGTTCTCTAGTTCCGGGTATTCTTGATCTCTAAAACACGGGGGCTCTGGGATCCTGGCATGCCTCGATGAACTAAAATCCGTAAAGCTTGGCTGGGTTATCGACGAGAATTCGGACCCGCGTGCTCTCATTGGGCGTCCAATCGGCCAGGAGATCGAATAGCAGCGCATCGTCCGGCTTATTTTTGGCCGTCGGATGCGGCCAATCGGTGCCCCAGACGAGCCTTTCGGGTGCCTCCCTTATGTATGCTTTTGCAACAGCGCTGGCATCGGAGTAGGAGGGCGGCCCCACTTTTGAGTCCAGGTAAGCACCCGAAAGCTTCACCCAGGCTTTGTCTTCCTGCAGCAGTTTGCCGATCGTGCCGAACGCAGCATGGGCATCCGCAGCCGCCGGCACATGACCGAGGTGATCAAATACCACGTTCACCGGAATCCGATGCCACAACGCTTCGTTCGCGGCAATTTGCTCGGCCGATGCGTTGACCTGCACATGCCAACCCAATTCAGCCACGCGCTTCGAGAGCGGATCCACCATATCGATGGTGGTCGCCCCGGCCTGCACCAGATTGAAACGGATGCCGCGTACTCCGGCCGCATCCAGTCGCCTAAGTTCGCTTTGGGAAACGCTCTCGTTCACGACAGCAATGCCCCGAGTTGTCGTCAAGCCGAACTGCTGGACTGCATCCAGCATGCAGCGATTGTCCACTCCATATGTGGAAGGCTGAACGACAACGTGCCGCGTCGTCCCGATCCGTCTTTGCAATAACCGGTAGTCCGCGATGGTAGCATCGGGCGGCCGCAACACAGCTTTGGCATCCACCGGGAAACGAGAATCGTAGATATGATGATGACAATCTGCACTATTCGTCGGCGCCTTCGTGCGGGCGACTTCGCTGCCTGATGACCACGGCGCATGAACGCTTTCCCTCGCTTCAGCGCTTTCTGCAGCTTCGGTCAGACCCGCAGTGGCCATAGCAGAGATCAGGCGCAGAAACGTACGACGGTCAGTATGATCAGCATGATGATTGTCTTGCATCGTATCCTCAACACGACATCGTTATGGGAAAAGTTCTATTCGTGAACCTGGACGGTCACTGTATGTCCGATCCTAGTCTATGTGGTCATGACGTAGCGGAGTCCAAATCCAGAGTCGATTGTACTGGACTTCCGGCCCCCGAACCGCCTCGGCCCGCGGATGAGACCGCGCTTTCAGCTCGCCGAATACCAAAATAAGCATTTCTCCCGCCTGGCGTGGAAACTCCAGCAGGTCCCAAAGTGTGATGGAGATCCATCGGCGAGCGACATCGTGCAAAGGCGCCAATCAACGTAAGGCGCGCTGCGTAACGACAGGGTGAAATTGGATGAGTTAGATTTGGAAGCATGCCTCTCGACTACGGGGAACTGCCCCGCATGCGCGATGCGATAACCCAAATGCGAAGTCATTTGGGAGTGAATCAGGTTGGGCTGGTTATGCGGTGGAATAAGCGGTCGGACATGATATGGACGATCTTCTCCGAGACCATCGATACTCCCGACGCTCACAATATCCCGCCGACCGAACGCACCCTCATCGACCGGCGCAACGGGGACGGTAACGGGGACAATGAGGTGTTTACGCCGTCGACGTCCCGGGTTGCGCAAATCGGTTGTCATGCTGAGGAAATCATGATTGCGAACTGGACGCATTATGAGCTAGATGCGGCGGCTACCGTGCTTGCGACGGCACTCGGAGAACGGGAGCCAGCACCGTGGAGCAGGGAACCATTGAGGACTGAGAAGTTTAGGCTTCGCGAGGTCGACTTGGTGCTCTCCAAAAGTCCCTGCACTGGGCCGGGTGGTTCTCAGCCATTAGTCTGCGGTGTTCATACCTACGGCACTAGCTGCGCTATGAAGCTCTACCAATTTTGCTCGTTGCCGAAGTTTGCCGATGTTCAATGGCGAATCTTCTACTGCGCCTTACCTCCGGAGAAGGCGGAAACGAGGTTCATCGAGAAGCCGCCGCCGGATAAAGCAAACAAAAAACAATTGAAGCAGCATAGTGAATCGCAGAAGAAAAGATTTGAATCGCTTCAAGCGAATA
>DASVGP010000242.1:0-32827 GCA_036379475.1 Bryobacteraceae bacterium | reverse complement strand
CAGCTCGCGCAAGAAAGGCCGGCCGTTTTGAAAATAGAATTCCCAGGCATTTTCTCCGTCCACAATAATCGGCACGATGGCATTCCCCCCTTGCCGCAAAAGCGGCTGGCAGTTCTTGCGCACCGCGGCTAGAAAATGCTCGGCCGCCGCATCGGCATCCATGCGGTGGTAGGCGAAGGAGATCAGATCGCTCAGCAAATGATCGCGGAAAATCATCTGAATGGAGTCGCCTGCCTGCTGCCAGCGATACGGCCGGTAGGTATGGAGCGGGCTGACGGGCGTCTCCTGCGTGCGCGCCAGGATCTCGTCGTCCGAAGCCGCCCAGCGGAATCCGCAGCGGGAAGCGATCCGCAGCGCGGCATCGGAAACCGAGCCTTCGGAAGGCCACAACCCATCGGGAGCTTTGCCGAAGCGCGACAGGAAGAACTCGCGTGCCCGCAAGAGCTGTTCTTCCGCGTCCTGCGGGTAGGAGAACTGCGGCGGAAGCGGCAAATAGGTGTGCGAAACGCCGGCGATATTGGAATCGCACAGCAGCGGCAAAATCGGATGGTAAAACGGCGAGGCGGCTAGCTCGATCTGGCCGCGCCCGGAAAAATCGCGGTAAATCGGGATGGCTTCGTTCAACAGCTCGCGCTGCTTTTGGGCGATGGTTTCCTGATCTTCGCGGCCGTAATCGCGCCCTTTCCCGGCCAGCCGCCGGATTTGCTCATCATGCGCCAGATATTCTTCGTCGAACCACGCTAACTGCGAGAGCACCTGCAAGTCGCGCAGCATCTGGGTGTCAAACGATTCGGCGGCCAGGCGCGGCGCCCACGCGTTCCGCTTGAAAACGGTGAACAACTCGTGGTAGCGCGGATGGCGGTCGATCAGCCGCTGTTCATTCGCCTGAAAGAAGTACCGGAG
Source organism: Bryobacteraceae bacterium (assembly GCA_036379475.1). Classification (GTDB taxonomy): domain Bacteria; phylum Acidobacteriota; class Terriglobia; order Bryobacterales; family Bryobacteraceae; genus Bog-105. The sequence goes on along the minus strand of DASVGP010000242.1, from coordinate 31,924 downwards.
CAGAAATTCCGCATCGCCCCGGCTGAGATCTTCGGCCGGCTTCAGCGCCAGCGTGAGAAACGGGTCGGAGGCGTTGCCTTCGGCGTAATCTTCGATCTGCGCCAGAAGCGATGGCGCCAGGTTGAAGGTGGCGTGAATGCCCGGGAACTCTTCCAGGAGCTTTACCATGCCATAGTAATCTTTCAGAGCATGCAGCCGCGCCCACGGAAGCCGGTATTCGCCGCTGACCAGGTCCTTATAGAACGGCTGGTGCATGTGCCAGACAAAGCAAATGGTAATTGGGGGCATTTTTCTCCAACTCGTGCATTTTGTGAGACGCACATAGGGAACAATAAAATCTGAAATTCGCTTTGGCCCATGATTCAAACCGCGCTACGCAGGAAATCTTTCTACGTCCTCATGACGTCGCGCATTGCGGCCTTTCTTGCGGTGCTGGGGCCGGGATTTATCACGGCGAACGTGGACAACGACCCGGGCGGAATTTTGGTCTACTCGCAGGGAGGAGCCGCCTTCGGCTACGCGCTCCTCTGGACCCTGATTCCCACCACCATCGCTTTGATCGTCATCCAGGAAATGGCCGCCCGCATGGGCGCCATCACCGGCAAAGGGCTTTCGGATCTGATTCGCGAAGAATTCGGCCTGCGGGCCACATTCTTCACCATGCTGGTCTTCGCGCTGGCGGATTTCTTTACGATTGTGGCCGAATTTTCCGGCCTTGCTGCCGGTATGGGCATCTTCGGCGTCAGCAAGTACATCGCCGTTCCCATTGGCGCCATTCTGGTTTGGTCGCTCATTGTCCGCGGACGCTATAAGAAAGTCGAACGTGTCCTGATCGCCGCCTCGCTGATCTACTTCTTTTATCCTGTCTCCGCATTTCTGGCCAAGCCGGATTGGAATCTTGCCATCAAGCAGACGTTCCTTCCCACCTTCCATGGCGATGCGGCTTACGTCGGCATGATCATTGCTTTGATCGGTACCACCATTACCCCGTGGATGCAGTTTTATTTACAGGCTGCGATTGTGGAGAAGGGAATCGACAGCCGCCATTACAGCCTGTCGCGGCTGGACGTGATTACCGGCTGCATCATCACCGAGGTGATCGCGTTTTTCATCATGGTCGCCTGCGGCGCCACGATTTTCCATTCCAACCACCCCGAACTCACCAACGCCAGCCAGGCCGCGCTTGCACTGGAGCCGGTGGCCGGCAAGTTCGCCTCGCTGCTATTCGCCGCGGGATTGATCAATGCCGCGCTGCTCTCGGCCGCCATTCTTCCCCTGGCCACCTCTTATAACATCTGCGAAGGGCTGGGCTTCGAATCGGGCATCGATAAGCGCTTCGTGGAGGCGCCGGTCTTCTATTGGCTTTATACGCTGTTGATCGGCGGTGGGGCGGCCGTGGTGTTGGCGCCGCATCTCCCGCTGCTTCAGGTGATCGTCTATTCGCAGGTGGCCAACGGCATTCTGCTGCCCTTTGTGTTGATCTATATGCTGCTCTTGATCAATCGCAAGCCGCTCATGGGGATGTTCAAAAACAATTCCTGGCAGAACGTCATTGCCTGGGCGACCGCGGTGATTATCATTATTCTCACCGGGGTTTACACGTACACGTCGATATTTAATTAGTAGTAGCCCTGAAATCAGCGGAAGGTCTAATTCCCTTTAAGCGGATTCTTTACGCGGACTCCGTTGTATATCTGGCCATCCGATAGATCCTCTGAATAGAGAACTGTGGCTCCCGATGCCTCCGCTGCTTGAACGATGAGTGCATCCCAGAACGAAATTCGATATCGCTCCTCAATGCTCAAAGCTTCGAGAATCGACTGGCCAGTATTGATCATCACCTCCCAGGACAAGTAGTCGGCGACGATTTCACGCGTGGTCCGGGCGCTTGCGGGCCGAGTTGCTTTCCGCCGCAGATTCACACAAAGCTCCTGGAGCACTTGCGTGCTGATGGCTCCGGACCGATCGCGCCAGAGTTCTTCGACAACTGCTTTGGCGCGGTCGTGCTTCGCGCCGGCAGAGGCATCATGCGCGTACATGAGAATGTTGGTATCGACAAAGAACTTATCGCTCATAGAGCTCGCTTCGCGATTCGGGAGGTGTCCAGCGAAGGTCCAAGCCCTTACGAAGCCGCGCGAGCGCTCGCCGGCGCGCCCTGTCGAATGCTTTCCGTTCCCGAATCGCTGCTTCCAGCCGGTCCGCCAGAAGAGCGCTCACCGATCGCTTCTCCTCGGCCGCAAGCACTCTCGCTTCGCGGAGAAGTTCGGAATCGAGCTTAAGCGTTATATTCGTCTTCATAACAGGCTCCATTTGCACGTTTTCGCGTGCAGCACAATTATACGTGCGGCCGATTTTATCTGTCAAACGCAGGTTCTACGGTTGCCTCCCGGTGATCCTAATCGGTTCGCAACGCTACACTGGTACCGGCATGTGCGGCATCGCGGGCTACATCTCGGTTGCGCCTTCGCATCCGCCGGAGGCTGTTTTGAAGCGGATGACCGATGCCATTGCGCATCGCGGCCCCGACGATTGCGGCTATTACCACGACGATTTCGCGCACCTCGGCCATCGCCGTCTCAGCATCATCGATCTGGCCGCCGGCCATCAGCCGATGGCCAACGAAAGCGATTCGCTCTGGATCGTCTATAACGGCGAAGTTTTCAACCACGCTGACATCCGGCCTCGTCTCGAGCAGGCGGGGCACGTCTATAAAACTCACTGCGATACCGAAACCATCCTGCACGCTTACGAAGAATTCGGGGCCGAATCGGCTGGTCTGCTGCGCGGGATGTTCGCCTATGCCATTTGGGACCGCGACCGCCGCCGGCTCTTCTGCGTGCGCGACCGCTTGGGCATCAAGCCGTTCTATTACTACTCGGACGGGCATCTCTTCGCTTTCGCGTCGGAGATGAAAGCGTTGCTCGCTCATCCGGCCATCGATGCGCGGCTCGAAGAGGAGGTTCTGCCGGAATATCTCGCCTTCGGCTATGTGAGCGAAGAACGGACCCTGTTTCGCGGTATTCGCAAGCTGATGCCCGGTCATCTTTTGACGCTCGACTTGAGTGCGGCATCGCCCGCACTGGAGATTCGGCGGTATTGGGACGTCCCTGAGCCCGCTTCCTCGCGGGCAAGCGAGGCCGAGCTGATTGCCGAAACCCGCCGGCGCCTGGAAGAGACCGTTCGCTTGCGTCTGATGAGCGATGTCCCGCTCGGTATGTTTCTCAGCGGCGGCGTTGATTCGAGCGCCATCGCCGCGCTCATGCGGCGGCTCACCGACACTCCGGTGAAAACTTTTTCAGTCGGCTACGCCGAAGAGCAGTTCAGCGAACTCAGCTATGCCGCGCAGGTCGCGCGCAGCATCGGCACCGACCATCACGAAATCAAAGTCGGCATCGGCGACTTCTTCGACCAGCTTCCGCGCCTGGTCTGGCAGGAGGACGAGCCGATCGCCTGGCCCTCCAGCGTCTCGCTTTACTTCGTCGCACGCCTAGCCGCCGAGCGCGTGAAAGTTGTGCTCACCGGGGAAGGCAGCGACGAGATCTTCGGCGGCTACGAGCGATACGGCTGGAACCTGCTCAACACACGCGCCGCTAATGTCTATTCTTCGGTGCTGCCCGCGCGGTTGCGACACGCCATTCGCGCGCACCTTGGCACAACTTCACTGCTGCGCGCGCCGTTGCGGCGCAAGCTGTTGCACAGTTTCCTCGGCCGCGATGGGTCGGTCGAATCGCTGCTGCTCGACAATTTCTACTGCGCCTTTTCGCGCGAAGAGCAGAACGCGCTGCTCGGCTCTACGCCCGCCGCCGTTTACGGCAATTATCTTCGTTATTGGAACGCCCGGCCCGATGCGTCTCTGTTGTCCCGGATGTTGTACGCGGATCAGAAGACCTACCTGATCGAACTGCTGATGAAACAGGATCAGATGAGCATGGCCTGCTCGCTCGAAAGCCGCGTGCCCCTGCTCGACCATGAGCTCGTCGAATTTTCCACCACGATTCCGGATCGTCTCAAGGTCCGCGGCAACACGCAGAAATACATCCTCAAGCGCGCTGTCGAAGACATCTTGCCGCGCGAAATCATTTATCGCAAAAAGATGGGCTTCCCCACGCCCATCCGCGATTGGCTGCTCGATCGCCGCGCGCAGCCGCTCTACGACGCGCTGCGCGAACCGGACGGCTTTCTCGCTTCGATCATAGACCGCCGCGCGCTCGATTCGCTCATCGCGCGCCATCTCGGCCGCCACGAAGACGCCACCGACCGCCTCTGGCGCCTGCTCAACTTGCAACTCTGGGGCGATCTCTTCCTCACCGGCCGACGTGACCGCTGGTGGGACGGGATCATGGGAACCCTACAGCCTGTAAAGCTTCGCTAACTGCGCCGTGCGATGTTGTGGGTGGCCCGGTCGCCGATTTCGAGCGGGCCGCCTTCCCCCAGCGGTATATAAAAATCGGCATCGCTCGGACAATGAAAGTGTGCCGGGAGAACTCCGATGATCGTGTAATCCGCTCCGTCGAAGGTCAGCGGCTTACCCTGAGCCGTCCGGCTGCCGCCGAAACGATTTCTCCATAGACGATTGCTGATGATGACGGCCGGCGCCCCGCCGTGTACGTCTTCCTTCGCCGTAAACTCGCGGCCCAATGCCGGCTTCACGTCGAGTGTACGGAAGAACCCCCACGAGACTCGCTTGCCTTCCAGATGCTCCGGCGTACCCGGGCTTGTCAGATCCTGGCTCTGCGGTTTGAATGCCGCCATGCGTTGGAAAGAGCGGCTATTGCGCCGCCAGTCAACGAAATCGGGGTAGGAGAGATAGGTTGGACTCTTCAGCGCATGATTGTACAACCAGACCAAAACCAGGCGATGCGGCTGCGTGTAGGGTAACGGGGCCAGCACGACGGCTTCGAACACGATAAAAATTGCCGTATTCATGCCGATACCCAACGCCAAGGTCAAGATTGCCGTGAAGCAAAACCCTGGATTGCGGCGGAGCATCCCGGCAGCCTATCGCAGATCTTGAACGAATTGCTCCAGCCGGAGAAAAGTACTAGTAGTCCTCCGGTGCTTTTGCGGCTGCCTCTTAGCGCTTGGCAGCCGTGGGTTCAGCCTTTCAAGGCTGCTGTGCCCTTTCCAGGGCGCGCTGGTTTTCGGCCCTGCCTCGCCTCGTTTGAGAGAATTGCGATCAGATTGACAAAATCCCTCGCTTACGCTTGGGCGCTCGGTTTCAGCATGTTTTGCTCAGTTGTGCTAAGCGCCCCTCGACCGTTCCACTTGCTGCTGACGCCGCGCCGCTTGCACCGGCTGAAGCTCGATGCGCAACGCCAGACGCCCCGCTGGATGGATTTGGCCCATCGCTTGAAAACCGTTTCCGATTCGCCCCAGCGCGGTTTCGAGCTGGCGCTCTATTCCGTCGTGACCGGCGATCCGAAATCCGGGAAGGAAGCGGTCCAATGGGCCGCGGCCCATCCTTGCGATTTACGCCAGGACGCGTTGGTACGCGATTGGCTCGGCGGATCGCCGGATGCCGCCCCCGCGTGTAAGCCCGAACCAGACATCGAGCACGCGCGGGATCGGCTGTTTCAGGCGATTGCGAAAGGCCAGGAGGATGCCGAAGCGGTTTATAAAGCCGAATGGAAACCCATGCTGGCGAAGCTCGAAGGCGGCGCCTTCCGCGATCCGCGTGCGCTCTATGCCGCGGTCGAATTCATCGATGCGGTTCGCATCAACCTGCACATGGATCCCCGCCAAGACGACCGCACTTTCTTCGGGCAGCTTCCCATCGAGTTTCTCCTGAGCCTCAAGCCCGAACAAGTGGAGCATCCCGGCTGGAGGGCGCATGCGGCCGCCCTCGCGCTAGTTACGCTCGATCCTAATCTGCCCGCTTCGCAATTTCTGCAAGGCTGGGCGATGGAGAACCGGCAGATGGTTCGGACCGGCCCGGGCGTAGCTTACGAATTTTTGTGGGCGGACCCGTATCTGCCCGGCATCGGCTATCAGAACCTCGACCCCTGGGTCTACGATCCGCGCGGCCGATTGTTCGCGCGCAAAAATTGGTCGGCCAAGGCCTGCTGGATCGAGATTTCGGCAAAAGGCGTTGAGGAACAGAACTGCCCCGCGGGCTGGCGCGCGAAACCGGCTGCGTTCGGGCGGCTGATGCTGATCCCGATGGACCCAAAGTGCCTCACCGTGACGCCGGCCCTGAAGGACCACGCCGCGATTATCTGGCATCTGCCGCCCGGACAGAAACTTCGGTTCAAGATCAACGGAAAGCGGGACACCGCGCACGCCGATAACATCGGCCTGTGGCGTGTGGTTAACGATGCGCGCGGGAAAGTTTGCCTCACGCGCTAAACTGGCCTTGAATCATGATTGCAGCAACCCAACTGCGCCCCGGAATGGTGGTCAAATTCAACAACGAGCTTTATTCCGTCTTCAGCATGGTCCACCGCACGCCGGGAAATCTTCGCGGCTTCGTGCAGGCAAAAATGCGCAGTTTGCGCAATGGCTCCATGACCGAACACCGCTTTTCGTCGGAAGACAAGGTCGAGCGTGTGGCCCTCGACGAGCACGAAATGGAGTTCCTCTACGACGACGGCGAGTATTACTACTTTATGAACACGGAAAACTTTGAGCAGATGCACTTGACCAAAGATCTGCTGGGAGATTCGGTTCAATATTTAACCCCGCAGTTGCACGTCAACGTTGAGTTTTACGAAGGCAAACCCATCAGTGTGGAACTGCCGGCGAGCGTGGAGATGACGGTGGTGGAGACCGAGCCTGGACTGAAAGGCGCTACGGTGTCGAACGTCACCAAGCCGGCCAAAATGGAAACCGGTCTGATGGTGCAGGTGCCGCCCTTCATCAATCAAGGCAAACGAATCCGCGTGAGTACCTCTGAGGGAACCTATCAGGAGCGAGCGTAGGGTCCGGATTGACAGACGACAAAAAACCATCGTCTGTCCCACTGCGGTCCTGAATCCGGCCCTTCCATTTCCCACCGCGGCCGCGCCAATAGGCAACGGCCGAATGGATCGTCGCGCCCATATAGAAACAGGCCGCCAGGGGCAGGGAAGGGGCCCAAAGCGGCGAAAGCCGGTAAAAGCGCACCATGGGCAGATAAGTGGCTATCTGAATCATCCAAGCCGCGGCGCCCAAGCGATTGCCGCGCAAGGCGAGCACAGGCGGCACAAGATAGGCCAAGCTCAGACCCGCCACCGTGCCCACTAACAGAAGCGGCGAATGGCGCAATTGATAAAACGCCGTGCGCGAAATCATGCGCCCGATTTCTGCAAAAGAGCCGTAAGGGCGGATGCTCTCGGTATCGTCCGTAACTCCAAGCCACAGACGCCCGCCGCTCTGCTTCACGGCTCGCGCCAGTGCGCAATCGTCGATGACGGCGCCTCGAATGGCCGCAAGGCCGCCAATGCGCCGCAGCGTTTCCGCGCGGATCAGCATGCAGCCGCCCGCCGCGCCGGCTGTGCGAAACCGATCCGATGCCGTCCAGGCGGGTGGATAGAGCTTAAAGAAGAAAAAGACGAACGCCGGAATCAGCAGCCGCTCCGCGGGTGTGTGGCAGACCAGCTTCACCATAAACGAAGCAAGATCGCAGCGGCGGCTTTCGGCGATCGCGACGAGATCGCTCAGGCTGTGCGAGCCATGCCGAATATCGGCGTCGGTCAGCAGCAAGAAATCCGGATGGATCTGTTCCGCCCGAGCGACGCCTTGCGTCATCGCCCAAACTTTTCCGGCCCAGCCGGGCGGCAACGGTTCGCCGCGAACTACTGTTAAATCCGACTCGCGCTCGGAGCCGCTTGCTGCCGCCTGAGCGATTTCCGCGGTGCCGTCCGTGCTTTCGTCGTCAACCACGATAATTTTGACGGGTGCGAAATCCTGCGCCAATAGCGACGCCACCGCTGTTCCGATGGTCTTTGCTTCGTTGCGTGCAGGAATCACAGCCACTACCGAGCCGCGACTGCCGGGGAGCGGTGGGCGCCTCGAAACCCGCCAGAACCCGCCCCGCTTGAATGCCAGTCCAAGCCAGATCGAAAGCGACGCGGCACCGAGGATAAGCGGCAGCAATTAGAGGGGCTCCTGTTGAGTCATGCAGTGCAGCGTACCGAGGCCTAAAACCAGATCGGTCGCGGCGATCCCAATCACCTCGCGATCGGGGAACAGCTCAGCGAGTTTGTTCAAAGCCATTCGATCGTTCGGATCGTTGAAGACAGGAACCAGCACGGTTTTGTTGGCGATATAAAAGTTCGCATAGCTGGCCGGAAGTCGCTGGCCATCGAAGAAGAGCGGCTGCGGCATGGGCAGGGTCTCGATGCGAAACGGCTCGCCGTTTTCATCTTTGGCTTCGCGCAGCAAGGCCAGATTTTCGGCCAGCGGTTCGTAGTTTTCCTCGCGTTTGTCCCGCTCGCTGGCGACGACGATCGTGCGCGTGTCCGTGAATCGCGCCAGGTCGTCCACGTGGCCGTGCGTGTCGTCGCCGGCGATTCCGTTGCGCAGCCAGACGGTATTGGCTGCGCCTAAATAACGAGCGAAAATCGCTTCCAGGTCCTCGCGCCCGAAACCCGGATTGCGCGTCTGCTCGGCGCTGAGCAAACATTCTTCGGTGGTCAGAATGCTGCCCGCTCCGTTGACATCGATGCTGCCGCCTTCGAGCACGATTTCTTCGCTCTTCCACATAGGCGTTATCGTCGGCAATCCGAGCTTTTGCGTGACCGCGTTGTCGCGCCGCCAGTTATCGTATTTCGCCCACCCATTGAAGCGCCAGTTCAACGCGATCTTCCCGCCGCACTCATCGTGCACAAAAATCGGGCAGTAATCGCGAGTCCAGCTTCGATCCGTTTTCACCTGAAAAAATTCGACCGCTTCCAGCGCCGCATTCGATTTCTGAAGAAAGCAGCGCGCGCTGTGCTCCGTATCCGCATCTTGCACCAGAATGCGCACGCGCTCGACACGCGCGAGGCGGCGCACGATCTCTGCATACACCCACGGGATCGGCTCAAACTTGCCGGGCCAGTCGGTGCGCTCGTGCGGCCAGGCCAGCCAGGTGGCTTCATGCGGCTCCCACTCGGCCGGCATACGGATGAAGTTATCCGATCCAGCGTTCGGTGATGGGTCCATAAGCATCGATGCGCCGGTCGCGCAGGAATGGCCAGTTGCGGCGTACTTCGTCGATCTGCTTCGGATCGCATTCGGCGACCAGCACTTCTTCGCGATCGGCGGCGGCTTCCGCCATCACGCGCCCAAACGGATCGGCCACAAACGAATGGCCCCAGAACTCGATACCGCTTTCCGCAGGGCCTTCGTATCCGGTGCGGTTCACGGCAGCCACAAAGACGCCGTTCGCGATGGCATGCGCGCGCTGGATGGTGCGCCAGGCGTCGAGCTGCGCTTCACCGTACTGCGCTTTTTCGGCGGGATGCCAGCCGATGGCGGTCGGATAAAACAGCACGTTCGCGCCTTGGAGGCTCGCGATGCGCGCGCCTTCCGGATACCATTGGTCCCAGCAAACCAGCACGCCGATGCGCGAAGATCGCGTCTCGAAAGCCTGGAATCCGAGATCGCCGGGCGTGAAGTAAAACTTTTCGAAGTACAGGGGATCATCCGGGATATGCATCTTGCGGTAGATGCCGGCGAGCGATCCGTCGGCATCGAGAATCGCTGCGGTGTTGTGATACAGCCCGTGCGCGCGTTTCTCGAATAGCGAGGCCACGATCGAGACTTGCAGCTCTTTGGCAACGCCGCTGAGAACTTCCGTGGTAGGGCCGGGAATCGGTTCGGCCAAGTCGAACAGCTTGGCATTCTCTTCGCGGCAAAAATATTGCGAGCGGAACAACTCCTGCAGGCAGACGATTTCGGCGCCTTGCGCGGCGGCGCTGCGGATGCCGTCGATCGCTTTGTGCATGTTGGCTTCCGGATCGGCGGAGCAGGACATCTGCACCGCGCCAACCTTGAACGGAGTGTCGCGGGGAGCTTGGTGGGTGATGGGCATTACATGTACATTCCGCCGTTGACATCGAGGACGTGGCCGGTGATAAACCCGGCCTCCTCGCTAGCCAGAAAGCGGACGGCGGCGGCGACGTCTTCCGCGGTGCCAATGCGCTTGAGCGGCGTGCGGTCGATCATGGCCTGCTTCAACTCAGCACTGAGTCCATGCGTCATATCAGTTTCGACAAACCCGGGCGCCACCGCATTCACCGTAATGTTGCGGCTTCCGAGTTCCTGTGCGAGCGCCTTGGTCAGCCCGAGTAAACCGGCTTTCGATGCTGCATAGTTGGCCTGCCCGGCGTTTCCGGTTTCGCCGACGATGGAAGATATATTAATGATGCGGCCCCAGCGCTCGCGCATCATGGGATGCAGCACGTGCTGGATGGCGAGAAACGGCCCTTTGAGATTTGTTTGCAGCACTGCATCCCAATCCGCCGGTTTCATACGCAGCGCAAGGCCGTCTTTGGTGATCCCCGCGTTGTTGACCAGAATGTCGATTCGGCCGAACTCTTTCGCGATTTTGGCGATTCCGTTGGCCACCGATTCGGCAACAGATATATCGATTTCGGCGACATAGGCTTCGCCGACCGAGCCGCGAATGGCAGCGGCGGTTTCCTCCAGCTTTTCACGCGAGCGCCCGGCTACGGCGACACGATGTCCGGCTGCCGCGAGAGCCAGCGCGCAGGCTTTGCCAATCCCCCGGCTCGCACCAGTAACCAGCGCGGTTCGTTTTTCCATAATTCACTCTCATGATAATGGGTATACACGTCCATGCCTTTTGACGACTTACGCGGTTTCCTTCGGGTTTTGGAAAAACAGGGCGAGCTGAAGCGCATTCGCTTCGAAGTCGATCCGCGCCTCGAAATCACCGAGTTCGCCGACCGCTCGGTGAAGAACGGCGGTCCCGCACTGCTGTTTGAGAAGCCGGTGGGTTCGAAAATCCCGGTATTCATCAATGCTTTTGCCAGCATGCGGCGCATGGAGCTTGCGCTCGGCGTCGGAAATATCGAAGAGGTCGCCGAACGCATCTCGGGCTTTCTCCAAATGGAGCGGCCCGAAGGTATTTTGGAAAAGATCAAACTGCTGCCGCGCTTGGCCGAATTACGTGCGATCTTCCCCAAGACCGTCTCATCTGGTCCGTGCAAAGAGGTCATTGAGCGCGATGAATTTTCGCTGGACGAATTTCCCATCCTGCATTGCTGGCCGGGCGATGCCGGCCGCTTTATCACGCTGCCCATGGTCTTTTCCCAAAACCCGGAAACCGGCAAGCGCAATTGCGGCACTTATCGGATGCAGGTCTTCGACGGCCAGACAACCGGCATGCACTGGCAAAAGCATAAGCATGGCGCCGAACATTACCGCCGCGCAGTAGCGGCGGGCGGAGAGAAACGCATGCCGGTTGCGGTCGCCATAGGCTCGGATCCGGTGACCATGTACTCGGCGATCCTGCCGCTTCCGCCGAGCATTGATGAAATGATGTTTGCCGGATTTTTGCGCGGCAAGGGGGTCGAGATGGTGAAGTGCGAAACCTCCGATCTCGAGGTCCCGGCGAATGCCGAAATCGTGCTCGAAGGCCATGTCGTAACCGGCGAAATGCGCCGCGAAGGTCCTTTCGGCGATCACACCGGCTTCTATTCCCTTGACGACGACTATCCGGTCTTTCACATCGACTGCATCACGCGGCGCAAGCATCCGATTTACGCGGCGACCATCGTCGGACCGCCGCCCATGGAAGATTTCTACATGGGCAAGGCTGTGGAACGTATCTTCCTGCCGCTCATGCGCATGCAACTGCCCGAAGTGCGCGATATCTGCATGCCCGCCGAAGGAATCTTTCACAACCTCGTGCTGGTCTCGATGCGCAAATCCTACCCGGGCCATGCGCGCAAGGTCATGCACGCCATCTGGGGCCTGGGGCAGGCGATGTTCAGCAAATGCATCATTGTGGTGGACGAAGATGTGGACGTGCAAAATGTCCGCGAAGTGGCGTGGAAAGCCTTAAACAACATCGATCCGCAGCGCGACATCGAATTTTCCATGGGACCGATCGATTCGCTCGATCACGCCAGCCGCGCGCCGAATTACGGCTCGAAAATGGGCATCGATGCCACGGCGAAATGGCCATCCGAAGGCTTTACGCGGCGCTGGCCGAATGTGATCGAAATGTCGCCGGAGATTATCCGGCGCGTCGATGAGTTGTGGAAGCGGGCGGGGCTACCGCCCCCCCAAACAGAACCCCGACCGTGAGGGGTTAAAAAGCACTTTACAAGACAAAGTAAATCGTGGATACTCTTCTTATGAGCAACCTCCACGAGTGCGCCTGCGCGACTTCTTATGATTGGGTGGAGTACTTTTACCAAAACGCGCCGGAACCCGCGCTTCCCTGGGACGATCGAGTGCGCCTGTCCGGGGCCGAGCGGCGTGCGGTGATCGCCTCCATTCAGCAGTTTCAACTCGGAGAAAGCGCCAGCGGAGCGCGCATGCTGGAGCGGGCGCAGCGTTTCTCGCGGGCAACGTGCGACCTGGGCCTGATCGCCGCCCTGAAGCTGTTCCTGCGGGAAGAGCAGCGCCACAGCAGTATCCTGGCCCGATTCCTCCAGCTAGAGCACGCCCGCTGCTTGCGAAAACATTGGGTACACAGCGTCTTCCGATGCATTCGCGGCGTCGCGGGTCTGGAACTGTGCCTCAAGGTTCTGGTGACCGCGGAACTGCTGGCCCGCCCGTACTATGCCGCCTTGCGCGACGCCACCTCCTCGCCGCTGCTCCGAAGCATCTGCGAGCGCATTTTTGAGGAAGAGGGCGCGCATCTGCGCTTCCAGGCTTTTGCCCTCAGCCGTTTTCAGCTCAGGCATTCCCGCGCCGCACAAGCTGCCATCAAGACGGGCCACGCCGTGCTGTTAGCCGGCACAGCGCTGATCGTCTGGAGAGAGCACGAAGCGGTATTCCTCTCAGCCGGTCGGACATTCCGCATATTCTGGGCACAAGCGTGGCAGGAATTCGACCTGCTGTATCAAAGCTTCAGCCCCGCCGCGAAGAGCTAAAGATCATATTGGCTCAGCATCGCGAAAAAGCTATCACCTATTAACCCGCCTCCGCTTTGATCCAGCTCGCGATCTGCTCGATGACGTTCACAGACACATGGCCTGGCTTGTAGTACTCGGCAGGCGTGCTTTTGCCCTCGCCAGGCATAAAGAGGTGGTTCAAGTCTGGAAAGAGATGAAAAGTGACCTTCGGTTTGCCTGCCAAAGCGGATTTCCAAAGATCGAAATCCGTTTTCGTGACCTGATAATCGCGGCCACCTTGCAGAAGCAGCATCGGAATGCGCAGGCTTTTGGCGACCGCCGTTGGATGATAGTTCCTCAGGTCCAGCCAATAGCTGGGCGGAGCATGGAAGATCAGTTTTGAACTCTGTTGGCCGGGCTTTAGGGCGTGAATTTTCGCGATGTCCTTCTCGATCTGAGCGATCTGTTGCGGGGGTGCGCCCAGCTCCTTTTCCTGCATCAGGACCAACTGCGTCACCGGCCGCGCATTGCCCGCCAATATGATCAGACCGGCAATGCCTGGGTCCTGTTTGGCAATACGCGGTGCCAGGTATCCGCCCAGGCTATGGCCCAGCAGAAATACCCGCCTTGCCTTCACTTTGGGTTGATGCTGCAGCAGACGAACAGCGTTGATTGCGTCCTGGATCGTCTCTTGCTCGACAGTGACGTCATGCATCGACATCATTTCCTGCCGGTAAACCAGCGTCCGTTTGTCGTATCGAAGCACGGCGATGCCTTTGGAAGCGAGGCCTTCGGCGAGATCGCGAAACGGCTTGTTGGGGCCGATGGTTTCGTCACGATCCCCCGGACCCGAGCCCTGCACCAGTACCACCCCGGGAAATGGGCCTTGTCCAACAGGCGTGAGCAGAGTGCCCGGCAAGCGCCAGGTTTGGCCCACGGTGACCGCAAGCGAATGGAAGCGAGCCGGATCGTCATACGGAGGAGGCTTCCATTTGGCCGAGGTGGCGGGTTGGCCTGGCCTTAGAAACAGTCCCGCGATTTCGCCTTGAGGGTTGATCGTCAGAATGATCTGGAAATGCCCCTTGGCGAACTGGATCGGAAACACGGCTACGTCATTGGGGCCCCGCTTGTAGACTTGCGGCTGGCCGATCTTTTCCGCCGTTCCGAGCGCCTGCAACTGCGGCACGACCTTGGCGTCGAACATTTGCTTCGTGAGGCCCTGCTTCATGGTTTGGTCGAAGGTGCCGCGCAGTGCCGTGAAGTCTTGCTGGAGCAGCAGATTGAGCGCATGCCTTGCGATACCAGCCGCCTGGGCCTGTGGCAATTGGGCTGGCGCCAGCGCAGCCAGGAGTAGTCCGGCTACCGGGAGCGCGAAGAGGCGCATCACTTACACCATATCCAACTTTTCACGGAACAATCCGCATTTTCACTCGTATTTAGAAGTGGCAATGGGGAGGCGCAATTGTGCGAGAATACAGGTGAATCCTCTCCTAAAGCGACTGAGTCTCACTGTGTCCCGATATATTCCTAAGCCAAAGCTAGTAGTTGCGTCGGTAATCGCTCTGTTTTGCGCCTTACTTCTCGCTTCTTGCGCGAAGAAGGGGCCATCCAAAGCGGCTGCCATGAAAATGATGATGATGCAGGCGGTCCCGGTCCGCGCGGTGGCCGCGACAGCCGAGACCGTCCCGCTGAATGTAACCGCGGTGGGCACGGTGCAGGCCATCCATAGCGTGGATGTCAAATCGCAGATCGCGGGCCAGATTACAGAGGTGAATTTCGAACCGGGGCAAAACGTCAGGAAGGGCCAGCTCCTGTTCCAGATCGATCCCCAGCCGGTGCTGGCGCAGATCGCGCAAATTCAGGCCGATATCAATAAGGACATCGCGCTCGAGCAGCAGGCGCAGGCAAACAAAACCAAAGATCAGGCGACCCTGAAGCAGAATCAGTCGGTTGCCGATCGCGCGCTCGCGCTGGGCAAAGCGGGCATCAATTCCAAAGAGCAGACCGAGCAGGCGGTGGCAACCGCGAATGCCTCCAAAGCCTCGGTGGAAGCCGACGAGGCAGCCATCAAGAGCGCCACTGCTTCTCTGAAATCCGACCGCGCCCGGTTGGCCGCGGAGCAATTGCAGCTTGGCTATACGAAAATCACGGCGCCGATCTCCGGGCGGGCGGGCGCCATCGCCGTACGCGCGGGAAACCTGGTTAGCGACAACGGAACCACGCTGGTCACGCTTTTGCAGATGTCGCCCATTTATGTCTCCTTCGGATTGCCCGAACAACTGCTGCCGCAGGTGCAACAGCACAACGCTCGCCAGCCGCTGCTGGTGACCGCCGCCGGGGACGGAGAAAAGCCGGCCACGGGCAAGTTGGTCTTTATCGACAATACTGTGGATACCACCACCGGCACGGTCAACCTGAAAGCTCAGTTCAAGAATCCGGATCAAACGTTATGGCCGGGAGAATTTGTGAACACGCAGTTGCAGCTCCAGGTGCAGCAGAACCAGACAGTTGTGCCGACCCGAACTGTTGAGAACGGGCCCCAGGGCAAATACGTGTGGGTCATGGATTCGGCAACCTCCAAAGTGAGTATCCGGCCGGTTCAGGTAGCGCGCAACTATACCAGCAAAGGGCAGGAACTGGCGGTCATCGAAAACGGCGTGCATCCGGGCGAGATGGTGATCTCGGAGGGTCAGATGAGGTTGAGGCCCGGAGCCAAGGTGAAACTGCTCAAGCCCGACACGCAGACCGCCAGCCGACCAGCCGCAAAGGAAGCGTCGTAGAGGTTCGGGATGCGGTTTACCGATTTATTTATCCGCCGCGCCGTCGCGACTACGCTCGTGATGGCGGGCATCCTGATTTTTGGGCTGCTCGCTTATTTCACGCTGCCGGTCAGCAATCTACCCGCCGTGGAATATCCGACCATCCAGGTTTCCGCCTCGCTGCCGGGAGCGAATCCGGACGTAATGGCCGCCTCGGTCGCGACGCCGCTCGAAGCGCAATTCTCCGACATCGCCGGCATCAACAGCATGTCCTCTTCGAGCTCGCAGGGCTCGACGTCGATCACGCTGCAGTTCGATTTGAGCCGCAATATCGATGCCGCGGCACAGGATGTGCAGGCCGCCATCTCGCGCACGGCGGGAGCGCTGCCGCCCGGCATGCCGGCGCCGCCTTCTTATAGAAAAGTAAATCCGGCCGAGCAGCCGGTCCTCTATCTCACCGTCTCTTCCCAGACCATGCCGCTCTCCCAGCTCGACGAATACGCCGAGACCATAATGGCGCGGCGCATGTCGATGATTAACGGTGTGGCGCAAGTGCAGGTCTTCGGAGCGCAGAAATACGCGGTTCGCGTGCAAGCGAACCCGGCAAAACTCGCAGCCCGGCATCTCGATCTGGAGACGGTGCGCCAAGCGCTCGCGGTCGGTAGCGTGAATATGCCGGCCGGCTCGCTGTACGGGTTGAGCAAAGCCTATACCGTTGACTCCACCAGCCAGTTGAGCACTGCCCAGCAATTCCGCAAGCTCATCGTCACCTACCAGAACGGCAACCCGGTTTATCTCGACCAATTGGGCAAGGTGCTCAACAGCGTAGAAGATACCAAGTCGGAATTCTGGATCAACGATCACCCCAGCATTATCCTTGCCGTGAATAAGCAGCCGGGCTCGAATACGGTGGCGGTTGCCGATGCCGTTCAGGCTCTACTCCCACAAATGGAGAAATCGATGCCGGCGGGTGTCGTGGTCGGCAGCGCCTTCGATGCGTCGCAAGAGATCCGCGCTTCGATCACCGACGTGAAGGTCACTTTGATCATTGCGATTGTGCTTGTGATCGGCGTGATCTTCTTCTTCCTGCGAAATGCCTCGGCGACCGCCATTCCCAGCGTCGCTGTGCCGCTTTCGCTACTGGGCACCTTCGCCGCCATGTATCTGCTTGGCTTCACCGTGGACATGCTCTCGATGATGGCCATGATCCTTTCGGTCGGATTCGTGGTTGACGACGCCATCGTCATGCTGGAAAACATTGTGCGCCACCTGGAGATGGGAAAAACGCGCATGCAGGCAGCCATCGATGGCGCGCGCGAGATCGGCTTTACGATCGTTTCGATGACCCTTTCGCTGGTGGCGGTCTTTATTCCCGTGTTGTTCATGACCGGCATCATCGGGCGCCTGCTGCGTGAGTTCTCCATCACGATTGCGGTCGCCGTGCTCATCTCCGGCTTCGTCTCGCTCACCCTGACGCCGATGTTGTGCAGCCGTTTTCTGCGGCCGGAATCGGAGCGCCGCCAGGGCTGGTTTTATCGCGCGGCCGGAAATGTCATCCACCGGCTGACCAGTTCCTATGGCAGCACTCTCCGCGTCGTTTTGCGTCACAAAGCGCCTACCTTGGTTGTGGCCATTCTGCTGACGATCGCCACCGGCTACATGTTCGTTGTGATGCCGAAGGGCTTTATGCCGACTGTGGATACGGGCTTCGCCTTCGGCGGAAGCCAGGCGGCGCAGGATACTTCGTTCGATGAGATGGTGCGGCTGCAGAAAAAGGTCAATGCGATCGTCGCAAAGAACCCCTGGGTGCAAGATTTCGGCTCGGGCGCCGGCAATGGCGGCCAAAATCAGGGCTTCCTGTTTATGGTTTTCAAGGACACGCCGAATCGCCCCAAGGCCAGTGTGATCCTGGCTCAGTTGGAGCAGCAGTTCGCTGAAAAAATCCCCGGGCTCATGGTGTTTCTCCAGGTTCCTCCGCTGATTCAGATGGGGCAGCACGAAGGGCGCGCTCAATATTCGCTCGCGCTGCAGGATGCCGATACGGCGGAACTGTACCACTGGGCGCCGATTCTGAACAAAAAACTGAGTTCCTTGCCTGACATCGCGACGGTCTACATGGATCTGTATCTGGACACTCCGCGGCTGAACGTGAACATCGACCGCAATCGCGCCCAGGCGCTCGGCGTGTCTCCCAGCGACATTGCGAACACTCTCTACGATGCTTATGGAAATCGCAAGGTCGGCACGATTACGACCTCGTCGAACCAATACGAAGTGATTCTTGAGGTGCTGCCGAAGGACCAGCGGGATCCGGCCGCGCTCAACGACCTGTATATCCGTTCGAGTACAGGCAAAATGGTGCCGCTCTCGGCCGTGGCCACGATCACGCAAACCGTGGCGCCGCTGAGTGTCAACCATATCGGCCAATTACCCGCTGTAGACTTCCAGTTCAATCTGAAACCCGGAGTGGCGCTGAGCGATGCGACCAAGCAGATCAGCCAGGCCGCGGCGCAGATCGGCATGCCGGATACTGTCAGCTTCAGCTATCAGGGCACGGCGGCCGCATTCGAACAATCGCTGCGCAATTTGGGCATCCTGCTGTTGATCGCCGTCGTGGTGATCTATCTCGTGCTCGGCATTCTGTACGAGAGCTTTATCCATCCGATTACGATTCTGTCGGGCCTACCGTCCGCGGGCCTGGGTGCGCTGATTACGCTGCTGATCTTTAATCAAACGCTGAATCTGTATTCTTTTGTCGGCATCGTTCTCCTCATTGGCATCGTTCAGAAGAACGCCATCATGATGATCGATTTCGCGCTCGATGCGCAGCGCAGGGAGAACAGGCCTCCGCAAGAAGCGATCTTCGAGGGGGCCATGAAGCGCTTCCGGCCGATCATCATGACAACGATGGCCGCTTTTCTCGGCACGCTGCCCATTGTGGTGGGCACGGGCCCTGGCGGGGAAGCGCGGCGTCCGCTCGGCATCGCTGTTTGCGGCGGATTGATCGTATCGCAATTGCTGACGCTCTACATTACGCCGGTTGTTTACGTCTATCTCGACCGCTTCCAGAACTGGCGCAAACGCCGCCGCGAAGCCGTCCCCGCCGGCGAAACCGAAGTCCTCGCGACGCGCTGATAGACTTTTCAAATGTCCCGGCTTTTCCTTGCGGTAAGCTTCGCTTTCTTGATTTGTCAGCCGGGTAAGAGCGCAACCAACGCCTGGCCCACTTACGGCCACGACGGAGCCGGTACCAGATATTCTCCGCTGGCGCAGATCAACCGCAAAAACGTCAGCCGCCTGAAAGTTGCCTGGATTTTTCATACCGGAGATATCTCGAAGGGCAGCGCGCACGAGCGCCGTAGCGGTTTCGAGGACACGCCCCTGTTTGTCGATGGCACGCTCTACATCACAACGGGTTTCAGCCGCGTGATCGCGCTCGATCCGAGAACCGGAACCGAGCGCTGGGCCTTCGATCCCAAGATGGACCTGCACTTGCCATACGGCGATGGGCTGATCAATCGTGGCGTGGCTACATGGGTTGATCCGCGGCGTGCGGCCGGCAAACCGTGCCACCGTAGAATTTTCGAAGCGACGGTGGACGCGCGGCTCATCGCTGTCGATGCGGCGACCGGCAAACCATGCGAGGACTTTGGAAAAGCGGGCTTCGTCAGCCTGCGAAATGTGGCACGCTACATACCTGGCGAGTATCACATGACCTCGCCGCCGTCGGTGATCGATGGCCTTGTCGTTGTCGGGTCCGCTATCGACGACAACGCTCGTGCCGCTATGCCGTCGGGTGTCGTGCGCGCTTACAATGCGCGCACCGGAAAATTGCGCTGGAGTTGGAATCCGCTTCCTCCCAATGAATCGCGACCGCATTGGAAGACCGGCGCGGGGAATGCCTGGCCTCCGATGGCAATCGATCCGAAGCGGCATTTGGTCTTCCTTTCCACCGGCAGCGCGAGTCCCGATTATTACGGTGGGCTGCGGCCCGGCAATGATAAATGGGCGGATTCCATAGTCGCATTACAATCCGAGACCGGCAAGCTTGTCTGGGGCTTTCAATTGGTCCATCACGACTTGTGGGATTACGACACCGCCGCGGCGCCGATGCTGACTACGATTCATCGAGGCGGAAACAGTATTCCCGTGGTCGTCGTCGGCAACAAAACAGGATTTCTCTATGTGCTGAACCGCGATACCGGAAAACCTGTTTTCCCCGTCAAGGAGACGCCGGTGCCGCAAAGCGATGTTCCGGGCGAAGTCACCTCGCCCACGCAGCCGGTTCCGGCCGCACCTCCGCCGCTGCTGCCAAAGGTGGCCCCCAATCAGGCCTGGGGACTGACGCCCGCGGCTCGCAACGCCTGCGCGAAATGGATCGGCAGTCTCGAATACAAAGGCATTTTCACGCCCCCGAGTTTGCACGGATCGCTGGTCGCGCCCGCCCATCTCGGAGGGATGAACTGGAGCGGCTATGCGCTCGACTCGAAAGATAATCTACTGGTTGCCAACACGAACAATCTTCCGGCGGAAGTGAAGTTGATTCCGCGGGGTTCTTTCGAGAAAGAGAGCCACGACGTGGCTCACGGACAATACACGGCGCAGACCGGAGCGCCTTACGGGATGTTCCGCGGTTTCCTCATCGGCCCATCGGGTCTGCCCTGCAATGCGCCGCCGTGGGGCGTGCTGACCGCGGTCGACCTCAATCGCGGCACGATTCGCTGGCAGGTTCCGCTGGGCTCGATGGCAGGTTTCGGCGGCGCTCCGAAAAACGACGTGCCGCCGGGCTCGCCGAGTCTGGGAGGCCCCATCATGACCGCCGGAGGGCTGATCTTCATCGCGGGCACGTTTGATGGGATGTTTCGCGCCTTTGATGTGCAAACCGGAAACCAGCTCTGGAGCGCCAGGCTTCCCGCCAGCGGCAATGCCATGCCCATGACTTACAGCGTGGATGGTAAACAATACGTGGTCATTGCGGCAGGCGGCCACGCGCAAATTCGCGAAACCAAGCAGAGCGATTCGCTGGTGGCGTTTGCTCTGCCGTAATCAGGCAGCTACATCGACGGTGATGGGACTGCCACCGTGAAGTTATTTCCAAGTGGAGAGCGGCCTCAGGCGCGGCGTTGCGTCATCTTCTGGGCGGGCGAACAAGACGGCAATTGTTTCGGGCCTGGATTGTTTCTTTAGTGAGATCACGAGATTTGTAAGCCCCGGGTTGGGCCTCTGCGGGGGTGGAACCTTTGTACTCGCGGTACTGAAACGCGCTGAAGAGGGTGCGAGAATACGGGCGCGGAGGGTGGCGCCGCCTTCTGTGAGCGTCGCCGAACGGCCGCCAGCCGCGATTTGGACTCTGGCGAAGGTGTGAAAGTTCCAAACTACATCGACAGGCTGGGCGGGGACGATCTCGTCCTCCACAAGCGCGCGCTGCTTATGGATCACCGCTACACCGCGCTTCCACGAGCGAAGCTTGCCCTTGTAGGCCTGGTCGAGGTTGCCGATGGCGTACAGAGTATTCCCCATAGTGCCGGCTGCGGACATCGGCGCAACTGCGTCAAGATCTTCGTTCTGGCCGTCGATGGTAAGCGTGTTTTGGCCTTCGGTGCGGGTCCGATAATAAGTCCAGCGCTGTCGATGGAAGTTGAAGTATCCGGGTAGGCCATAGCTATCGGCTCCCAAATCACTGGCCCAGCGCTGGCCGCCGAGATCGAGATCTCCGTGGCTTGCTAATGCATGTCCGCATTTGAAGCCAACATACCAGGCATTTGGATCGTGCCATGCACTGCGCATATACGCTTGGCCTATTCGGACGAAACTTTGCACCAGGGGAAGTGTGACGTTCGAGCCGCTAGAGGGTGCTTGGGCCGACCATTCGGCCGCCCAAAGAAGCATGAAAAGGCCAAAACGGTCATGGCCCTTTTCCCCGTGTTTATCTTGTGCGAGATAGAGCGCGTGCCCGGCGTAGAGGGGCTTGTTGAACCGGCGGGCAAACCAGAACATCTGAGCGACGGGGGTCGCTCCATTCGTGTTGGAGTCGCCAAAGTTGGCCAGCAAGTGGGTAGGACCGTCAGATTGGATTCGGTAGTCCCCGGTGGAGGAAAAGCCGGTTGCGGCGACCGCACCGAAGTCTCTTCCAAGTGCGGAATCGAGCGCGTCAATATAGAGGGCGTTGTATATCGTAGCGTATTTCCAATACATGGGGCCCTCACTGAACCCGCCATCAGGCGCAAAGAGCGTCATGATATCAGCGATGGCGGAGCGAGCACTGTCGAGAACTTTGCTGGCGCGCGCGGGATCTTCGTCGCCAATGGCGAGAGCCCCGATGGTCTCTCCGCCGTTGCATACCTGAGTCCAGTTGTTTCTTGGGATGCCTTTACCCTGAAGGCGTTTGAGCCACGGATCGATGCCTTTGGTGGCGACCGCGTTGCGGATGGTGGCGCGGTCAGCGGGCGAAAGCGTGGAGTAAAGCCAGTCGTAGCCCAAACCGAGGGCAGCGGTCATTTCTGCGGTATCAAGGAAATGCTTCGGATTCCAGTTGGGGAAGGCGGCCGCGGCGAGCATCTCCTTTGTAGCGCGAGCGGAAAATCGCTGATCGCCCGTGAGACGGTAGAGACCGGCAAGCGTAAATATGCGACCTTCCATATCGCGCGCGGTGGCCAGCAATGAGTGCTCGGAGCCCTTGAGGCCATAGGTGTCAGGCGGCATAGTCAGGAGTTCGTCGCCATAGGCGAGCAACTGCTGATACTCTTGCCCAACGAACGGATTTGTGCTGATGGCGTGCTTGATCGCCGGGACATCGGCATCATGAAGGAACAGCCGCGGATGTCGGGGTTGCAGCGTGGCAAGCACCGAGATCGCATTGCAGTAGGAAGGCAGCACGACCAATGCGATCCAGATACTAACAACAAGAGCGACTGGAGATACCATACAACAGCATAAGCGAATATTAATGTGACCGTGTGACAAAATTGCCGAGCGCTACTTTCCTCTTCTCCTGCCCGAGCACTTGAGCTTCTTTCGTCCCTGGTTTCCACACCGCAAAGACTTTAGATAACGAATCTAGTTGGACATCTCCATTCCGTCGAAGATAACTACCGCATGCAACAAAAAAACGGCTTACGGCTGTGGGATCGTCAATACCGGCTGCAGGTCGCGTCCAGGCAAGCAGGTATGCATCCGTTTCCCATCCGGCGATTGTGTTGTTTGAGTTCACATTCATGCGCCTGCCGTCCGCCTGCAGGTTCAGGTACACATCGGTGACGTTCTGTCCACTTCGCACCCGGATTCCGGAGGCACGCCAATCGGTTAACGGTTCAACTACCGGCAGGTGGCTTGTATTCTGTGGCTGATGAGGAATAATTGCCGTGATGAATTTTTGAACTCGGGCGCTTTTTTGCGTGCGAAAAGAAAAATATGGTACCTTTTTATTCGGTTCGTGATCTGCAAGACCCTCCTCCTCGTGGACATCTAACGCTCTGGGGTGGACGAAGAAGACATCGACCTTGGCTCGCCCATTAGTAATCGACACATGGTTGCCATCTCGAGCCGCGCTGCCTTGATAATGCAGGAGCCAGTCGAAGATGCCTTCTTCGTGGGCCATCAAGTCGTCGAAAATCAGTATCACTCCGTCTAGCCAGAGCCAGTGCCTGTAGTTGCGCGAGAAATGTTCTGACATCGGCCCGGTAGCATCAGCGAAAACATATCTCACTCCGAGACTGTCAACCAACTTGTTAAGCTTCCCGGGAATTTGACGCCTCGGTAACGATCCTCCGCCGGTTCTCCCTTGCCATTGAACAAAATCACATTGTGAGCGGGGCTCTGCACATAGTAATGCGGATATGCCGGATTACCGTAGCTGCATGTTCCCGAATCAATAAGCACCGGGACACCTGCATGAAAAAGAATGAACGATCCCGCATCGGCGTGAGCATGATTCCACGTAAAGCCGGATTTTACCGCTAGCATCGTCGTATCGTCGTTCCAGGAGTTTCGCAGAATTACCCAGCCAATATCGGGATAAAGAATCGACCTTGGTAACCGGGGTGTTTCAGGTGCCGGAACCGGTTGTTGAAATAGAAAATCAAGTGCAGGTGGATGAATGGGTGCCAGACTTTTCGATTTCGCACAGTACCAACCGGCGCCGGGGTGGCGAAAGCCGCTTTCGATGAGCATCCGCATGGTCAAACGGACCTGTTGGTGCATCGAGCTGTCGCCGAAATTCACCGAAAGCGGATGGACGGAACTCGGGTAAAAAGTTTCGCAGAAAAACTTGCAGACATTCTCTAACTGCTCGAGGTCGGGCTGCTTGCGGCCCGGAAAAACGTTTCTGTGTGCCAGTCGGTAGCGCAAACACTCGGAAAGAGCATAGTTTGCATAACCGATGCCTTCGTAATAGCCTCCGCCGGGCGCGAAGGTGGTTGTCTTGTTCTGAAGCACATTCCCTGCATACGGAAACCACTCCAGAAGACCCTCATTGATTAGCTCGAGCCATGCTGGTGCCTTCTCATCGTCGCCAACTAAAGCCAGCGCCGCGATGCCCGCACTGGATATGCACACAGCCCACCAATTGTGACCCATTGAGTCGAGCGCATGGATCCTGGTTCGCGGTGCCAGCCAGTCTTCAAGCGTCGGAAGAATGCCCATTCGCACGATCGCGCTGGCAACCGTGTGCCGCTCCGCGGCTGAGAGCTGGTTGTAAAGTGCATCGTAACCAGTGCCCATCCCCATGCAGAAGCCTGCTGTATTCAGTTCTGCATGCCACGGTGGAATGCGTTTCGTAAAGCCAGGGCCGTGCCAGACGCTATAGGCGGCGTAGTGCAAAAGCGCCTCCCTCAGCTTTGCCTCGTATGCCTTATGCCCTGTCACGTGATAGGCAAGACCAAGCGTGAAAGCCATGTCGGTGATCTGCTGCGAGGCGGGTCGGAATTGAGCGTCGTCGCCTCTGCCCTGTTCCGCCGCCGACTGACTAATCAGAGTGGCGTCCACCAGCTCGTCTGCGTGCGCGATGAAGCGGCTCCAATGTTCGGTGCCCACAGCATGGGAGCGGACGCGGGCAGCTAGCGAGTCGTTGTAAAAAAGCCGGGGATGAGTCCGAATCCATGAGTCGCCAAGTGCACCGATCGCAAGCGATCCGGCCAGAAAGTCTCGTCTTCTCATAGGCAACAGGTTTTAAACAGAATCTTCAGAGGAAGCCATCTCCCTCTGGTTGCTCCGCTCCCGGCTCTGAATGAGCGCATGCTCCATTCGGAGCCATGAGCGAAGCGATTGGACACTGCTGCCAAACGAATTCACCGCGACCGTCCACTAAAACGTTATCCGGGCGGTGAATTGAAGCTGGCGTGGTGTCCAGTAGGAGCTTTGCAGAGACTCTATGCCATCTGTAGTGTTTGGATTTTTGAAGCCCTGAATGTTGAATGCATTGAACGCATCCGCGCTTACCCTCAGCTTGATCTGCTCGGTGAGTGAGAACACCTTAGAAAGCGAAATGTCGGCGTTAAAGTTATATGGCCCGAGCAGAACGGTCTGGGAGTATGGATTCGCACCCTCAGGTCCCGGTGAATAACCCGTCACCACCTGCTTCCCGTTCTTCAGTGTAACCGGCACATTGTTATTACCGAAGTTCGCAGCGCTCGGCTCATTGTTGATCGGCGCTATATAGGACGCGTAATTAGAGGGCACGCCGGATACCCCGTTCTTGTTGGCGTTGATGACCGTAGGCGAGAGATATCCGTTGAACCACAGATATGCGGGATGGCAAACGCCGCTCCGGCAATCATTGATCGGCTTCGAGTGACCGTAAACCTGAAGCTGGCTGATCGCGCCCCAATTGCCGGAGTTTACCTGGAAGGACTGCGAGAGCCATTGCCCGGTAAAGGCTACCTGATAACCACCCACCAAGGCGTCCAGCCATTTGCCCACATTGGACAGGAAGTGCTTGCCTTTACCCACCGGAAGATCGACAATCCCATTAAACGTGATGCGGTGTTCCGGAATCGCAGTATCGACATGGTAATTTTCGTAGTGATTCAGAGCATGGCTCGGACTGAGAATGGTCCCGGGATCGATGTTCGAAGGAATGACACCGGAGGCATAGTTTGCGGCCGGATACAGAATATTATCGCGGAATGTGTTCCCGCCTAAGCGGAAGGCCCGCGAGTAAACATAGAAAATCTGATATGCAAATCCCTTGTGAAACGGGCGTTGATAGTCGATTTGCACCGCGCTATCATTCGACCAGCCAGATTTCAGCGATACAGTGTTGTTACCCCAGACCGTATTGTTGTATGGACGCGTGGCGGTAGAGGCATAAGTCCCGGTGGGAGGCGTGGTTCCTGTGGTGGTCTCCCAGACATAAGTGGATGGAGCGTTGTTGTAGTGATAGTTCTGATCCAGGTCATATCCGTGCGTGAAAACGTAGCTCACGCGGAGTGCGGAGCCGTCCCGGAACGGCTGCTCAACGGTGAAATTCGCTTCTCTCACTCGATCGGGAGGATAGTGGGGATCGAGGGTTTCTTGGAGCGAAATGCCGGGAAGCAGAGCCGTGATGGAGTTTGTATTCACGACGTTTGCGCTGTTGGCCCCGGCAATCACGCTCTGCGGTGCTCGCAGCAAATAGTTCGGCAAGCCATCCGGCGATTGCGACGCGCTCACGTAACTTTGTGAGTAGCTCGCGGTAAAAGGATAGTCCTCCGTGAGATAGCGAACCGAATTGCGTATCGGGATAGGATAGATATATTCGCCGTATCCGCCGCGGATGACCGTGCCCCACGGCAGATTGTAGGCGAATCCGAGGCGCGGCAGAAAATTGAAGTTGCTGTTAAACATTCCCGCGGCCGGAAGTCCGGCCTGTTTCGGTGTTTCAAAGTTGACGCCGAGATTTTGTAAATTCGTGACGATCGCTTGAGTAGTGAACCCATTCTGTACGTAGTACGAAAGTGGAGCGGGCAGCACCAAAGCGTCATGCGCGAGATCGAAGGTGACCCAGTCGTTTTGGCCGGCATGCGGCGCGGGATGCATCTCCCAGCGCAGGCCCATAGTGAGCACCAGCCGCGGAGTCACGTGGAAGTTGTCTTGTATATATGTATCGATCTCCTGCTCCCGGTAATGCCCGAACGGCGCATTTTTGATCTGGCTGTAGGAATCCGCGGCTCCGAGAAAGAAATCGGCATCCGCATAGCCTGTATTGGGCAGCGCACCATAATTGGCGCCGGTTGAGGGATCGTAAACTGCGGTAGCCCGGTTCGAAAACGCAACCGTATCTGCCGACCGGTCTGGAAGGTAGCCAAAACGTCCATGCCGGTACCGGCCGCCGAAGGTCAACTGATGCTTGCCCAGGACCTTGGTAAGGTTTTCGTCCAGCGTGGTCAGGATTTGGCTCATGCCGTAATTGAACTGAGTACCGGTATAGGGCATGATCAGGTTTGAGCCGATGCTCGGGAATCCCGACTGGCCGAAGTTATTCGGCAGCCCCAGCAACGCTTCATAGTTTTCATTGACGTCGCCGCCCCCTTGCACATACATCCTTTGCCATTGCTGACTCAAGATAGTCTCGGAAAAGAAGGTAGGAGAAAACAGGTGCGAGAACCCAAGGGCGCCGCTGATCGTCTGAATTGGGATCGCCTGATAGCCTGTAGCGCCGGCGGGCAAGCCGCCTCCGGCAACGGTGGCGGCCATATCGTTTGGATAATTCCGCAAAGCGAGCTGCGACTGAACGATGTCGGTAAATCGGAAGTACATCCGGTTGTTCTGATTGAGAACTTGATCCAGCCGTGTCGTAATATTCGGAACCGTCTGTGTCTGATGATTCACCGTGGTCAAGTTCGAATTAATCAGCGGATTGTCGGAACTCGTCGGCAGAGGGGTTGCCGCATAGAGCTTCTGGGCCAGCGGACTTTCACGCGTGACTGGGATCTGGTTATTCGGGAATGGCATGCGCTGATACGTTCCCGGCTGCGTAGTGTTCGGATCGTAAAGGGTTTGCAGAATTCCCTGACCGTTCACCAGGCCGCTGAAATCGCCGTTTCGCATCGCGACGGTAGGCACGGTTACCAGTTCGTTGGAGGCTTGCCTCAACGAAAAACGCTCGAAAGCGAAAAAGAAGAACGATTTGTTTTTGCCGTTGTAAAGCTTGGGGATGATAATTGGGCCGCCAATCGAAGCTCCCCATTCATTCCGCACATAGTGTGGTGCAGCGAAATTCGAGGGATCCTGCCGCGCTCTGGCGATACCGAAGTAGTTGTTTCGAGCCGTTTCAAACGCAGAACCATGAAAGGCGTTCGTTCCCGACTTGGTGGTTAGAATCACTGTAGCCGGTGTCGCCATCTGGGCGCTTGAATTGAGCGTTTCGAACTTCGCTTCCTGTACGGAATCCGGGTCCGGAAGCGTGGCCTGCGCCGAATTGCCTTCGCCTCCGAAATTGCGATTGGTCATGGGCGCGCCGTCCTGCGAATACTCCATTCCCTCCTGCATGACTCCGTTGGCTCGCGTGCCGTTCGCCTCGAGACCCGGTACGGTGTCCTGCGCCAATCCCAGAATGTTGCGTCCATTTTCAGGGAGCTGCTGAATCCTTCTGGCGTTGAGCTGCGTGCTCACCGTGCCGCTGTCGCGAGTCACCAGTTGAACCGCGTTTCCGCTTACGGTCACCTCTTGGGATAACTCACCTACCGTCAGCTTCGGATCGATCACGGCCACCTGAGCGTCCTGAAGTGCAATCACGGTTTTATACTTCTTCATCCCCGGAGCGCTGAAAGTCAGCGTGTAAGTACCAGCGAACAGGCCGGGCACAGAATAGAAGCCGCTGCTATTGGACTTGGCGTCGTTCGCGACGCCCGTGCCCTGATTGACGACGTGCACCTCACAATTAGTGATTACGGCTCCGCTCGTATCTTCAACAGTGCCTTGGATCACTCCCGCGCCGCTCTGGGCGAGTAAGCCGGCGGGCAGAAGTAGCAAGGCCGCCGATATGAGCAATGTTCTGCTGTGTTTATTCACGGACACCCCATTCTTTGCCGTGTAAGCTAGGCGATCTTATCATCGCGCTTTCGACCTTGTCAAGCGAATTGACGGCGAATTAATGGCATAAATAAACGGACCTTTGTCACTCGCGATCATGCGGCTCGGAACGGTCCGGAGCTGTCAACGGCGCGCTGCGGTAGGGGAGGCGAAGCGAACCCCTTGACAGCACCCACGAACTTTTGGGAGATTCGTTGATGGTCAAATGACTCAGCCGTGCGCGGTGAAGCGACTCAGATTCTGAGCAAATTAGAAAGGGCGATCACGTAAGTGCAATTGAATCGACGGAGCTTTGTTACAAGTTCAGCAGTTCTTCTCGCTCATTCTGGCGCTGCTGAGACGCAGCCAGTGCACCATCGCGACATTCTTTCCAAGGCATGGGGCAACCGCATCGGAAGCAGTCTCCTGCCCCGGTTTCAATTCCATCCGTTGCCTGCAGCCTCCGAGCGTGATCGGTGGGAGAGCCTCCCCGAAGACGCGCGTACGGCGCTGGTCAAAAAAGGTGAGAGTCAACTGAACACGCCATGGGAAGTGCTGCCGGCAACGCTCTTTCTCGAATTTAGCCGGAATGGTAACCGTTCCCATTACGAGAATGCCTATTTCCGCCGCAGACACAAACTTCAGGATCTGGTGATCGCGGAATGCATCGAAGCCAAGGGCCGGTTTCTGGATGAAATCGTCAATGGCGTGTGGTTGACCTGTGAAGAAACGTTCTGGGGGTTGCCCGCGCATCTTGGAATGCAGAAGCGCGGGGTCGGCCTGCCGGATGTTATGGAACCCATTGTGGATCTATTCGCGGCCGAGACCTCTGCTCTGCTGGCCTGGACGCACTACGAATTGGGCGACATGCTCGGACGGCCGTCCCCATTGGTGCCCGAGCGTATTCGCCTGGAGATTGAGCGCCGCGTGCTCACGCCATGTCTGACACGAGATGATTTCTGGTGGATGGGATTTTCCGGCAGGCCAGTCAATAACTGGGATCCATGGATCTGTTCCAACTGGCTGACCTCGGCCCTGCTGATAGAACCCGACGAGGTGCGCCGGCAGAAGGCGGTGGTCAAGATCCTGCATTGCCTGGATAATCTCCTTAACGGCTACGCCGACGATGGCGGCTGCGATGAAGGACCGAGCTACTGGGGCCGCAACGGTGGCTCCCTCTTTGACTGTCTCGATCTTCTCCATGGGGCAACGAATGGAGCTTGCGACGGCTTTTCCTTTCCGCTGGTCCATCAGATCGGGCTCTATATCTGCCGGGCACATATCTATGACGAGCGGTACACGAATTTCGGAGATGCTCCCGGGCGCCTCTACACGGATGGCGATCTGGTCTACCGTTTTGGCGAACGGTTAGACGAGCCGCTTATGATGAAGCACGGCGCATTCGCTGCTTTCGAGCGGGATCCTTCGGACATTCCCGGCGAGGGCAGCATCGGCAGGCAGTTGCCGGCGTTGTTCAATCTGGCTACTCTGCGGAAGGCGCCACGATCACAGGCATTGATGCGCGATGTATGGCTGCCTGGAATTCAAGTTATGGCGGCCCGTTGCCATGACGGGTCGGCGGCCGGGTTTTATTTGGCAGCGGAAGCCGGAAATAACGGAGAGAGCCACAATCACAATGACATCGGCAATTTTCTGGTGTACAGCGACGGGCAGCCGGCCATCATCGATGTCGGAGTCGGGACTTACACCAAGAAAACGTTCAGTTCGCACCGATATGACATCTGGACGATGCAATCTGCCTATCACAACTGCCCAACCATCAATGGCGTCATGCAATCGGCGGGGCGACAGTTCGCGGCAAGCGACGTACGGTACAGC
The DNA here is from genome assembly GCA_036379475.1 of Bryobacteraceae bacterium. Taxonomy (GTDB): domain Bacteria; phylum Acidobacteriota; class Terriglobia; order Bryobacterales; family Bryobacteraceae; genus Bog-105. Next base: position 1,347 of record DASVGP010000242.1, on the reverse strand, counting down.
GCAACCGACCAAATCGCCGAATTTCACCTCAATCTAGCGGCGGCTTATCCGGCCGACGCGCACGTGCGGCGTTGGAATCGCATGCTGCGGCTTGACCGCACGAAGAACCAAATCGAAATTCTGGATGAGTACACGTTGCAGCAGCCTGCCGAAACAATCACGCTAAGCCTAATGACACCTTGCAGTGTAAAGGTTGGCTCGCCCGGTGAACTTTCATTGGTAATGCCGACCGGCAAGAGCGTTCGTATTCACTACGCTGCACATATCCTGACGCCCGCCGTAGAGGAGATCCGTCTGAAAGATGCACACCTCCGGCGGTCCTGGGGCGACCGGCTTTTTCGTATCCTCCTCCGAGCAAACACACCGCCACAAAAAGCATCCTGGACAACTCGCTTCATCGTTTAATTTGGACATTACCGCAACGGAATCCGATAGGCCACCAGGTTCGTCCTCACCCGTTCTCCCTTTTCACCACGTACAACTGCGATCCCATCGGTCGGCTGCCGCGAAGTACGGTTTGTGCCTCCAGCTTGGCCAACTCGCGCCGCGCGATCTCCGCCCATGCACTTCGTCCGTCCAGCTTCAGATACGCCTTCCAATGCCCCACCGCGCTCATGAAGTCGTGCTGCCCTTGCTGGAGCAAAGCCAGATTGTAGTGCGCGTCGGCATAGCCGGGCTGAAGCCGCAGCGCTTCCTCGTAATGGCGAAGTGCGTTCACGATATCGCCGCGCTCGTCGTGAAGATTGCCCAGATTAAAATGCGCCAGCGGATACTCGGGGTCCACCGCGAGCGCTTTCTTGTAATAGGTTTCCGCCTCCAACCAGGCGCGGGCGTTGAAATACACGGTACCCAGATTGACCAGCGCGCCGGCCGAGCTGGGGTCCAGTTCCGCGGCTGTTCGATAGGCTTCCACTATGCGTTCGTAAGGCCCGCCGGTCCGCTCCAGGTCCAGCCCGCGGTCGAACCAGCGGTCGGCTTCCAACTTGTTGCGCAGTCTCTCGCGCAATTCCTGACCCTGCGCTTCCGCCCGCGGCAGGTGCAGCAGTTTGCTGATCTCGCCTTCGGAAAAGTTAAACACAAGCTGGCCGGAAGCGGGCTCCATCTTCTGCTTCCCGATCTGGATGCGCACGCGCCGCCCATCCTTATAGAGACGGACATCCTCGACCGGTTCGGGCGAGCGCCGGGCATGTTCCCGCAAGGCTTCGATCGCCTGCCGGATGCGCCGCGGATGGGCGTTTTCGCCGCGCAGCCGGGCGATCTGCTTGAGCGCCAGCAGATCCCAAAAGCGGTATTCGGCCAATTCCGGAATCAGTTGTTGCCGCTCCCAGCTCTTCAACTGGCGCGTAT
>DASVGP010000241.1:0-8680 GCA_036379475.1 Bryobacteraceae bacterium | reverse complement strand
GGTGCGGTTTTGCTTCGCCAAGAAGCGGGAGACGCTGGAAGCCGCGGGAGAACGGCTCCAGCGGCTCGCGCATTAACCTAGATTATGCCTTTGTACGAGGATGCCGGGGAGCGGGTCTCCCTCTGAATATGAGGCGTATGAAATCGGTATTTTGAATTCTTTTCGTACTCTATGCGGGTAGTCTGCAGCTATGTCGTCCAAAACGGGAGGTGCGAGTATTAGCAGCTCGTGTTTACCTATCTGTTTTGATGGCGAGTAGCATGCATACTCCAGAAACTGTCCTATAGCATGCCTGATCGCTAAACGACAATCTGGATCTGTTTTGATCTCAATCAGGACCGTGCGTGTAGTGTCTTGCACTGTTATGTCTACATATTCCTGTTCCAGGGCTACATTCGCCGCACCGAATCGATCCCGCAACTGTGCGAGCAGCTCGGACTGCAGATGTTTGTGTACCGGATCGTAGGTAACTGTCGGAGTTCCCTTCCGGGTGATGGCTCGTGTCGAGGGGAGCTTTGAACTTCCTCTGCGGCTACGCCACTGAGTTTCAATCGCCGAATCGGCGGTAACAAGGGTATACCTGTTTAGGGTCCAGACACGATCTCCCTTTGGGGCCAGTTTTAGCGGATCACAGATACGGAGATCTTCTTTTTGAAGCCGCACGCTAAAGACATCATTGGCAGGCACGGACCCGCCGATGCGATCGGATCTGCCACGCAGTTTCGCCACTTGGCCCTGCTGGCTTAGCGATTGGCTTCGTCTTATCGTTTCTGCTCACGCGGTTGATCGCGAGCCTGCTCTATGGCGTCTCCGCGACGGATCCGCTGACATTTGGCGCCGCGGCCATCGTTCTGCTCGGCGTCGCGCTGACTGCCTGTTATATCCCCGCTCGCCGTGCCATGCGAGTGGATCCCATGGTCGCGCTGAGATACCAATAATTCGTCCGTGCGCCAGAATTCGACGGGTTACTTCGATGGCTTTTTCTTCAACTGGCCTCGATGTTGCGAGATTCCGTGGGCGATCGCCCTGCAAAGTCTAAGGAAACCGCGAATGGGAGAAAGGATTGGCCGATGCGGGGTATTGGGCAGCCCCGAGGTACACGCGCTGTTTCTATCCCGGCGACTCTCGTGTTCCCTTCTGTTTGCCGGGCTCCTCTTTTTTGGTTGTCACGGACATCCCAGCGGCACGCAGCTTTGCGATGCGGCCGATGAGTTTCACCGGAACGGGTTTGTTGAGTGGAAAATGGATAGTCCCCTTTCGCTGCTCATAGTCCTTGAGTTCTTCTTCGAGCGAGGCGAAGAACGTACCCGATGCCGCAAACAGCGAATAGTGTTGCTTGAAACCCGCGAAATATAACAGCGGTTTTCCCTTCAACTTGTAGCCGGGCATACCGTATCCAATACCCTCCAGTGCCTCCGGAACCGCTCTCCTGATCGCGGCACGCACCTGCGCTAGCTTTGGACGCAGCGTCTCTGGTTGCGCGCTGATGTACTCGTCAACCGTCTTGGGAACTCGTGCTTTCATACCGCCATTTTATGTTTCGGCACATTGTTTCCGAATTGTTTCCGTGCGGTTGGCCATCCGGAGATTAGCCGGACTGAGCGGCTGCGGCTAGCTTGCCGTTTCTTGATTCGTAGTCAAAAACGACCGCTCGAAGCACCGTGCATATCACCGGTTTGCGCGTTGCTGTCACCGTTACGGCAAATCGAGGCCGATGAAACGGCTCGGAATTTGCGTCGCTTCAAGATGGACCAGGGCACGAGTGTTCGCGGAATCGATCCGCTGATCAAGCAAGATCACCAGAGACCCGCAGGTCTGTGTTAGGATTCCCTCGGTTCGACAACCGAATGGCTTCCTGGGTAACCCATGCGGTCGCGAGGGCAGTCGCGCCGGACGAGCGCGGTTCCGTACCTGCCAGTACGGCTGAGACGAAATCTGCCACACACGGATAGTGCAGGTTTTCATGAGGCGGCAGTTCCTCCTTGCCACCTGGATAGACGAGGACACCTGAGTTCAGGGGCGTCATTTCGATCTCACCGTCTGTGCCGCGGATTCGGAATTCGTCCCGCGAGACCCTGGAATGCCGGCGAACATCGACGACGCACCGAACGCCGGAATCGTACTCGACCATGACGGTTGCATTGTCCTCTACTGCATACTGATGAACGGCATTGGAAAGATGTGCCGTGGCCCGCATAGGATTGCCAAACAAATAATTCATCAGGTCAATGCGATGGGAAGCTATATCGTACAACGGTCCGCCGCCCGCCATCGCCGGATCGATGAGCCAACTCCGCTCGTCTTCAGGACCAGGGCAAAACCAGTCGTGCGAGGTAGCCTCAGCGAACACCGGTTCACCGATCGCTTTCTGACGGATCAGTTCCAGCGCACGAAGCACCTTCGGATACATCCGCCGATAGTACGCGATGCCAAGGATCCGGCCGGCCTCGTCGGCTGTCCGCTGCATGGAGAGCGCCTCTTCATAATTCATGGCCATTGGCTTCTCGCAGAGCACATGCCGGCCTGCGCGAAGGCTCGCGATCGTCTGCGGCGCATGGAGGACCACGGGACTGGCCACATAAACAGCGTCGCAATCCTGCTCAGCTAATGCGGCCTCCAGAGATGTCCAGGCTGGCACACCGTATGGATTCGCCTTGGCCGGAGTTCGTGTGACGATGCCAGCTAACAAACTGCGAGGCTCCGCCCGAATTGCGGGTAGCACCCGCTTGGTCGTGATATCTCCCACGCCGACAACAATCCAGCGAATCGCCATAGATTTAAATATAACGGCGAGCGAAAGTCTGGCCCTAAGTGCCGACAAGGATCGGCGGATGCGGTAGTGTCCGGGCCGTCGGCAATCCGGACGTTACCATTGAGTCGGCCGGCCGTGGTGGTGTCCGGCGAGATTTCTTGCTTAGCGAAACTTACAGTTCGTTCTCCGTCCATCGTTTCTGATTGCAGCTAAAAAACCGGCATCTGCGCATGCCCGTGCGCAATGATCTACGATTTATCGGTCAAGAGATTAAAAGCTCCGAGTTGGCCCCTGCGCTGGAGGCGTGCGCCACGGTCCATGGAGGAAGCTTTCATTACATTGGTGGGGCGCTGAATAGAGCCGAGCGTCGAGATGAGTCTCGAGCGGCACGCATGAGTGCGTGCGCTGCTGAAGCCGGGCCCTACCCCGCGTAGCGCTTCAAAATATTCGGCAGGTTCTGCGAGAAAACCGAGCGCGCCACCACCAGATCGGCGCCCTTATCCGTCGCCGCCTGTTTCAAATCGGCCTGGACGTGCGAGACGAAAGCAATCAAGTTCACCTTGCTGGTTTCGCTATCCGCCTTGCACTGCTCGATCAGCTCCAGCGGCTCCGCAGCCGCGCTGTTGAGGTCGATAATCATGGCAACGGGCTGGTTCTTCGCCTGCGCGAGCGCTTCCTCCCTGGTTTTGACAAACACCGCATCGAGTCCCGCCCGTTTCGCGGCTTCCTGAATTTTTACGGTAAACATCAGGTCGGTTAAAACCCCGACCACTTTTCTTTGTTGGTTCTGCATGTACTAAAATCCCCTCCCTTACGGGCGGGGCTCTGAAGAAAATCGATTCTACCGCGCTGGCCTATTATCGAATGAGAACATGAGCGCTCTCCTCCAGCCGACGGCCGAGACCAATCCTTTGCAGGACCCGCTGCGTTTCGCCCGCCGAGTGCCTCCCTGCGCGATCGTCATTTTTGGCGCCAGCGGCGATCTTTCCAAACGCAAACTACTGCCCGCGCTGTACCGCCTCTTTTACGAACGCCGCATTTCTCCCAGTTTCGCTGTGATCGGCAGCTCGCGCACCAAACTTTCCCATGATCAGTTCCGCGAAAGAATGCGCGATTCGGTCAACCAGTTTCTCGAGGACGCCCCTTTCGACGAAGAGGTCTGGACCTCCTTCGCACAATGCCTGTTCTATGTTCCCGGCGATCTGAACGATCCTCCCTCCTACGATCGCATCAGAGAGAAGCTTGCCGAAGTCGAAAAGTCGCACCAAACCGCGGGCAACGTGCTCTTCTATCTCTCCACCCAGCCCAGCCATTACGCCGAGGTGATTCACGAACTGGGAGCACATGGCCTCGCGCAGGGCAGCGGCTGGCGCCGCGTCATTATCGAAAAGCCTTTCGGTCACGACTTGGCGAGCGCGCGCCGCCTCAACGACGAGATCCACACCGTCTTCGACGAATCCGCCGTCTATCGCATCGACCATTATCTCGGCAAGGAGACGGTGCAAAACATCCTTGCCTTCCGCTTCGGCAACGGCATCTTCGAGCCGCTGTGGAACCGCCGCTACATCGATCATGTCCAGATCACCGCCGCCGAGGCGATCGGCGTGGAAGGACGCGGCGCCTATTATCAGGAAGCCGGCGCGCTGCGCGACATGATTCAGAATCATTTGAGCCAGGTCATGGCGACCATCTCCATGGAACCGCCCACCGTCTTCGATGCCAACAACGTCCGCGACGAACGCGCTAAGTTGCTGCGCGCCGTGCGCGTGATGAAGCCGGAAGAGGTCGGCAAATTCGCCGTCGCCGGCCAATATGGCCCGGCTACCGTCGGCGGACAGAATGTGCCGGGATTCCTTCAAGAGCCCGGCGTTAGTCCCGAGGCGCAAACGGACACCTACGCCGCGGTTACCTTCTTCATCGACAACTGGCGCTGGGCAGGCGTGCCGTTTTACATCCGCACCGGAAAACGGCTGCCTAAGCGCGTGACCGATATCGCCATTCAGTTTCACGCGCCGCCACTCGGCCTCTTCAACCAGGAAACCCGCACCGGTCCCAGGGCTCCCAAACCGAATCTGCTCATCCTGCGCATTCAACCGGAAGAAGGCATTTCGCTCCGCTTTCTCTCCAAGAGCCCGGGCAGCGGCATGCGCGTGCGGCCGGTCTCGATGGACTTCAACTATGGCTCCAGCTTCGGCGAGCGCACGCCCACTGCCTACGAAACGCTTCTTGTCGATGCCATGGCGGGAGACGCGACGCTCTATACGCGCCAGGACATGGTGGAGGCAAGCTGGCAAATCGTCCAACCCATCCTCGAAGTCTGGGCCGATACGAAATTCAACTTTCCCAACTATGCCGCCGGCTCCTGGGGTCCGCGCGAATCCGATGAAATGCTGGCTCGGCAGGGCCGTGCTTGGAGAGTGCCATGACGAACAGCATGATCTATCCCGCCCAGCCGGAGCAGATTCTAAAAAGTCTGGGCAAGCTGTGGACCTCCCTGGGCCAGGAAGAAAAAGAGCACGGCAAACCGACCGTACTGCGCGCCTGCGCCATGACGCTGATCGTCGCGACGGGCGAATCCGACGGCGGATTCTCGGCTTCGCAAATCATCTCCGAACTGATGCACGAACATCCGAGCCGCGGCATTGTGCTCACCGTTTCCGAGCGGGGCGAAAGGGATCTGGAAGCGCGCGTATTCGCTCAGTGCTGGAAGCCCTTCGGAAAAGCGCAGCAGATCTGTTGCGAGCAGATCGAGATCCACTCGCGGCCTGAAAGCTGGCCTCACGTCGGTCCCACGCTGATCGGGCTGCTCGTCGCCGATCTTCCCGTGGTCTTCTGGTGCCGCCATGCCGGAGTGCTCGGACCACAAGCTACCGCGGATCAAATCGCGGGCATGGAAGCGGTCATGAGCCTGGCGACCAAGACTATTGTCGACACGAAGGACCAGGATCTTGCCTCTTCGTTGGAACGCTTGAGTCAATGGCGCGCGCGCGGCCGCTTGATCGCCGATCTTGAATGGACGCGCCTGACGCCTTGGCGCGAGCCCATCGCGCAGCTTTTCGATGGCGAGCGGGAAAACCCCTATTCGAGCTTCGACCGGGTCGAGATCGCCTATGCTAACGATGCTCCTCCCGCTTCAGCGCTGTACCTTGCCGGATGGCTCACGCATCCGTTCAGCGCCAAGATTTCGTTCACCAAAACCGAGGGGTGCACGCCCGGCGTGCAGAAAGTGACGCTCCGGTCGCCTCACGAAACCATTGAACTGGAGCGCCGCGGCTGCGAATGCATGACCCTGCGCAGCACGCGCACGCGCACGCGTCACTATAACTACGCCGACGCCACCGCGTACAGCTTGATGAACGAAGAGTTGGCGGTGATCGGTGCCGATCCCGCCTTCGATACGGCATTCAATCGCGCCCAGGAGGTTTTACGAAATGCATTCTAAGCACATTTTCAAAAGCCGTGAAGAATGCGCCGAGCATTGCGCCGAGCATATCCTGGATCGTTTGCGCGACACGCTCAAGCGGCACGGATTCGCGACGATCGCGCTGTCGGGCGGCCATACGCCCAAACCGATGTTCGCCAAACTGGCTGCCGCAGGGTTCGACTGGTCCCAGGTCCATTTCTTTTGGGTGGACGAGCGTTGCGTTCCACCCGAAAGCGACGAGAGCAATTTCAAACTCGCGAATCAAGCGCTCCTGGCTCCCGCCCGAATTCCCGCGACGAACATTCATCGTGTAAAAGCCGAACTGCCGCCGGAAGAAGCCGCCGCTGGCTATGTCTCCGACATTCAGCGCTTTTTTCAACTCGGCAGCACCGAACTGCCGGTTTTCGATGTCATTCATCGCGGTATCGGGAACGATGCGCATACCGCCAGCCTGTTTCCCGGCGAACCGCTCATCCGCGACCGAACCGGAATCGCCGCCGCCATTTACGTAGAGAAGCTCAAGAGCCATCGCGTGACCTTGATGCCCGGCGTGCTCCTGGCCGCCCGCTCCACCGTGATTCAAGCCGAAGGCGAGGATAAAGCTCAGCCCATTTACAGCGTGCTGTTCGGCCCCGAAGATCCGATGCAGTATCCCTGCCAGATCGCCGCGCGCGGTTCGGAGAAAGCCGTCTGGTTTCTTGACCAAGCGGCGGCTTCGAAGCTCCCCTGAATCGGTCTTCGCCGGCCGGTCCGCTTTCTTTGGTCGCGGCTGTGAAGTGCCCGGACTGAGCCGTGACCAACCCATCAATGCCCCCTAGGTCGCCGGATCGAACTTACCGTCGCCCCGCATGACTGCGAAGTGGTCGTGTAAACCATGCCATCGGATTGTATCCACTGCTACGCCGGACAGCACTCCACGCACTTACGCTCCAATTTCGATCCGATCCGGGCGCCACGATTATAGGCCCGCGCAGGATACAGTTACAATTGAAATCCGAATTTTGGCAGAGCGGGACAGGCGGTCGCTTCTGCGCGTCTGCCCTTATTTCTCCAGCTCCGTCACGGTGACTATCCGGTCTGCAGTCACATTCGCGAGGCGCTGCACGATGCCGCTGGGCCACTGAATCTCGACATTTGCTTTGGTGGCCTCGCCTAATCCGAAGTGCGGGCGGACGTCGCTCGAAGAGCAATAGCTTCCTCCGGTCGTTACAGTCCGGCACTGAGTCAGCTTGGCGGTCTTTATCGTAACCGCTGCGCCGATGCCGTCACGGTTGCTCTTGCACCCAACTAGCTTCAGTGTCAGCCAGTGGTTCGAAGACGGCGTGTCATTGCGCAGAAGGTAGGCGGGGCCGTTATTGGTGGTAATGACGGCATCCACCTTGCCGTCGTTGTTAATGTCTCCAATGGCGAGCCCCCGCCCTGCCCAGCGTTCGGAGAATGCCGCGCCCGATGCCTTTGAGACGTTCGTGAACTTGCCGCCGCTGTTGCGCAGCAGCACCGGAGGCTCCAGATAATATAAATCGGGAAAGTCCAGGTGAATCGTATCCATGACGTGGCCCTGCGCAATGAGCAGGTCTTTCCAGCCGTCGTTGTCGTAATCGAGAAAGCGAACGCCCCATCCGGAGTGGAGCAAGGTAATGCCGGCAAGATCCGAGGTGTAAGCAGCATAGTCGAAGCTGCCGTCGCGGGAGTTGGAATACAGCGCGTATTTCTGGTTCGACAGATCGGTAACGATCAAATCCGGCCAGGTATCGTTGTTGTAGTCGCAAAAATCGACTCCCATTCCGGCATAAGTCCGGCCATCACCGTCCAGCCCGGTTTCGCTCTCCAGTCCTACTTCCTTAAACGTCCCGTTTCCCTGGTTGTGAAACAGGAACTCCTGCATCGAATCATTGGCGACGAAAAAGTCGAGATAGCCGTCGTGATCGTAATCGGCGATCGCCACACCAAGACCTTTGCCGGGAACCGTAATTCCCGCCTGCCGCGATACTTCGCGGAAATGCTTGCCGTCCTCGTTGTGATACAGCAGCAGCGTAATAGGCTCGAACAGATCGGGATGGCAGTATGCGCGATGGCCAGCCTGGTGGCTGCCGCACCAGATATCCTTGAAATCCCACTTCATATAGCGCAGCACGATCAGATCGAGCCTGCCGTCGCGGTCGTAATCTACCCACGCCGCGCTGGTGGACCAGCCGGAGCCGGCCACGCCCGCTTCTTCTGTAACGTCGGTAAACGTGCCGTCCCCGTTGTTGTGGTAAAGAATGTTGTGCCCGTATTGGGTTACGTAGAGATCCTGGTAGCCATCATTGTCGTAATCGGCCGCCGCCACTCCCATTCCGTAGCCAGTTCCGGCCACGCCCGCGTGCTCGGTCACGTCCTCGAACGAGCCGTCGTTGCGCTGATGGTAGAGCCGGTTCCAGTACTGCGGCCCGTTTTTCCTGGGAATGGTTCCGGTGGGTGTGGGCGCGGCAATCGGCGCGCCATTGACTAAATAAAGGTCTAGC
>DASVGP010000240.1:0-44811 GCA_036379475.1 Bryobacteraceae bacterium | reverse complement strand
GATTCGGAGACCGCCGACGGCAAAAAAGGGCACTCCGCCGGAACAGACTAACGCCGAGCAATTCTATTACTCGAAACAGATGCAGGGCAAGACGCAGATGGTCGTCGTGCTCACCGATGGCGAACAACTGGAAGGCGTCATCGAGTGGTACGACCGCGAATGCCTGAAGCTGAACCGCACCGGCGCACCGAACCTGCTGCTGTTCAAGCACTGTATTAAATACATGTACAAAGCGGAGCCGGAATAGGCCGGGTAGGGCTTACCGGGCTATCGTTCCGAAGTGCGCTTAGTCTTGTCTTTGAAAGCCAGGCGGTATTCCCGCCGCTCAGCCGCTTCTTCCCAGCGCCGCGTCTCCTCCGCGCTTTCCGGCTCGATTTGCGGCAGCAGCACGCGATTCCCGGCCTGGTCGATGGCCACAAACGTGAGGTAAGCCGACGAAGTGTGGCGCGTTTGCGCGGTTTGCAGGTTCTCCACCCAGACTTTGACGCCCACCTCCATCGAGGTGCGGAAAACGCGGTTCACCTGCGACTTCAGGCGGACCAACTCTCCAATGTGGACGGGATGCAGAAACGTCATCTGATCGATGGATGCGGTCACCACTGGACAGCGGGCGTGCCGCATGGCCGCGATGGCGCCGCAAACATCCACTAGGTGCATTACGTGACCGCCCAGCATGTCGCCCAGCATGTTGGCGTCGTTGGGCAGACAGATCTCGGAATACTCGGACTGCGATTCGCGTACTTTGCGCATTGCTTCCCATGCTACTTCGCGCGGCGCATCTCCCCTATAATTTGACTTGGAAGCAGGGGGAGCGGCGGAGCGAAACATCCGTGCGGGCTGAAGCCCGTCCTCCGGCATTGAATGAAAATCGGTAGCAATAAAGCGGCCACAACCGCGAAGGTTGTGATCGCGACCACCGCAGCGCTCTCCTTCATCAGTTGCTGGCGCGGCGCGTCCATCGTGCTGGGCGATCTGGCCTCGTCCATGTTTTATGCCGGCGGCATCGTCGAGCAGGCCATCGGCGGGGCGGCGGCTTGGTACGTGCTGGCCGTCATGCTGTTCAGCTTTGCCGTGCGCTCCGTCTACATGGAAAGCTGCGGCATGTTCGTGCGCGGCGGTGTTTATGTGGTCGTGCGCGACAGCATGGGGCCGGTGGCGGCCAAAGTCTCGGTCTCGGCGCTGGTCTTCGATTACATCCTCACCGGACCCATCAGTTGCGTGAGCGCGGGGCATTATCTGGCTTCGCTCCTCAACGAATTGCTCGGTTTCACGCGCGAGACCTTCCGCATCGATACGGACGCGTTCGCCGCGTTTTTCGGCGTGGTGGTCACGCTCTACTTCTGGCGGGCGAACGTGCGCGGCATACGCGAGTCGAGTTCGGCGGCCTTAAAGATCATGCAGTTGACCACGGTAATGGTGGTCATTCTGCTGATCTGGTGCCCGCTGACCATGCTGCTGCAAGGCCATTGGCAACTGCCTCCATCTCCGGTCCCCAGCCATTTGACATTGAAGCCGCAGTCGCTCGGCTGGCTGAAAGGCACCTTCTGGCCGACCATTCCCATGGTGGCGGTGATCATCGCCTTCGGCCATTCGCTGCTTTCGATGAGCGGTTTCGAAACGCTGGCGCAGGTTTACCGCGAAATCGCCTCGCCGAAGGTGAAGAACCTGAAGATCACCGCGAACATCGTTTGCTTTTACGCCCTGATTTCCACCGGTGTGATCACGCTGTTTGCGGCCATCATCATCCCGGACCATCTGCGCAAAACCTATGTAAACAATTTGATCGGCGGGCTGGCGATGAACCTGGCCGGCCCGGAACTGCTGCGGCTGATTTTCCACGTGTTCGTCGTAGTGGTTGGGGTGCTGATCTTGTCCGGCGCGGTCAACACTTCCTTAATCGGAGCCAATGGCGTGCTCAACCGCGTAGCCGAAGACGGCGTGCTGTTCGATTGGTTTCGCAAGCCGCACAAGAAATTCCTCACGACCTATCACATCCTGAATTGGATCGCGATTTTACAAGTGGCGACCATCGTCTTGAGCCGCGGCGATGTGTATCTGCTCGGAGAAGCCTACGCATTTGGAGTGATCTGGAGCTTCACCATGAAAGCGCTGGGGGTGCTCACGCTGCGCTTCCAGCGGCACGATCAGGAGTACAAGTTTCCCATCAATCTGCACATCGCCGGGAAGGAGATCCCGATCGGCCTGGCGGCGACCACGCTGGTGCTGCTCTCTACCGCCATTGTGAATCTGTTTTCCAAGGAAAACGCGACCATCTATGGAATCAGCTTCACCGTCGCTCTGTTCGTGCTGTTTACCGTTTCCGAGCGGGTGAATTTGCGCAAAAAGAAGGTTCGCCAGCATGCGCTCGAGGAATTCAACCTGCAGCAGCAGCCCAAGGTCGATGCCAAGGCGTTGCACGTGCGGCCGGGGGCGATTCTGGTAGCGGCTCGCAATCGCCATCGCCTGGAGCACCTGAGGCGTACTCTGCAGCGCGCCGATACCAAGCGCACCGACATCGTGGTGATGACGGTGCGCCGGCTGGGAAACGACAGCGAATACAGGCTGCGGGCGGATCAGTTCTTTGGAACTTCTCAGAAGGAGCTGTTTACCGAAGTCGTGACGATCGCCGAGAAGGAAGGCAATCCGGTGGAATTGCTGGTAGTGCCGGCGAACCATCCGTTTGAGGCGCTGGTGCAAGTGGCGAATGAACTGAAGGTTTCGCGCCTGGTGACCGGAGTTTCGCCGCGCATGAGTTCGGACGAGCTGGCGCGGCGCATCGGGCTGGCATGGGAGCGGCTGCCCGAGCCGCGGCATCCGTTCTCCTTGGAGATCACTTCGCCGGGCCGGCCTTCCACGTTCGTCAATCTGGGTCCGCACCCTCCCCGCCTCTGGCCCGAAGATCTGGCCCGGCTGCATGAGCTGTGGCTGCGCCTGAGCTCCGACCGCGCGCTGGGCGGCGAGCTGCATCACCGCGACGTGGTGGGATTTGCGCTGCGCCGCTTGGAAGCAGAGTTAAAGGATGGACAGAACGAGGAGATCCTCAAGGAACTGGAGCGCCAGATTCGGGAAAACCTCTGAGGTGCCTTTCCGGTCAGCCCTCGGAGAAAAATCCTTCGGCTTCGGTTCCGCCGCTATAGTCGATCTCGGCGGCGCGCAGAATCTTTCTGGCTTCGTTCTCGTTTTCGGCCACGGCGAGCAGGATATCGGCGATCGCATCCGCCGCTCGCGCATAGCGGTCCGCGCCGCTGATCGAGCGGTACTGCTTGCAGATTTCTTCTCCCTGGCGCCTTCTCTCGTGCAGCGTTCTCATGCAGACAAGATCAGGATACAGGTTCGGAGCCGCGTAGCCGAACCTGACTCCCATCGCGTTCATCTTCGGCCGTCAATTAGCCCGCCCGGCAACTCGCGTGGATGCCGGATGAGTAGATCGGGCGGATCGGCCGCGAAGCTGTCCGGCTGAAATCCCCAGGCCACGCCGCAGCTTCGCACGCCCGCATTGCGAGCCGCGCGTATATCGACAAAGCTGTCGCCGATCATCCAGCTCTGCTCTTGCGCTGTGCCGAGTTCGGACATCAAGGCGGCAATTCCCACCGGGTCGGGTTTCTTATGGGCGAAGCTATCTCCGCCGTAGAGCCGTGCAAAGTAATCTTCTATCCCGAGAAACGACACGATTTCTCTGCTCACGGCCGCGGGCTTGTTCGTGAGGATGGCGAGCGTATGGTCCGCCGATAATCGATCCAGCGTCTCACGAACGCCCGGATAGAGGCAGGTGCGGTCGGTCGCGTGGGCAGCATAGAACGGCAGGAAAAAATCCACGGCCTGGCGGATCGATTCTTCGGAGACATGCGGACCGAATGCGCGGCGGACGAGCATGGGCACGCCATTTCCCACGTAGGAATAGATCAGGTTCGGATCGAGCGGCGCGTGCCCAAACTTCTCTAGCGTCGCGTTGGTGGCCGCTGCCAGATCCGCGCTCGAATCAATCAGCGTGCCGTCCAGGTCAAAGATCAGCAGCAATTAAATTTTCTCTCCCGAGGCGGTTTCCGTTTGCTTGCCGGAGGGCTCAGCCCAAAATTGCCGCAGATTTTGCATCTGCTGGGTGAAGGCGTCGCGCAGATTGCGGGGCGCGAGATCCACCAGCCACCAGGCAATCTGTCCGGCATAGGGCAGCACCTGCGAATTCTGAATGAAAGATGGGGTGGGCGAGGGGGAAAACGCGACCAGAATGCCGGCAAACACCGCGACGATCAGAGCTCCACGCAAAAAACCCACCAGACCGCCCATGACATGGTTGAGCCAGGAGAGGCCGATCCATTGAAAAATGCGCGAAAGCAGCGCGGAGACGAACGCGCCTGCGATGAGGACGCCGAAAAAGATGATGAAGAAGCCGGCGACGTTGGCGATGGTCAGATCGTGAACCCAAGGCAGGATAGCGGAGGCGACCACGTCGTAGAACCAAAATCCGGCGAGAAAGCCGGTCACAACGGCCGCAATGCCGACGACCACGCGCGCGAGCCCGGCGCGAAGTCCGGCGAGGGCGGACCAGAGCAGAACGACAATCAGGCAGATGTCGAACCAGTTGAAACCAGATACGTGTTGCACGTCAGCCTGCCGAATGGACGGCCGCGAGTGTGCGGCCAGTAATCCGTGTGTACGCCTCCCGGTACTTTTCGCTCGTCTTGGCGACCACGTCGTCGGGGAGCGAAGGAGCGGGCGGGCGTTTATCCCAGGATAGCGTTTCGAGATAATCGCGCACGTACTGCTTATCGAAGGACAATTGCGGTCCGCCAGGGCGATAAGAATCCGCGGGCCAATAGCGGGACGAATCGGGGGTAAGCGCCTCGTCAGCCAGCACCACGTGGCCATCGATCATTCCGAACTCGAATTTCGTATCGGCCAAAATGATGCCCCGTTCGAGCGCATACGCCGCACCACGCCGGTAGATCTCCATGGTGAGGTCGCGCAACTGCCCCGCGAGTTCCAGTCCCAGCAGATCGGCAACCTGGCGAAACGGGACGTTCATGTCGTGACCCGCCGCGGCTTTGGTGGCGGGTGTAAAGATCGGCTCCGGCAGCCGTTCGCTTTCTTGCAAGCCTGGCGGCAGCGAAATACCACAGATTTTTCCGCTGTCGCGATATTCCTTCCAACCCGATCCGGCGAGATATCCGCGCGCGACACACTCTACCGGAAACATGTCCGCCTTCTTTACCAGCATCGAACGACCGTCGAGGTGTTTGTGATGGCGCGCCGCTTTTCTCGGGTACGCGGCTGTGTCCGCGGTCAGGAAATGCGAAGGCACCAGATCCTTCAGAAAATCGAACCAGAACAGCGACATCTGGGTGAGCACGCGGCCTTTGCAGGGGATTCCGCTGCCCAATATGCAGTCGAATGCGGAGATGCGGTCGGTCGCGACGAACAGCAGCGTATCGCCGAGATCGTAGATGTCCCGCACCTTGCCGCGCGCGCGCAACGGCAGCCGCAGCTTTGTCTCCAGCACGATTTCGTCGCGGCACATGACTATTTCTGAGTATCGCGTATTGGAGTGATGCCGGAACCGACAGCGCACACTTGAAGCAGTATATGCATGAGGGCCTGCCTGCCGGCTAAAACCGCAAACAAATTTTGCCGAAATGCCGCTGGCTCTCCATGTAATGCAGCGCTTCGCGAATCCCGGTCCAGGGGAAGACTTTATCGATGGCCGGCCGGATCGCATGCTGCACGATGGCGCGGTTCATGCGCTCGAACATGGCGCGCGAGCCTACGTAAATCCCCTGCAGGCGCACGCTGTTCATCAGAATGCCGGTCGGGCTGATCGTCGCTTCGCGGCCGCTCAGTACGCCAATCACGCTGATGACTCCGTTGGTGCGGATCGCGCGCAGCGAGCGCGGCATGGTGGCGCTGCCGCCGACTTCCACAATCCGGTCCACGCCCAGGCCGTCCGTCAGCTTGCGCGCTTCCTGCTCCCACTCCGGAGTGGTCTTGTAATTCACAGTGTGATCCGCGCCCAATTGCTTCGCACGCGTCAGTTTTTCATCGCTGCTGGAAGTGATGATCGTCCTTAGCCCCGCGGCTTTCGCAAATTGCAGCGCAAAGATCGACACGCCGCCCGTCCCTTGCAGCAGCACGGTTTGGCCAGGAATCGCGGGCACGTCCTCGAAGAGCGCGTGCCAAGCCGTCACTCCCGCGCACGGCAGCGCCGCGGCTTCTTCGTCGCTCCATGCATCCGGCACCGCGACCAAACCGTTTTCGGAAAACACCGCGAATTCGCGCAGCACGCCGTCAATCGCTCCGCCCAGCGCGGAAGCGGCATATTCGTGCTTCGGAGGCCCGTCGATCCACGTCTGCATAAAGCAGCTCGCCACGCGGTCACCTTTGCGAAATCGCGCAACTCCCGGCCCGGTTTCCTCCACCACCCCGGCGCCATCCGAGAGTGGAATCATAGGCCGCTTAAGCTTCGGATTGTAGGTACCTTTTACGACCGATAGATCGCGGTAGTTGAGCGAAGCGGCACGCAATCGCACCAGAACTTCGCCCGGCCCGGGTTTTGGTGTTTCCCGCTCGGTCTCGGCAAGCGCGTCGATGCCAAATTCGCATATCTCAAACGCCCTCATGGCACAGCATCCCGGTAAATTCGATCAAGCGTTCCAATTTCCGCCGCGCGGCGCCGCTATCGATGGATTCGGCGGCAGCCGCCACGGCAGACTTCAGATCCGTGGCTTTCTGGGCCGCGAACAAAGCCGCGGCCGCGTTGGCGAGCACAATGTCCCGCTTCGGCCCGGGCTGGCCCTCGAGCACCGCGCGCACGATTCCCGCGTTGGTCTCCGGATCGCCGCCTTTCAGCTCTTCTAAAGAGCTCTCCGGAACATCGAAATCGGCGGGCTGCCATTGCCCTTTCCTGGTGCGCCCGTCCTCCACTTGAAATACGGTCGTCTGTCCCGTCGTGCTGATCTCGTCCAAGCCGTCAGCGCCGTGAACGACAAAGGCGCGCTCGATGCCCAGCCGCGCCGAAGCCTGCGCCAACATTTCGGCTGCGCGCACCGAAAACGCACCGATCAGTTGCACCCGCGCATGAACCGGGTTTGTCAGCGGACCGAGTAAATTGAATACCGTCCGGCCTTTCAGCAGCAGGCGCGCCTCCTGCGCGTGTTTGACGGCCGGGTGCAACAGCGGTGCGTACAAAAAACCGATCCCCACTTCCTCGATGCACCTGGCCACTTGCGCCGCGGGAAGGCTCACCGGAATCCCCAGCGCCTCCACCACGTCCGCGCTGCCGCACTGGCTCGAAATGCGCCGGTTCCCGTGCTTGGCCACGCGCTGCCCCGCGCCCGCCACTACAAACGCCGTGGCCGTCGAAACGTTGAACGTGTTTGTACCGTCGCCGCCCGTGCCGCAGGTATCGAGGACCGGTTCGGCGGTCTGGTCGAGATCCACCGGCTCGCTGAGATCGCGAATCGCTTGGGCAAAGCCCACCAACTCCGCGATGGTTTCGCCTTTGCGCCGCAGATAGCTCAGCACTTCGGCGATGCCTTCGGTGGTCATCTCGCCCGAAAGCATCTGGCGCATGAGGTCGTAAGCCTCGTGCTGGCTGAAATGCACAAAATTGCGAAACGGCAGGTGAGACATGCGCTCGCTACTTATTCGATCACAGGAGTCGGCAAGCTTCGATCCGGATGCGGCCATACATTGTTGGTGTAAACCATCTATTGTGAACCATAAGCTGTTAGCTTTTAGCTGTCAGCCCTCCAGCGGCCGGATGGGTTGAGGCGGCGGAAAAGATTTGATCCAGAGAAGAGATGTCGAAATCGGGAGGAAGGATTTTGGCGACGGCGTCGCCAAGCTTCATTTCTTCGCGTTGTTTGCGCAGATTGGCGGTCGCTATTTGGACGGCGTGCTTTTCGGCTTTGCGGGATTGTTCGGCCTGAGCGCGTTTCTGCGAAGCAAAGCCAATTTCGGCTAACTGGCGTGCTTTCTTGCGTTTCTGAAGCTCCGCGGAGGCGCGTTGGTAGGCGCGGTCCTGGGCCGCGTGGTAGCGAACGTAATATTCAAGGTAAGTTAAGTCGACGCCGACGGGGATTTCTCCTTTCTTCACCTGCTCGGGAGATTTGGGCTCGAGCGCAAAGCATTGGTTTTGGAAACGCAGGGCGCGATTGGAGAGCCAGGTGTGTTCGGCCATCTCGACGACCAGCTCGATTTCGGCCTGGCCGACGGACTGTTCGTCTTCCATGAGCTGGTTGAGGAGAGCGTCGTAGTCTTCCTGTTTTTCGAGTTCCGGGAGGACGCGGAAGCGACCGCAGAGGCCGTGTTTGACGCCGTTCTGGGCGACTTTGGCCTTGGTCTCGGCGGATTTGGGGCCAGTGGATTTTTCTGCGTTGCGGCGATTGGCCGCGATTTGTTTCGGAGTTGCCATGATGTACGTGGCAGGCGAAAACGCCTGCTCTACGGTGTCGAGGATGCGGGGCGGGTGTGCGGGATGAGAGAGTGCGGGGCTGTAATGGGCTGGATCTAAAGGGAAAATAAGGATTTGGAAAAGTGGGAGCAAGCAGGCCGAAGCTAACCCACAAGCATAATCAGCTCACGGGTGCGCGTTACACTAGCCATTGGCCTCCGCCGTGCTTTTCCGGCTGATGCCGAGTCAGCTATGAAAATTCATGAGTATCAGGCGAAGGCCCTCCTCGCCAAGTACGAGGTTCCGGTTCCACGCGGCGAAGTCGCCTATACCGTCGAAGAGGCCGAAGCCGCCGCGAAGACGATCGGCGGAAGCGTCGTGGTCAAGGCGCAGATTCATGCCGGCGGACGCGGCAAGGGCGGCGGCGTAAAGATCGCGAAAAACGCCAGCCAAGCCGCCGAAATCGCGAAAAAGATGATCGGCATGACGCTCGTGACCCACCAAACAGGGCCTGAAGGCCGGGTCGTCCAGCGCTTGCTCATTGAAGAGACTCTCCCGATCGAGCGCGAACTCTACCTCGGCATCGTTCTCGATCGTGGCCTCGGCGCGCCGGTGTTCATGGCCTCCAAAGCCGGCGGCATGGAGATTGAAGAGGTTGCCGCTAAAACGCCCGAACTCATCCTGCGCGAGCCGCTGCTTCCCGGCTTCGGCCTACGGCCGTTTCAAGCGCGCAAACTGGCGTTCCAGATGGGCATTCCCAGCGCCAGCGTCAACGCCGCCGCAACCGCCATGATTGCTCTCGCCAAAGCCTACGAAGCCATCGACGCATCGCTTGCCGAAATCAATCCCTTCATTCTCACCAAGGAAGGCAAGGTCTTCGCACTCGATGCCAAAATCAACCTCGACGACAACGCGCTCTACCGTCATAAGGATCTGCTCGAGCTCCGCGATCTCAACGAAGAAGATCCGCTCGAAGTGGAAGCTTCGCGCTTCGGCCTGAACTACATTAAGCTCGACGGCAATATCGCGTGCATGGTGAACGGCGCAGGCCTCGCTATGGCCACCATGGACATCATTCAGTACGCCGGCGGCCGTCCTGCCAATTTTCTTGATGTGGGCGGCGGCGCCAGTGCCGAACAGGTGAAAAACGCCTTTCGCATTCTGCTCTCTGATGCCGCTGTCCAAGCGGTGCTGATCAATATCTTCGGGGGCATCCTGCGCTGCGACACGCTGGCCACCGGCGTTGTCTCAGCCGCGCGTGAACTCGGAATCAAGAAGCCGATCGTAGTGCGAATGGAGGGAACAAACGTTGAAAAGGGACGGAAAATCCTGACCGAATCCGGTTTCAATTTCACCGTGGCCGACGGCATGAAAGATGCCGCCGAAAAAGTCGTGAGGCTGGCACAATGAGCGTTCTCGTCAACAAAAGCACACGCGTCCTGTTCCAGGGCTTTACCGGCCGCGAAGGCACGTTTCACGCCCAGCAGGCCATTCAATACGGCACTAATGTCGTCGGCGGCGCCACGCCCGGTAAAGGCGGCCAGAAACATCTCGACCGGCCGGTCTTCAACACCGTCGAAGCAGCCGTCAAGGCTACCGGTGCAAACGCTTCGGTGATTTTCGTTCCGCCGCCCTTTGCCGCCGATGCCATCATGGAAGCCGCCGACGCCGCTTTGCCGCTCGTCGTCTGCATCACCGAAGGCATTCCGGCGAGCGACATGGTGCGCGTTTGGGCATATCTCAAAACCAAACCCGCCACTCGCCTCATCGGCCCGAACTGCCCGGGCATCATTACTCCCGGCCAGTGCAAGATCGGCATCATGCCCGGCCATATTCACAAAGCGGGCAACGTCGGCATCGTCTCGCGCTCCGGAACGCTTACCTACGAAGCGGTCGGCCAACTCACAAAATCGGTATCGGACAATCGACCTGTATCGGCATCGGCGGGGATCCCATCGTCGGCACCAGCTTCACGGACGCCATCCGGCTCTTCAACGAGGACGCGGACACGCACGCTATGGTCATGATCGGTGAAATCGGCGGCAACGCGGAAGAAACCGCCGCGGCTTACATCAAGGCACACGTGAAAAAGCCGGTAGTTGGTTTCATCGCGGGACAGACCGCGCCGCCCGGCCGCCGCATGGGACACGCCGGAGCCATCATTTCGGGCAGCTCGGGCCGCGCCGAGGATAAGCTCGCGGCCATGAAAGATGCCGGTATTCTCGTTTGCCCTTCTCCGGCGCTGATGGGTGAAAAGATGCAGCAGGCGCTCTCAAAATCTTAAATTCTTATGGCTCTCGAACGTACTTTCGGAATCATTAAGCCCGACGCCGTGGCCAAGGGCCACACGGGCAGCATTCTCGCTCTCATTGAGCAAAGCGGGTTTCGCATCGCCGCGATGAAAACGATGCGCCTGTCGCGCCGCGAGGCCGAGGCTTTCTATGCGGTTCACAGGGAGCGCCCGTTTTATGCGGGTCTCGTGACCTTCATGACCGAAGGACCCGTGGTCGTGATGGTGCTGGAGCGCGAAAATGCCATCGCGAAGTGGCGGGAGCTGATGGGCGCTACGAACCCGGCTAACGCCGCCGAGGGCACCATCCGCAAGCGCTTTGCCGAAAATATCGAGCGCAACTCGGTCCACGGTTCCGACAGCACCGAAACCGCGGCTCAGGAAATTCCCTTTTTCTTCAGCACCGCCGAGCTGCTATAGCGCATTGATCATCGTCTGGTCGGCATAGCACCAAGCCCAATACGGTTCACTTGATGCCTTCTGGCGGTTAGCCCGGCGTTAGCCCGACTAGGATCGCTTACGCTTCCGGCTCGGTTTCGAGGTTCTTTTCGAGCGCCGCACGATCCCAGTGGCCAAAGACCGCACCGGCTTCATAAGTGCTTTGCAGAAAATCCAACAATGCGTTCCTGGGCGAGACGGCGCGTCGCACGTCGTCGTACATCAGGATAAATTCCCGAACGCCTGAATGATAATGCGCCTTCTCCGGCCGCACTCTGTATTCGGCATAGCCGGGCGGTTCGGGAACCGTATAGGAATAGAATGCGGCGTCTTCGATCCCTCCGCCGCCCGGCCAGAATCCGGCGCTGCTGCATTCGTGGGAATAGGCTTCGCGCGTGACGGCATCGGCTCCTTCGCGTTCCGGCGCGCGGCGCCCGGAAAAGCGGGTCACGGCGAGATCGAAGCTGCCCCAGAAAAAATGCACCGGGCTGACCTTGCCGGTAAACCGCCCGCGGAATTCCTTGAAAACGGAATCGGATGCAAGAAGGATCCGCCAGAATCTGTGCGCATATTCGGCATCGTAGGCGGCGTGCTGCTCATCCTGTTCGAAGGGAATTGGATCCGGCACCTCCTGAGGCATCGTCGAGATCTTTACGTCGATTCCCACCGAATGCAGCGCCGCCATGAATTCCCGGTAAAAATCGGCCACCGAGCGCGAATAGAGCGGCAGGAATTTTGCGAGGTCATCGCTCGTGCGGATGGCAAGGTTGTGATCGATAAAATCGAAATCGATATCGAAGCTGCGATCGCCCTGCGGAATCGGCGATGTGGCAAGGCCGCGGACAGTGACGTACAGCGGCACTTCCCACCAGTGATTGACGTGCGGGCTAAGTGCCGCTCTGACTTTGCCGACGACCTGCGTCCACATGTGGAGCGTGGCGCAGGTATCTTTCCATTCCTTCAGCGGCAGCGCGGGCCAAAGCATTTCCCGCTCCCCAGGTTTCATGGGCCACCTCACGTTCATAATAATGGACGAGTTGGACCAGTGATATGCGGAGCCTGAAAGGCAAAATCGCAGTGGTCGCCGGAGCCAGCCGAGGCTGCGGACGCGGCATTGCCCTGGCGCTTGGTGAACATGCGGTTACGGTCTATGTCACCGGCCGTTCCATCCGGGGCGGCCCGCCGCCGGTCGATAAAATCTGCGGCACGATTGAAGACACTGCGGAGGAAGTCACGCGGCGCGGCGGCGTTGGCATACCGGTGCGCGTCGATCACAGGGACGCGGAGCAAGTGAAGAAGCTGTTCGACCGAGTGCAGGTCGAACAGGGCCGCCTCGACATTCTCGCCTGTGCGGTATGGGGCGGCAACGAGCGCTTCCTCGATCCGATATGGAAACAGCCCTTTTGGAATTTGCCGGCGGAATTCTGGGACGACTTCATGGGCGCCGGACCGCAGGCGTTCTGGATTGCGGCGCGCGAGGCTGCGCGGCTGATGTCGGAGCAACGCTCCGGATTGATTGCGGCGATTAGCGAGCCGATGATCGGCCCAGACAAGCTCAGCGGCAGCGTGCAAGGGGATCTGTTCGAGCACCTTCCGCACTACGCTCTCAACCGCCTGGTCGCGAGCCTGGCTCCCGATGCCCGGAAAGCCGGCATCACGTTGCTGGGCCTGCTGCCGGGCTTCATGAAAACCGAACGCGTGCAGGTCCATATGCGGGACGAAGCGCTCCAGAAGCGCTACCGGTACGATCTGGCGGAATCGACCGAATACACCGGCCGCGCCGTTGCAGCACTGGCTTCCGATCCGAATGCGATCGCAAAATCGGGGCGACTGATCTTCGTGGGGGATGCGGCAATCGAATACGGATTTACCGATATCGACGGCCGCTATATCGAGAATTTCTATCGGGCTACCGGACGGTTGTAATCAGTGGCCTGCGGCGGAAGCTGCTCGAAGTTGGGGCTTCCTTCTGCTAGATTTCCGATCAGAGAATGCCTGCCGCAGGTGCGAGTAGCCCGAAGGAGCCGCGATCAAGGGAGACCAGCCTGCCGTAGCTCGAGGATCTGCCGGAGCCTCGCTATCTTGGAAACGATGAGCGCTGCTGCCGATTCGATTGCCCGCTATCTGGAAGATGCTTCCGGGTACCAGGGCGAAGCTGAACGTGCATTCACGCCGGGAACGGTCGAACAAGTGCGCCAAATCGTGCAGCGGGCTGCTGCCGAACGTGCGCCGCTCACCGTATTCGGCGCGGGGACAGGCCTTACGGGCGCGAGCGTGCCTTACGGCGGCTGGGTGGTTTCGCTAGAGCGTCTGCGAAAGCTGGAGATCGAGCCGGGCGTCGCGCGCTGCGGTCCCGGCGTGATTTTGAAAGACCTGCATGCCGCGGCGGCAAAGGCGCGCCAGTTTTTCGGACCTAATCCCACCGAATCGCTGGCCTCGATCGGAGGCATTATCGGCACCAACGCGGGCGGCGCCCGGAGTTTTCGCTATGGCTCGGTGCGGCGGCACGTGCTCTCGCTCGAAGTGACTTTTATGAATGGCGAAACCCGCCGGTTTCGGCGCGGCGATCGGGTCGATTTTCCTTTCCGCGCCGTGCGCCAACCCGCAACGACGAAAAACTCCGCCGGCTACTTTTTGCAGCCGGATCTCGAATGGATCGACCTGCTTGCGGGCAGCGAAGGAACGCTCGGCATCATCACGGAAGCCGAGTTACGGCTTTTTCCCGAACCGGGCGCAATCTTGAGCGGCGTGGTTTTTTTTCCATCGGAGGACCTGGCGATGGCCGCGGTGGATATATGGCGGCCGGTCGATGAGCTGCGCATCCTCGAGTTCCTCGACGAAGCCGCGCTGTATTTTCTGCGTCCGGCCTACTCGCAAATTCCGGCAAACGCTCGGGCGGCCTTATTGATTGAACAGAATCTTGCCTCCGAACAGGACGAGGAAGTGGATCGGTGGAGCGAACGGCTGCGGGAACAGGAAGCCTTCGAAGAGGAATCCTGGTTCGGCTTTAGCGCCGCAGACCGCGAACGCTTCGGCGAATTTCGCCACACATTGCCGGTCAAGGTGCTCGACCGTGTCCGGCATAATGGCTTTCCGAAGTTAGGGACCGATTTCGCCGTTCCCATCCCTCACGGCCGCGAACTTCACAATTATTACCGGCGCCGCTGCAACGAACTGTTTCCGGGACGGCACACCTTGTACGGCCATGTGGGCGATGCGAATAACCATCTCAATCTGCTGCCCGCAACCGCGGAGCAGGCGAGCGCGGGAGCCCAGGTCCTTGACGAATTTGCCAAATATGTGGTTTCACTCGACGGAACCGTGGCGGCCGAGCACGGCATCGGTAAGCGCAAGAAGCATTTGCTGAAATTGATGTTTTCGGACGAGGAGATCGAAGCCATGCGTGATGTGAAGCGCCGCCTCGATCCGGAATTTCTGCTCGGCCGCGGCAATATTTTCGAGCCGTAGCGCAGCCCCTCCCTTACGGTCGGGGTTCTGTAAGTAACTCCAGAAGCTTGGCAATTCCTTCGCGGAATATCTCCGGGGGCGTAATCAAGCTGACCACGCAAGCCTCCATGGGGAGATCGTAAAAATAACCCGGCTGCACGATGACGTTGCGCTCGGCGAGCAGTTTTTCGGGCCAGTCTTGCTGGTCGATTCTCGGCAACTGGACGACGGCCGACCAGCCGCCTTCGAGGTGCAGCGGATGCGCCGGAGAGCCCCGCAACAGCTTTTGGAGCGTATCGGCATTTGTTTCGATGCGGCCCAGAATCCGGTCGTGCATTCCGGCGCCGATTGGCAGCAGTTCCGGCAAAGCCCTCTGGACGGGCGTGTTGACGGACAGATAGGTATCGAGAATCAATTCGAGGCGCTCGCGCGCGATGGAGCATTGCCGCTCCGGTCCGTTGATTGCGATCCAGGCGAGCTTCATCTGCGGCATGCCCGCGGATTTCGAAAGGCCATTCAGGGAGAAGCTGAGCACGGAATCGCTGCCGACAAGCGTGGGTACGCGGTCCGCCGCGGGCGCCAGCGCATAGTCCAGAAACACTTCGTCGGAGATGAGCGGCAGACCGCGCTCGCCGGCGATGTCGAGAAGTTCGCGGGTTTCCGAACGTTTCAAAAACGAACCCGTGGGATTGTTCGGATTGACGAGGACGATGGAGCGCGTGTGTTCGTTTAGTTGCCGGCGCAGCGAGTCGAAATCGACGAACCAACTGCCGTCGTACGCCAACCGGTAAAAGGAGATGCGCACCGATTCGAGCGCCGCCAGATATTCGAAGAGCGGATAGGAGGGAAGCGGCGCCAGAATTTCATCGCCGGGATCGCACAACAGCTTGAAAAGCACCGCGTAGGCTTCGCTGGTGCTGGCGGTCAGCGCCAGCCGTGCCGGAGAATGCCTAATCCCGCGCGAAGCATAGAAATCGGCAATGGCGGATCGCGCCCGTTCCTCTCCGAGCGGGTGCGGCCGATAGGCCAAATCCCCGGCTTCGGCCAAAGCGCGCGCGATGGCGGCGTGCGGATAATCCGTGAAAATCTCTGTAGGATTCGAAACCGTGAGATCCAGCAGCGGGATTCCGCTCTCTCGCTTGCGTTCGATCGCAGCCGTGAGCGAATTCGGGGAAACCGGCCAAGTCAGCCGGTGCGAGTAAGGCTGCACGATTTATCTTATTGGGAGCGGCGGAGGTGGGAAGAAATTCCTCCTTCGGATTAACCTTAGAACGCAGACCGCCCTACGGGTAAGGATATGATGTCTTCGTGCAAACTCTTGAATTAAAGGGCGGATAATCAAATTTCGGTTCGAAGCCCGCTTTTTGCACCTAGTCTAATGCTCCGCTTCGGAAAAGACGATGATTGTGCTGGGTACCTATTATTTCCTACAATCCAAATGAGCCCACTTCCATGAAGTATCTTGCCGCCATCCCCGTTATTTGTGCGCTATCGATCCTCGCGGGTTGCAGCCAAAGCCCCCAAAAGCTGATCGCCACGGCGAACAAGTACAACGCCAACCACCAGTACAAAGAAGCCTCCATCCTCTACCAGAAGGCGATCTTAAAAGACAAGAAGAATGCCGAGGCGTACTACCGCGAGGGGTTGAACCGGCTGGACGATCATGACCCGGTAAACGCGGTGAAATATCTGCGCCGCGCCATCGACCTGAACCCGAAGAATATCGATGCCGAAACCAAGCTGGCCGAAATCTATCTGACTGCCTACGCTTCGAACCCATCTCATTTCAAGCAGCTTCTCCCGAATATAAAGCGGCTCACAAAAGAGATTCTGGCCAACGATCCCAACTCTTTCGATGGCATTCGGCTGGAGGCTTTTCTGGCGCTCGCGGACGAGAACCTCGACGAGGCGCTGAAGGACTTCGCGCGCGCAAATGAAATCAAGCCCCACTCGCAAGACCTGGTCGGCTGGTACGCGGAAGCTCTGGTCCGGGCTAAGAAACCGGAGCAAGCGAAGAACCTCATTAAAGACATGCTCGCCCACGACAAGACCTGGAGTCCCGGATACGATTTCCTGTTCCTGCAATACTCGCGGGAAAAGGACCAGAAGGATGCGGAAGCCGTGCTACGCGAGCACATGGCGAACGATCCGCACAGCGCGGGAGCCATTGTTGCGCTTTCCAACTATTTGCTGGCGCAGAACCGCTTCGATGAGGCCCAGGGCGTGATTGAGCGGGTCCTTTCGGACAAGAAGAGCTTTCCGCAGGCGAGAATGCTCATGGGCAATTTTTATGTCCGGGCCAGGAAATACAACCAGGCGTTACAGCAATATCAAGCCGGGGCTTCCGAGAACCCCAAGGACGCACTGGGATACCGGGAGCGCGTGGTCCAGGTGGAACTGCGCAATGGGCAGCGCGACCAGGCGATGGAACTTGCCAAGAAACTGGTACAGGAGAACGCCGATAACGTGCCGGTAAACGAGATGTACGCGTCGCTTCTGATGAGCACGGGAAAACGAGCCGATGTCGATACCGCGGTTGGTAATTTGCAGAAGCTGGTTCAGAAACACGCGAGCGATCCCGTGCTGCATCTGGATCTTGCGCACGGATATTTCAGTTTAAACAAGCACGACCAATCGCAAGGTGAAGCATTGGAAGCGATTCAGCAAGAGTTGAAGCGGCATGTTCCGCGCCAGCAGGTTTTGATTCCGGCGCGCATCATCGCGGCGCGCGTTTACGAGGATGAAGGCCAGCATACCAAGGCGCTTCGCCTGACCGACTTGGTGCTGCACGTCCAGTCCGGCAATCCGGACGCGCGGCTGATCCGGGATCGCGCCTGGCTAGCCACTGGGCAAGCAAACCAGGCGGAGGCGGATCTGGAATCGCTCTTAAAGAAATATCCGGGCATGAACGAAGCACACATCGCCCTGGGTCAGTTGTACGCCAGCGAAAAACAGTTCGACAAGGCCGCGGCGGAATACCGGACTGCCTGGAAAGCCACGCCGCCCGATTTTCGAGGCTTTCTCGGCCTCCAGACCGTGAAGGTGCTCGAAGGTAAAGGCGCCGAAGCAGTGGAGGCGCTGCAGCAGCTTGTCGAGAAAAAGCCCAAGCAGTTGCAGCTCCGGTATCAATTAGCGAACTTCGAGGCGCAAACGGGAATCCAGAGTATGCACGCCAATCCGGCGCAAGGTAAGAAGCTGTTGCAGGAGGCGTCCGGCAATTACAAAGAGATCCTGAAGACGACTGCCAATTCCGCCGAGATCTGGCTGCGCCTCGGCATGCTGCAGCGGGCTTTGGGGCAGTACGATGCTTCTCTCGCCTCGTTCGAGCAGGCCGGCTCGGCGGACCCGCACAACGCGCAGGCATTTCTCAATCGGGGCTTGCTCTTAGACCGGCTGGGCAAGAAGAAAGAGGCGGAAGCCGCCTATGGCAAAGTTCTGGGCATCGATCCGCAAAACACGATTGCGCTGAACAATCTCGCTTTTATCGATGCCGAGCAGAACTCCAATCTGGATCAGGCGCAAAGCTACGCCGAGAAGGCCAAGCAAAGGGCGCCTAATAATCCCGGTATTTCCGATACCCTGGGCTACGTTTACTACCGCAAAAACCTCAATGCAGAGGCACTGCAGCTTTTCCAGCAGATTGTCAAGCAGGAACCGACAAATCCGACGTACCGGCTGCATCTGGCAATGGCGCTGCTAAAGAAGGGCGACAAACAGGATGCAAAGGCACAAGCCGAAAAGGCGCTGAAAAGCGCCACCGAATCTCAGCAGCAAAAGCAAATCCAGGCATTTGTGAGCCAAATCGGATAACGTGGCGCTATCTTCAGGCGCCATTTGGCATCAGGAAAATCGATCCGCAAGATACATCGCTCCGTTCGCCGCGTTCTTAGGGTTCTTGTTCCTGCTTCCGCGGCTGCCGCTCTCTCCGGCGGTTAAAGGCCCGATCTGGATTTTATGCCTAGCGCCCTTGTGCGTAGCGTGCTGGCCGCGCCAGATTTCGGCAAGGCCCGTCCGGCCGTTGTGGAGCATCGCAATCGGAGCCGCGGTTTTCCTGATCTGGATCGGCCCCGATCTCCTCTTCCACGGCTACCGCGACCTGCCGCTTTTCTCCAATTTCCTCGTCGGCCACGCCCATTCGTCGATGTCTGCCGTCTCGCTCCACAGCGCCTGGGTTCTTGGATGGCGCACCGCGCGCGCGGTCGTTATTGTGCCCGTGGTCGAAGAGTTGTTCTGGCGCGCCTGGCTCATGCGCTGGCTGATCGATTCGAAGTTTGAACGCGTTCCGCTCGGCGCATTCGCTCCGTTCGCGTTCTGGGCCACGGCGCTGTTGTTCGCCTCCGAGCATGGACCGTATTGGGATGTTGGATTGATCACCGGCGTGATTTACAACGCCTGGATGGTACGTTCTAAATCGGTCGCCGATTGCGTTCTGATGCATGCGGTTACGAACGGGCTGCTGTGCGCCTACGTCATGAGCACGGCGCAATGGCAGTACTGGATGTAAGGACCGATTTCAGAGGAAACCGCCAGAAGCCGGTAGAGTCAACAGTCAGGAGTGCCGATCCTCTAGATATGGCCTGCCTGCTTGCGCTGTTGGCGGTAGCTTTTCCCCGCGTCGCTATTGTTCTTTTATGGCTGTTTTCAACCTTCTTCGCAAACGTCTATCACAATTTTTTCATTCCTCTGCTGGGCTTTATCTTTTTGCCTCTGACGCTGCTGGTGTACACCTACATCGTAAGAACGCAGCCGGCCATAGATGTTCCACAACTGGTATTTATCTTTATTGCGGTGATCGTCGATTTGGGACTGATCGGCGGAAGCTGGCGGGGGCGCCGGTAGGTTAACCCCTGCTCGAAATACGGCCCTCCACATTCGGACATCCCCGAGCGATTGATCATCGGGGTACTTGCTACACACGAAGCACTCGCGGTACGGTGCGCCGATGGGGCGCCGCACGATCAACGCGGTGACGCCCCCCACCCGCATGCCGCACATCGCGACTCGCCAGGCGGTGGCGCGGCCGCGTACCGGCAGGAGGTCCACATTTTGCAAAAGCGGAGTGGCGCCTTGAAACCGGCGGCACTAGAATAGAATAGCCATTTCAATGAATTTCCGAGCAGTATCTATTGCGGCAATTGCAGGGGCCGTGCTCTCATTCGCTGGCGCTTTGCAGGCCCAAAAGCGCGTTCCCGCGCCGCTGCCCTCTGGCCAGGGCAGTCCTTCCTCGCCCATCCGCGCCGAAGTCACACGCGTCAATATGCTGTTCACGGTGACCGACAAAAAAGGCCGCTTCGTCACCAACTTGACGAAGAACGACTTTCAGGTTTTCGAGGACAAAAAACTGCAAACGATCCTCCAATTCACCTCGGAAAGCGATCTGCCGCTGCGCATGGCCATCCTCATCGATACCAGCAACAGCATCCGCGAGCGGCTCCATTTCCAACAGCAGGCTGCCATCAACTTCATCAACGGGGTCATGCGCGATCAGGACAAGGCCACGGTGATCAGCTTCGATACCTCGGTCGAACCGGCCACTTCCCTGACCGGCAATACCGCCCGTCTCGAAGACGCCATCCGCAACTTGCGTGCGGGCGGCGGCACCGCGCTCTACGACGGCATTTATTTCGCCTGCAAGGAACTGATGCGCGACCAGCCGCTATATAAGTTTCGCCGTGCCATGGTCATCCTCAGCGATGGCGAAGACAATGCCAGCCGGCACAGCCGCGATCAGGCACTCGAGATGGCGCAGCGGGCCGATGTGGTCATTTACACCATCTCGACCAACACCAGCGGCCTCGAAACCGATGGCGACAAGGTCATGCGCTTTTTTGCCCAAAGCACCGGCGGCGTGGTGTTTTTCCCCTTTCAGGCGAAGGATCTCGATCAGTCGTTCACCAACATCGCCAACGAGCTGCGGCATCAATACAACATCTTCTACCAACCGCAGCCACTCCATAATGACGGCAAATTTCATCGCGTGAAGATCCGGGTAAAGGGCCGCAAGCACCTGATCGTGCGTTGCCGCAAAGGCTACTACGCCAGTAAAGAACCGTCTTCCTGAATCCGAGCCGGAAGCGTAAGCGGCCTGAACGCTATGCACCGGAAGCCCGGGAGTGGTACAGAATATACTGAGTTGTTCCCGTTGCCGATATCGGGTATGCTGCTTTGCAAGTGTCCGAGACCCTTGATCTCGAACAGGAGAGCCTTTACCTCGAAAACAATTTCCCGATCTTTTGTTTGAGGCTATACTATTAAAAAAGCACTCCCCGCCGCGGAAAGGATTTTCTATGGACGATAAAGAACGCAGCCGCACCTTGGCACTCACGCTTGGGCAGATCGAGAAACAGTTCGGCAAAGGTTCCATTTTGCGCCTGGGCGCGAAGGATGCCATCGTTCCGGTTTCCGCCATCTCCACCGGGTCCATCTCCGTCGATTACGCGCTCGGCGTGGGCGGTCTTCCGCGCGGGCGCATCTGCGAGATCTTCGGCCCGGAATCCTCGGGTAAAACGACCATCGCGCTGCAAGTGGTTGCCGAGGCGCAGCGGCAGGGCGGCATGGCCGCTTTCATTGACGTCGAGCACGCGCTCGATCCGATCTATGCCAAGCAGCTTGGGGTGGACGTCGATAACCTGCTGGTCTCGCAGCCCGATTTCGCCGAGCAGGCGCTCGAAATCACCTCCGCGCTGATCGCCTCCGGCTCCATCGACGTGCTGGTGGTCGATTCGGTCGCCGCGCTCGTCCCGAAGGCCGAGCTCGACGGCGAAATGGGCGATTCGCACATGGGCGTGCATGCGCGGCTCATGTCTCAGGCGATGCGCAAGCTCACCGGCACGGTTTCGAAATCGAATACCTGTCTGGTGTTCATCAATCAGATCCGCGAAAAGATCGGCGTCATGTTCGGCAATCCGGAAACCACCACCGGCGGCCGCGCGCTGAAGTTTTATTCCTCCGTTCGCATGGACATCCGGCGCATCGCTGCCATCAAGGACGGCGATACTGTTACCGGCAACCGGACGAAGATCAAGGTGGTCAAGAACAAAGTCGCGCCGCCGTTCCGCGAAGCCGAATTCGACATCATTTACGGAGTAGGCATTTCGCGCGAGGGCGATCTGCTCGATCTCGGCGCGGCCAACAACGTGATCGAGAAAAGCGGCTCCTGGTTCAGCTATAAGGGCGAGCGGATCGGCCAAGGCCGCGAAAATGCGCGCCAGTTTCTCCGCGACAACCCTGAAACGCGCGCCCGCATCGATGCCGAACTGCGGCAAGCTCTGGGCTTGACGAAAACCTCGGAAAACGGGCAGGCCGCTGCCGCAACGCCCATCGATGCGGCCAAATCCGCCGCCGGACGCAGCCGCTAAGTCGCTGGAAATACAGGCTGTTGGCCCGCCACTTCCGAAAGCGGGCCGGTTTTGTTACGCTGGAATTTCCGGGGCTTTTCTGCCTCGGCTCCTTTCCTGGTGTCATCAATGGAATCGGTAAGAGATAACAATACCTTTGTGGCCGAGGAGGCCCAGGCGCGAACGGACCAGCCGTCCGAAACCTATTCATCGCAACCTTCCCAGGCTTCCGGCGAAGCTGCTGCTGTCGTGCCTGCCCCCGACTATGCGGCCGAACGTGAGCGTCTGGCCCGCGAAAAAGCGGAGCTTCAGGAACTACTGCAGCGCCGCCAAGCCGAATTCGAAAATTACCGCAGACGCTCCGAACGCGAGCGTGGCGAGGTGTTCGACATCGCTGCCATGGACACTCTGCGCGCCCTGCTTCCCGCCCTGGACGATTTCGAGCGCGGCATCAAACACGAGAGTGCCGATAAGGAATACGCACGCGGCATGGAACTGGTTTATCAGCGCCTGGTCGAATCATTAAGCAAGCTTGGCCTGGAGCCGATCGTCAACGATGTGCCGCTGTTCAATCCGCACATCCACCATGCCGTCGAAATGGTGGAGACGGCGGAGTATCCGGACCAGACCATTTTGGAAGAATACCAGCGCGGCTACTATTACAAGGGGCGCTTGGTGCGTCCGGCGCTGGTGAAGGTAGCGGTCAATCGCTAAGCGGCACCGCGATTTGCCATGAGTATCGCTAAAAGAGATTATTACGAAGTTTTGACGGTATCGCGTGATGCCGATGAGCAGGCGCTGAAGAGCTCCTACCGCAAGCTTGCGCTTAGATACCACCCTGATCGCAATCCGGGCGATCAGGAGGCCGAAGAAAAGTTTAAAGAAGCGGCCGAAGCCTACGCTGTTCTTAGCGATCCGCAAAAGCGTGCCGCCTATGACCGCTTCGGGCATCAAGGCGTGAACGGAACCGGTATGCCGGGTTTCGACGACTCGGCGTTTGCGGATTTCGGCGATATTCTCGGCGATCTGTTTGGGCTGGGCGATCTGTTCGGCAACCGCGGACGCCGCAGCGCGCGTGTGCAGCGCGGCGACGATATCCGCTACGATCTGGAAGTCAGCTTCGAAGATTCGATGCGCGGCCTCTCGGCTGACCTGCTGATTCCGCGCATGGAGTCCTGCACCAAATGCGGCGGCACGGGCGCCGAACCGGATGGCGGCTTGGTCAGTTGCGCCACCTGCAACGGTCGCGGAGAAGTGCTCTACCAGCAAAGTTTTCTGTCGATCCGGAAGACCTGTCCCACCTGTGGCGGCCGCGGCCGCGTGATTCGGAAGGCCTGCCCGCAATGCAAGGGCGAAGGCTACCATCGCTCGCAAAAGAAGCTGAAGGTCAATATTCCCGCCGGCGTGGATACCGGCACCCGTCTGCGCCTATCCGGAGAAGGGAACGCCGGGCCTCCCGGCGGCCAGCCGGGCGATCTCTACGTGGTCGTCAAAGTAGCCGAGCATCCTATCTTCGAACGCCATGAGAGCGATCTGCACTGCACGCTGCCGGTCAACGTGGCCCAGGCGGTGCTTGGCGCGGAGATCGAAATCGAGACCCTGGACGGCCCGCAAAAGATCAAAGTTCCCGAAGGGACGCAGCCTGGCGCTCAATTTCGCCTGCGCAATCTGGGCGTGCCGCGACTGAATGAGCGCGGCCGCGGCGATCTTTACGTCCACCTTAACGTGGAGATTCCGAAGAAGCTTACTCGCGAACAGCGGCAATGCTTCGAGAGTCTGAATCAAATCCTTCCGGCCGATAACCGCCCGCACGAAAAAACGCTCTTCGAGAAAGTGCGCGATATTTTTGCGTAACCCGAACACGATCTTCCGACTACCTTGCGGCTCGACAAGCGCGCATCGTCGTGGTGGGGGAGCTTAAAGTCGATTTTGTTTTGGCTGTCGAGCGTTTGCCGGTTGGCGAGGAAAGTCTGAGCGGCGGTGATCTGGCGGTAAGGGTGCCAATCAGACCTGCGCCGCCCGCCGGCTCTGCGGTGATGGTCGGGCGCGTGGGGCGCGACCCCTATGGCGAGTTTACCATTTCTGAGGAAGCCAAGCCGATTGCGGTAGTTTCGTAGTACATGCGCAAATCGGTCTATCTTGTGGCTTTAGTGCTCTCCTTCTGGCCCACATTCGCATATCCAGCACGTCCAAAAGATCAAGAAGCGACGCATGTGGTCATTACAGTGCTTGACCCAACTGGGGCGGTTGTCCCAGGTGCGGAAGTCTGGATAGGCCGGGCCTCGGATTCACTAAAGCCTTTTTTTATTGCCAATGACCAGGGAACCCTCACGGCGAATGTCCAGCCAGGCAGGTATGAGATTAATGCGCAATTCCCCGCATTCCGCGCACAAAGGCAACAACTCACTGTTCTTAAGGCGGAGGAACAGCGCGTCAACATTAGGCTGCAAATCGGTAGCTGTTCTTCCTGCGTTGTCGTCCGTAGCGCGCCTGTTCCCGAACCTGCTGTTCCCCTTCCAAGTCCTTCCATCGAAGAAGTGCCTGCCAACTGCCGGCGTGTCAGTAACATGCCCGACATCGGTTGGCCTGTGTTCTCGAAAGCCGAGATTGGCATGTATTATGGATTCTCCTTTCTGCAAAACCACCTCGTCTCCCCCTCTCCTGTTCCGTTGTACATATGGATAGGCAATACGAGGGATCAGGACATCAATGTCTCATCCGGATGTGATCTCGTCCGAAACGCAGGTATCCGCGTGAGATCTATCCAAGGGCGTCGTGTCAGTAGACGTGAAACCTCACCGCGCTCGCAATTATGTTCTGCTCGAGTCCCCGTGCGAATACCTGCTCACAGTTGCTTTGCGTTTGCCAAGCTTGATCTGAACGATATTTACGAACTGCATTCTGGCGTGTACAGCGTCGCTGCCGGGAAGAAACCTCGGCAAAAGCAAAATAGCGCGGAGCAAAAAGGTCTCTTGCTCTTCCAGTATCAAGCGCTTGTGCCGACCCGATAGGTGGGCCGTGACCGTATAAAAGCCCTCATCGATCGGTAGCGGCCGGATACTTTTTCAAGAACTTGTTCCGTGGATTGTAGACTTCGAAGCTGCCGTCCGGCTGGGCCGTAATGCGGAGGTAATGTCCGGTATCGCGGTCGCTGATGTTGGCGATGTAGGGGTCTTCGGCGTTATGGGCGTTGCCGCCGGCATCGGCAAAATGCAATTGCCAAAGGTCTTCCAAGCCCGGGGACGATTTCACCACGTCCACCGCGGACGGATCTCCGCCTTTGTGCGCGCTGTTGTCCATCACCGCAACGCGCGGGGCCAGCGCGTGTACCAGCGCCGGGCTGTTGCTTGCGGCGCGTCCGTGATGCGAGACGACAAAAATGTCCGCGTGGCCGAGTTTATTCACCGGGCACATCAATTGCAACTCCTTGTTCCAAGTCAAGTCGCCCAAATCCACAATGCGGAGCTTTCCGAACGTAATCACGGTCCCCACCGAGCGCGCATTCTCGCTGGTGTCCACTGCTTTACGCGGCACCCCGGCGCAAAATTGGTTCTTCTGCCCCGCGCCCGGCAGAGGCTGGCCGACCACGTTGCCGTCGGCGGTCACGATCTCGACTGTTATGCCCTTGATCGGAATCGTCTCGCCCGGTTTTGCCACAATATGCCGCGTGTCCGCCGCCGCCTTGCGGTAAGCCTGGTAGGCGCGCACGGTTGCCTTCGAATGCCCGCGATTCGGGCCGTGGTCGATAAATGCCCCAATCCGGACTTTGGAAAGAAGCTGCGGCACGCCGCCCACGTGATCCTGATGGTAGTGCGTAATCAGCACGTAATCCAGCCGCTTGATCCCGGCGGGCTTCATCGCCTGGACAATCCGGTCCGCGTCGCGGTAAGCGTGATCCGGCCAGCCGGTATCGACGAGGAGCGATTGCTTTTCGGGCGTCACAAACAAGGTTGCCTGTCCGCCTTCCACATCAACGAAGAAGATTTGGAGCGGCCTTTTCGCTGCCAGAATCATCGAAAAAGCGAGAAGGATTACGGTAGCGGAGAGCACGCGTCGCATCGGCCATGATCCTACCAAAACTCAGACCGCCGGGAAGAGGCTGGGAACAATTCCACCACCGTTTACGTACCTTTTGGTAAAGATGAATTAGGAGTTTTCAAGCGTTGCCCTATTGCACCAATTGCGGAACTGGAGTGGATACGGGAGCCGGCTACTGCCATCATTGCGGCGCGCGGCAATCGCACCAGCCAGGCCATGATTTTCTGGACGGTGTCAGCGACCGTACCGCAACGATTCTGTGCTACATCCCGGTCTTCGGGATCATTCCGTCTATAGTTTTTCTGGCTGCGCAGCGGTTTCGCGGCAATGCCCGCGTGCGCTTCAATGCCTTCCAGAGCCTCTATCTCTTTGTCGCCTGGCTCATTGTCTCCTCTGCCGTGCCGGCCCTTTTGTTTGCCGGCGCCGCGCCCTGGGGACCGGCCGCTGTGGTGACCGGCCTGGTCAAACTGGCCTTTTTCATTTGCTGGATCTATTTGCTGATCAAAGCCGCCAACCGGCAGGAAGTGCGGCTTCCCATCATCGGCGATTTAGCCGCCCGTTCGATCGCGGAGCAGACGTAATCCTTCGAAAGTTCCGGCGGGCCAGGAGGCTTTCGTCAATTTGGCAAACGGTGCAGAAACGGCCCGATCGCATTCGACATTTTATAGTTAATGCGCCGGTCTGCGTTGATGGCCCAGAACATCGCACCTAGGAAGCGCGAATAGCCGGAGGGCCGGCGCAGTTCATATTGAGCCCCAGCGTACGGCTTGCCTTCGATGAGATACCCCAAGGCCTTCTTGATACTCGGAACATCTGTGTAGCCACGCACCCAAGGCGTGGCGGGGAAGCCAACGGCTACTTTATCCGCCGGAAGCGCGGGGAAAAATTCCTTGCTGCCCGCCACAGGAAAGCCCTGCAGCAGCATCTCGGTTGTGGCGACGCAGTAATCCGCGGTTTTGGGGAAGTAGTAATTACCGTCCAAGCCTTCGAGCGGCGGCGTGTCGTAGTCTTGCACGTCCACAAACGATAAAATCTTTCGCGTACCGTAAATCACCGGCAGAAAACTTCCGAACTGCCCGGCATAAGCCGGCATACCTGCTTGCGTCTGCGGTCCTTCCGGCACTTCGCTGATCATGAACTTAGGGCCGAAATGCCTTCTCAATTGATGCATGGCCGTAATTAAGTTGACGACGGAAGGCGTAGTCGGATGGCGGAAATCCGTATCTCCCGGATTCAGGATCAGGGAAGGTGTTTCGATGTCCAGATCGACGCCGTTGAAGCCGTACTTCTCGACTATTTGCGTTACCGAACTCACGAAGTTATGCAGGTCTTGCTTGGTGTTGAGTGTTACTATCTGGCCGCCGCCTCCGAGAGAAATCAGCACTTTCTTGCCTTTGCCTTGTAAGTAAGCCACGCCGGCCTTGAAGCGCGCGTCGCTGAGAGCGGCCGGAGCCTGAAAATGAAGCAAGCTGGTTGAGCCCTTCACGGGCGCCGCAAACGTCGCGATGACAATGTCCCACTGGGGTGAGACATCTCGGATCGGAGTCGGGTGCCGCATCGAGGAATATCCCTCCCAATAGCCGATCAAGGCATGCCGGTTCGGCGGGTGCGTGCGAGGCACGGGCTTGGCCGTTGGCTCCGCATTGCGGTTGCGCGCCGACGAACAGGACTCGGCGGGATGCGGCAGAACTTTCGTATCAGGGAAGCTATAAGCGTTGTGGAACGTATCTTTAGCCGTTTGCTGCGCAAACCATGGCAGCAGCGCCATATTTTCCAGGTGCACGGCCTTACCGTGAACCGTTACCGCCGTGGCATTGGCCGAAGATAAATAGTCGGTCGGCTGCTTCAAAAGGTAAGCGCTGCTTTCTCCTCGGCCTCCGCAGCCATCCTTGGCTGGTTTCAGCCAGCCAGGAAACTGATTGGTCTTGTATCCATGCAGCGGATCGTTCATCCATTCGGCGATCTGCTGGCTGACGGCTTGAATGTCGGTGTAGTGGGGCGACACGTCTTTGTCGAAATAAGAGCCGATCACAAAAGCTTGCGCCGCCGTGCCCGAAGAATTCAAATGAACGCCGTGCGCGCCGGTCGAGCAGCAGACCGTGGCATCGCCGAGGTCGTAGAACACCGTGTCTTTGGTCAGCGCGATGAGAAGTTTGTCCGGCCCGGCGCCTGCCTTCGCCAGATGCTGGAACAACTGCTTCTGAAGAAACGCAAGATCCACCACGGCAAGCGATTTTCCCGTGCGCCGGGAACGAAGGACATATCCGTTCGCAGCCGGGATTTCAATCGGCACCGGCGGCGCGACTTGCGGCTTTCCCAGCAGGGTGTGCCAGCCGGTTTTCGCGGCTGCCTTATAGAACTGCGCGCGCTGCACCGCGTCGGCGTATTGCGTATTTCCGGTAGCGAAGGCAAAATGCTGAAAAATCGGTGAGTGCAAAACTTTCGGGACATCGTCCTCCGCATTCAGCACGGATTGCGGCTCGCCAAGGCCGCCACGAGCGTCGAAGGACAGCGAGACAGGAACAATGATGGTAGGAATCGTGGTCGTTCCTCCCGATTCCGGCTTCCGCCCGGCGATGGTGTAGGAATACTGCTTGCCATTCGTGGTAAACGATCCGGTAAAGGTAGGAACGGTTTCAACGTGCGAACTTTGCGCGAGGGCGCATTCCATGCTCGCCAAGAGAAGAAGAAAGAGGCAGAATCGGAGGTTTCGCATACATTTGTCTCAAGGTCTCATGCAAAATAATTTCATATGGCTGTTCTTTCACCGGAAGCCGAGCGGCTGCTTGCGGGCCATCCGCAAAAGTTGCCTCTGACTCGCGCAGGGCTGCATCCTTCTGCGGAAGATTGTGCGATCCAATCGCAGGATGCTGGCGTTCTTTTTCCCGGCGTACGCTATGGAACCGCGGCACTGGCCGGCTTGTTGCTTCGCGTAGGCTGCTGGGCGGAAAGTCACGTTGTGGCTCAGGATATACCCTCCAGCGAAGGAAGCTACTGGCACGGCATCGTCCATCGCATGGAGCCGGATGCTTCCAATGCCGGGTATTGGTTTCGCCGGGCCGGAAAGCATGCCATCTTTCCCGATCTGTCTGGCCGCGCGGCGAAAATCCTGCAAGACAGCGGTCCGAAGCACTGGCAGTTAAAAAACGCGTGGGATCCTTTCCTTTTTATCGATTGGTGCGCGGAGGCGAGTGAAACCGGCGGCCAAGCCGAAGCGGCCGCTATTGAAATCCAGATGGCGGAATGGCAATTGCTGTTCGACTGGTGTGTTGGATCGTCATAGTCTGCCGCGCAGGCGGTTCAATTTCCGCCGGTCGCGCTTTGACGGCTTGCCCTCGCCTAATGCTTCGATGCGTGGCATCGTCTTGCGCTCCTCCAAGAGTTTTCTGCGCAGTTCCCGGCTCTCTTCCGTTTCGCGATAGATCGTTTGTGCCACCGATGCCGGGCCGCGCATCTCGCTCAGCAGCAGGACCTCTACACGAAACTCGCCGGAATCGTTCTTGATCCGCAACATCTCGCCGATCCGCACTTCGCGGGCGGGCTTTACGAGCTGGCCACGGCATTCGACTCTGCCGAGCTCGCACGCACGCGCCGCGAGCGTTCGCGTCTTGAAGAACCGCGCAGCCCAGAGCCATTTGTCCATTCTCACGCCGGCTAGGCTCACAGTTTAAAGTTAAACCCTCATCCGCTACACTCACCTCTAAGGATGCTGGAGTCATGATCGTTCCGGAGAAGGGCGGCCAAACCTCGCACGCAGAAACCGGGCCTGTGCCCAGCCAGGCGCCGAGGCTGATTCCCGCCGGACTGAAGTTGCCGTTTTTCCTGGTAACGGCGCTATTTTTCCTGTGGGGAGTGCCGAACAACCTCAATGACATCCTGATCAAACAATTCACGACCTCCTTCGACATCTCGCGGCTGCAAGCAGGATTCGTTCAGTCGGCCTTTTATCTGGGCTACTTCGTGCTGGCGGCGCCCGCGGCGCTGCTGATGCGCCGATTCGGATATAAATCCGGGTTTATCGTGGGATTGCTGCTTTTCGGGGTCGGCTCATTTCTGTTCTGGCCCGCCGCGCTGGCCGGAGAATACGGCTTTTTTCTTGCCGCGCTGTTCGTCATTGCGAGCGGATTGTCGTTTCTGGAAACTGCGTCCAATC
This sequence comes from Bryobacteraceae bacterium, assembly GCA_036379475.1. GTDB lineage: Bacteria > Acidobacteriota > Terriglobia > Bryobacterales > Bryobacteraceae > Bog-105. Next base: position 14,722 of record DASVGP010000240.1, on the reverse strand, counting down.
CATTCGTCGCGCAGATGGGGCATCCCGCAACCGCCGCGCAGCGGTTGAATTTCTCGCAGGCGTTCAATCCGCTGGGTTCCATCACCGGCGTGCTGGTCGGAACTGTATTCATCTTTTCGGGTGTCGAGCTCAGCCATGCTCAGGTAGCTGCCATGCAGGCGGCACATACCTATGCGGCATTCATGCGGCATGAAACGATGCGTGTGGTCGCTCCTTATATGGTGCTGGGCGCGGTAACGATCGGCTGGGCGATCCTGATCGCGATCACAAAGTTCCCCAAAGTTGCCGGCGAGGAAGAAACGTTGGGCAAAGATCGCGGCAGCTATCGGGAGCTGCTGAAGTATCCCTCTTTCCTGCTAGCCGTCGTCGCTCAGTTTCTCTACGTAGGGGCGCAGGTCGGCACCTGGAGCTATTTCATTTATTACGTCGAGAGATCGACCAATCAACATGAGAAGATGGCCGGCTATCTCCTGACGGGAACGCTGGTCGCCTTTGCCGTGGGCCGCTTCGCCTCCTCCGCAATCATGCGGTATGTAAAACCGCACTCGCTGATGGCTCTTTATGGCGTGGTAAACGTCGTCCTGGTTGCGATAGGAGTGCTCTTCCCGGGCTGGATCGGGCTTTGGGCGATTTTCCTGACGAGCTTCTTCATGTCCGTGATGTATCCGACGATCTTCGCGCTCGGGATTGACGGGCTTGGCCGCAACACGAAAATCGGCGGCTCGCTGATCGTTATGGCCATTGTTGGAGGAGCCGTGCTCACGCCGCTTATGGGCTGGATCGCAGAGGCATCGCAGATCGCTCTGGCTTACCTCGTGCCGCTGGTTTGCTATGCTTTCGTGGCGATTTATTCCCTGCTCTGGCCGCGGCTGAAGCAGAAAAGCCCGGCGGCCGCGTGAACTGTCTTATCATCAGTTCACGAGATGCGCCCTCTCATTTTCAAAATTATTGCCTTTGGATTCATTTCCGGGCAAGCTTTCGCCGCGCCGGCATATGTTCATACGCTGAAGCATGACAGCCGATGGTCAATCGGCAATAACCTGGTGCGCCGCATCATCTCCTTTTCCAGCGCTCAGGGCTTGCGCACGGACTCACTGAAATTTCTAGTTACCGGCACGGAGTATGCAAAAGATCCGGCCCACTCGGCTGAGTTTTCCTTCGATGCTGCGGGCCGGCATTTCGACGGGCACTCCAAATGGACCTTTGCCGGCGCCGATACGGTGGCGCTTACGCACGGGAAAGCGCTTCGGGTTCGCTTGCGCGACCAACACGACGGGCTGGCCGTCGCCGTCTTCTACGCTGCTTATAACGGCCAACCCGCCGTGCGTCAGTGGCTTCAAATCAAGAACACCGGACCAAAGGCGATCACGCTCTCCCATCTGGCGTTTGTGCAGATGCACATCGCGCCGGGACCTCCGGCGGACACGCATGTCCTCTCAGGCTACGGCGCGATTCCGCACGAGTCGTTCATGAGCGGCGGCGCCTCCGATGCTGCCATTTTCGTGCGCGACTCGCAGACCCATGAAGGTTTTGCCGCGATCAACGAAGCGCCCGGATATCTGAAGCGAACCGACATCGCGCAAGGCTGGCACACGGGTTTCCGCATGATGTACAACACGGATCTGTTTCCCTTTGAGCGCAGCCTCACGCCAGACGAAACCTTCGAAACCGCCAAGGGTTCGCTGGTCTTTTTCAAAGATGGCGACGGCTTCGCCGATTCGCATTGGGCCGTTCCCGGCTACATGTCGCGCATCGTCATGCGGGGCGGCGCCGCTTATCGGCCGTTGTGGATCTATAACACCTGGGAACCGTTCATGCGCACGATCGACTGGCAAACCGTGAAGCAGTTGATCCCGATAGCTGCGCGCATGGGCATGGATGTGTTCACAATCGACGATGGCTGGCAAGCGGTTTATGGATCGAACCAGGTGAACCGAACCGCTTTTCCGGAGGGCTTGGATGGTGTGAGGAAGCTTCTCGAAAAGAACCACATGGGGCTGGGACTGTGGGTTCCGCTCGCCGCCGTTAGCATGCGAAGCGCCGCCTATCGCGAACATCCGGAGTGGGCCTGTCAGGACTCGCAGCACAAACCCAAAATCACCCAGACCGCGGCCGGCCCGCGAGTCGTAATGTGCCTGGATAGCTCCTACCGTAACCTTGCCCTACGGCGCTTGAACGATCTGATCGAGCGCTACCACCCGCGCTACATCAAGGTTGATCTCACTACGGTGTTCAACGCTTATGGAGAGCAGCCGGGATGTTATGCCTCCGGCCATTTCCACGATAACTGGGCCGAGTCACTCGACGGGATTTATGAAGCGCTGGAATACATCGGGCGCAAACTCCATCAAGAGCATCCGGACGTGATTGTGGATTACACCTTTGAGTTATGGGGCGAAAAACATCTGATCGATGCGGCGCTTATCGAATGCGCTGACGTCGACTGGCTGAGCAACGTAAGCGATGCAACGCCTACCGACGCGGGTACGGTGCAAGCGCGCATGCTGCTCTACCAGCGCGCGCTGTCGATTCCGGCGGAGACGATGCTGATCGGCAATCTGCGGGCGGCGACACCTCCGATTGAGCAGCGCTTTGGCGTCGCGATCGGGTCGGGCCCGATCTTGCTAGGCGACCTGCGCAAGCTGAGCCAAGCCCAAGTGAAATCATGGGCCAAGCAGATCCGTTGGTATAAGCAACTGCGCCGGCACGCGGATCTGCAGGATTCGTTCTTTCCGCTGGGGAACTGGCATCAGCCGGGAACCGGCCCTTGGGATGGATTTGCGCGTCTGAGCCGCACGTCCGATGGAATCATCGTGCTGTTTCGCAACCGGAAAGATGCTCGGCAAGCAAGGGTGAAGATCGTCGCTCCGCCCGGGGCGACGTATGCTGTGCGATCCGTCCTCGACGGCCGGTCGCTGGGCAAGGTGACGGGGAGACAGTTCGATCCGGGCTGGACCGCGCGCCTCGATCCTGAACACGCGGTAACGGTACTGGAGCTTCAGCGGCGATAGATCAGAAGCTAACGCGGCCGCTGATCTGAATCTCACGGCCGGTGCCCTCGGCCATGGTGATGGAACCGAACTGGGGCGTATTGACGAAGTTGTTGGGATAGCCCCAGTTGCTGTGATTCAAGGCGTTGAACGCGTCCGCCCGCAAAGTGAAGCTGTAGCGTTCCGTAATCGAAAACCGCCGCTGTATCGATTGGTCGAGATTCACGAATGCGGGCCCAAAGATCGTATTGACACCGGAGTTTCCGAAGGTGTACGGAGCGGGTGCGGCAAAGGCCGCTGGATTGAACCATTCCGCGGTGGTGCGGGTGCCGGTGGTAAACACTGGCTGGCCGGTGACATTGGCGCGAATCGGATTTTGGCCCAGCAGTGTGCCCGCATTCGCTGTATCGCCGAAAACCTGGATCGTAAACGGCATGCCGCTCTGGGCGGTAAAGATACTTCCCAGGCTCCAGCCCGAGGTTAGCCGATGCAGGAAACCGCGCCCGTCCCACCCCGGTATGTCGTAGACGATGCTGGCGACAAACCGATGCGGAACATCCATTCCGTTCAGCCCCTTCTCGGCAGCGAGGTCGGAGCTGTTTTGGGGAATGCCCGGTTGCATCATGGCCGAGCGGAAATCGGGCGCGTCTGTGAGGCCCTTCGACCAGGTGTAATTGGTCAGGAACGTCAAGCCGCCGCGAAACTCCCTGCGCACATCGACCCATCCGGCGTCGTACCAACTGTTGGCGCTATTCTCCAGGAAATTGACGGCGGATACGGGAAACGTGTCGCTCGCAATCGCGAAATTCTCGGGATTGTCGCCCGCAAACGACGTTCCCGGAAGAAACGTAACGGTCTGATAGGGCCGCCGGGGTTGAACCGGCCCCGGCCCCGGAGGGGCATTGTTGATCAGGACCGCACGCTGCAGATGATAGCCTCGCGCACCGATGTAGCCCACCTCCAGCACGATATGGCCGGGTAACGCTTTCTCTACGGTCAAACTCCACTGGTTGACGTACTGCGCGGGAGAGTGCGGATCGAGTGAAGTGAAAGACACGACGGTCTGACCCAGCACCGGCGGAGCAAAGTCGAACCCGGAAAGGCTTGGGATGTAGTTATCGCTCTGTCTGGTTTCGGCAAACACATAGGGTGGATTGTGACGCTGGTTGCACCAGGAGTTCATATCGACGGGCGTATAGAACATGCCAAACCCACCACGGACCACAATCCCGAGGCGGCGGATCTGCTGCGCAAAGCCGAAGCGCGGGGCGAAGTTGGTATGGTTCGGGTACCAGAGACCTCTCGGTGTTCCGGCTTGCCCGCCTACGAAGCCATATAGTTGACCGTTCTGAAACAACAGATTCGCGCCCGGCTCATCCTGGTCCGTGAGCGCGCTCATGTATTCGTAGCGCAGCCCCAAGTCGAGCGTGGTCGTATTTGTGACGTGCCAGGTGTCCTCGACAAATGCGTTCCCATACCACTGCCGGAGATCCATCGCGGGCACGCCAGCCTGGCGCTGCTTCACAACCGGGTCGCCCAAGAGAAAACTGGCCAAGCCCGAGCCCGTGCCGTCATTGCTGGCCGTCTGCGTGGTAAATCCGTTGGTGAATTGGTAGTAGCCGCGGGTTTCGAAAAAGCCCCACATCGGCCAGAAAAACGGCAGATAACCGCCGCCGATCTTTAAGGAATGGCGCCCGAGCTGCCGGTTCCAGGTATCTTGCACTTGGAGGAACGTGTCCCAGTCCTGGACAGGTGTCGCACTGAACGAATCGCCGATGGGAGTGTAGCCCTGTACGTTGAAATACGGCATGCCCCATGCGCCTTTGCCGCCCCAGGAAACGCCTTGAATCCCAAGTTCGGAAACATAGTCGTGAGTATTGTTGTTCTCCGAATACTCGTGCATGGAGAGCCGCGACATTCCGAACGAGACGTTGTCGATCGAGGCCGGCGAGAATATGTGCGTGTAGGAAACGGTCAGATTTTGGGCCAGGTTATCGTCATATAAGCCAAAGCCGGGCAAGTTGACTGGCGTGAATCCGCTTTCGTGCTCGCCGGTATAGCGGGCAAAGAAAGCATCTCCATTAGAGAAGTTGCGATCAATGCGGATGGTGCCCTGGTCCCAGGGCTGCGTAGCCGTGCGCACGTCGTTATAGTTGTTCGAATCTCCGCCGCTTGCCATCGATCCCATGCCCATCGCCATCCCCATGCTCATGCCGGCGCCGGACATTCCGAGATTCGGCAAGGGCACCACGCTGAGCGCTTTCGCCGCAACCGGGCTGATCGTCGTGGCCGGAATCATGTCGTTCGGGAAGGGGTTGCGAATGTTTTTGGGGTTCATCGCACTTACCGGCATCGATGAATCGAAGTTGGGATTGGGGGATAAGGTACTGGGGTCATAGATCTTTTTCCCACTTTGGCTGAAGTCCCCCATGCGCTCCGCCGTTGTAGGCACGGTTTCTATTTGATCGACCTGGTTAGCGAATCGGAACCCCTCGTAGTTCACGAAGAAGAAGGTTTTATCTTTCTGAATCGGCCCACCGAGAGAAGCACCGAATTGATTTTGCACCAGATGCGGGACGTTGTCCGCATTCCAGATCCGGGCATCGAGAGCGGTATTTCGCAGGTATTCGTATACCGTGCCATGGAACGTGTCACTGCCAAAGCGCGTAATCATGTTCACCTGTGCCCCTCCGGCGCCGCCAAACTCGGCCGAATAGCTGCCCGTCTGCACTTTGAACTCCTGAATAGCGTCTGGAGAAGGGCTCAACGTCAGCGTCCAGAAGGTCGGATCGGAATCCGTCGTGCCGTCCAGCAGATAATAGTTTGCATTCGCACGGTTCCCACCCGCGTTGAATTCCGTTCCCTGGCCGGGCCGCCAATAGAGCTGGTTTTGACTTCCGTCCTGGACGCCCATATTCATGTTCGAAGTAGTGCCGGGAGCGAGTACCGCTAAATCCAGCACGTGGCGGCCGTCCAGCGGAAGCTGCGCCGTCAAGGTCGGATCGATAAGCTCGCCCAGGGTGGCGTCGTTTGTTCGCAACGGAGGCGGAGTTCCTTTGACGTTGATTACTTGCTTGTTCGCGCTGATTTGCAGAGTAATATCCACGCGCAGCGCCTGATTAACCGCCAGTACCAGATGACGCACTTGTTTCGAAAAACCCGGCATTTCTGCCTGTAACTGGTAATTGCCCGGATTCAGAGCGGTAAATTGATAGAAACCTTGCGCATCTGAAAGCGTATGGCGGACAAGGCCGGTATCCGGCGATTTCAGCAGCATGGCTACGCGACGCATTGGTCCATGTTTCGCATCAACCACTTGCCCGGTCACCGATGCAAAATTAGCTTGGCCAAGTGCATTCGTCAGAAACACAAACGTGAGCACGGCGCTCCAGAGGAATGCTCCAATGGCTTTATGCGCACCGCGGCGAGCTGCCCCCGCGTGCGGCACCCGATTTACCCGGGCGGTTGTAAAGAGTCTATGTTTGAGCACGGCTGAATCAGGAAAAGATTAGCGCGATTTAATCCGAATTGCTATCATCCGATCGGTTGAAATTACTATTAGCCAGTAGGTTGGCTTTTGGGATATACCATGGGCTGGTTGCCGCAAACATCAAGGCATCTCTGTTCGGGCGGCGGGCTTGACCGCTGCTTCTTCCCAGTATTGTTCGATTGCTTCCAGCGGCTTGTTTTTGGTTTCCGGCACAAAGAACACTGTGAATAGCGCCTGCGCCAGCGCCAGCACGGCCAGGAAGGCAAACGTGATCGTTTTGCCCGCCTGATGGAACGCAAGCGGGAAAAACAGGACCACCACCGCATTGGCGACCCATTGTGTGAGTACGGGCACGATCATCGCCGTGCCGCGCAGATCGTTGGGAAAGATCTCCGCCACCAGTGTCCAAAAGACCGGCCCGATGCAGGAAGAGAAGAACGCCAGATAAACCAAAATGTAGACCAGCACGATAGAACTCTGGAAGTGAGCCATCCAGGCCGCCACCATGAGCGCGATGAGAGCTGCCGTCATGCCGAGTGAACCCACGATATAAAGCGGCTTGCGGCCGTAGCGGTCGATGGTCCAAAAGGAAACGCAAGTGAAGACGAAGTTGTTCAGGCCAATGACAACCGTGGAGAACAGCGCGGCGCCGATCTTCCAGCCGGCGGATTTCAGAATGGCGGGTGCGTAATCGATGATCGTGTTGATCCCGGATACTTGAATGAGCACGGCCAGACAGAAGCCCACCAGCACCGCGCGGCGGATGCCGGGCCGCAGCAGGTCGCGCCACGTGCGGCGCTTATTCGACAGGCTGACCTGGATCTCCGATGCTTCGAATTCCGCGCTTTCGCGTCCGGAGATGCGCTCGAGAATCGAGAACGCCTGCCGCTCTTTGCCGACCATAAACAAATAGCGTGGAGTTTCCGGTACTAACAGCAACATGGCGAAGAAGAGCACCGAGGGAATGGCGCCGGTGGCGAACATCCAGCGCCAGTTATCTGGCCCGGCGCCGCGCAAAAGATAGTTGATGGCGTAGGAAATCAGAATGCCGGTCACAATCGACATCTGGTACAGCGCCCCCATCCGGCCGCGCAGCGAAGGCGGCGAGATTTCGGCGACATACATAGGCGAAAGAATGGATGCGCCGCCCACCGCGAGACCGCCGAGGAAACGGACCACGACGAATAACGCAAATGTAGGTGCCGCGCCGGTTCCGAGCGAGGTGAAGGCAAAGAGAGCCGCGACAGCAAGCAGGATTTTCTTGCGGCCATAAGAATTGGTGAGCCGCCCGGCGATAGCCGAACCCACGACGCAGCCGAACAGGAGCGAGCTGAACGCCCAACCCAGACTCAAATCGCCGAGGTGGAAATGCTCTTTCAGGAATGGCCCGGCGCCGGTGATGATGGCGATGTCAAAGCCAAACAGTAACCCGCCGAGTGCGGCGGTCGCTGCCAGGAACAGGACGTAGGAAACATTAATGCGGCTGTTCATGAAGGCGGAGCGCCGCGAACTTTTCTTAAGGCTTAGTGGCGAGAATCAGCGGCGAGGGACCGGGCGCATCGAGCGTGCGCGGATTGGTGAATCCGGCGTCGCGCAGCCACTTACTAATTTCTTCGAATGAGTAAGTATCTCCATTCTCGGTGTTCACCAGCATGTTAACCGCGAAGAACAAGCTCATCAAGGGACCACTCCGGTCCTGATTCACCAGAAACTCAGCGATGGCGATGGTCCCGCCCGGCGCGAGCGCGGCGAACGTCTTTGCCAGCAGCGCGCGGCTGCGCTGTTCTCCCTCGCTGTGCAGGATATGGCCGAGCGTGGCGGCCGAGTAATTGCTGCCGAAATCCGCCTGCGCGAGATCGCCTTCAATAAACGAAAAGCGGTCCGCCAGTCCGAACCGCTCGGCGATACTGCGGGCGACGGGAATCACTTCGGGCAGGTCCACAATGGCGACCCGTACGCTGGGAGAGCTTTGCGCAAGGGCAATGCCCCAGACACCGGAACCGGCCGCCAGATCGAGAACACGGACCGGCTTCCCGGTCCCGTCGAGGTTCAGATGCTGAGCCAGCGCCTGGGCGGGCCCATAATTCATGGGAAAAAGATCGGCTACGAACTTCTGAAAGAATTCGGCTGCGGTAGCGTTCTCATTTACGGAACGGCTGGGTTTGCCGGTGGCGACGATTTCGCTCAGGCTGAGCCATTTGGGTATCAAATCCTCGCTGCCGTGGCGAATCATGCCGCCATAGAAACTGGGTTTGGTGCTGACAAGGAAGGCCGCGCTTTCCGGAGTCAGCGAAAATCGCCCGTTCCCGTCTTTGGCCAGGAGTTCCAGGCCAACCAGCGCATTGATGATCGCCCTCAGACCGCGCAGGGAGGCTCCGGTCTCCTTATGTACTTCCTGAACCGTTTTTGCGCCGCTATCGAGTACGTCGAATACGCGGTTCCGGATCGCCGCCTCAATCACGAGCGGCGGGACGTAGCCCCATGCAAACTGCATGATTCGCTGCGGGCTCACCTGGTCTGGGTTCATAGAAGGCGATTATATCCTGTGAAACGATACACTCTTATTGCTTGCCGAAAAACCACTACAGAGCCCCGAACGTTAGGGAGGGGAGATGCGCGTAACCACCAGCGGCGGCCGTTTCCTCGACGCCTGCCGCCGCCGCACCACCGATGTGCGGCCGGTCTGGTTTATGCGGCAAGCCGGCCGCTACCTGAAACCGTACCGTGAGATCCGCGCCAAGCACGGCATTCTCGAAATCTGTAAGAATCCGCAGCTTGCCGCAGCCGTCACTTTGCAGCCGATCGAAATTCTGGACGTCGACGCGGCCATCATCTTCGCCGACTTGCTGTTGCCGCTCGAACCCATGGGCATGAAGGTCGAATTCATCGGCGGCGAAGGCCCATCCATCGACAATGCCATTACCGAACCCGAAGATATCGACACGCTCTCCACCGCGAGCACGGACGATCTCGGCTACGTCGGCGAGGCTATCAAACTCGTTACGCAGACGCTCGCCGGGCGCGTCCCCGTGGTCGGCTTCGTGGGTGCGCCGTTTACGCTCGCCAGTTACATGATCGAAGGCGGCCCCTCCAAAACCTTCGCCAAAACGAAGAAGCTGATGTTTGCGAGCGAAGTGATGTGGCGCCGGCTAATGGGCAAGCTGGTCGATGTTTTGGGCGACTTTGCGGGGTTGCAGGTGGGTGCGGGCGCGCGCGCCGTTCAGGTGTTCGATAGCTGGGTTGGCGCACTCAGCCCGGAGGACTACGTGCGCTACGTGCAACCCTATTCGCGCGCGCTGATCGAGCGCATTCGCGGCAATGGCGTGCCGGTCATCCATTTCGGCACCGGCTGTGCCGGCTTTTTGCGCGAACTGCACGCGGCCGGCGGCGATGTCATCGGCGTCGACTGGCGCATCAACATCGATCAGGCCTGGACCGACATCGGCTACCGCTCCGCCATTCAAGGAAACCTCGATCCCGCCGCTTTATTCGCGCCGCTGCCCGAGCTGCGTACCAAAGTCGGCGACCTGCTCCGCCGTACCGGCACGCGCCCGGGCCACATCGTCAACCTCGGCCACGGCATCCTGCCCGAAACGCCGGTAGATAATGTCAAGGCTGTGGTCCAGATCGTCCGCGAGTTCCACCCTTAGCCGGTCAAAGGTTCTTCATCGACTTGAAGTCCGCAAAAACGGCGCAAGCGATCAGGCAACTGGTGAACTGAGTCGGCGATGTTGCTGGCGCGCTGACTATCATTGGCTGCGCCGCTCCCCGGCTTCGCGCTCGGAAAGCGTCTCGTGCAGCAAGGACCGGATGTAGGTCTGATACGGAAGCCCCTTGCGCCCGGCCTGCTTGCGCGCAAGGGCGAGATCCGCTTCTGGTAGCCGAATGGTCACCGGCCGCGCGGCCAACCGCTCGCGGAGCCGTTCTTTGGTCAATATCTTAAGCTCACCGCGAGCGCTGGCTTCTACAAATGCGGCGCTCACTTCTTCACGATTTGCATACCACCAATCCGCTTCTTCTTTTTCGGTCTTGAATTTCGGTACCACCAATTTTTTGCTCATCGTACTTCTCTCTTCCGCTCGAAATAGACCCTCTGCTCATGCTTCGTGGCGTCGAATGCCGTAACTACACGCAGCGCAGCGCCGCGTTCCGTGAAGATAACCACGAGCAAGCGGCCCGTCTCGGTGCGGCCTAGGACTGCCCACCGCGGCTCTTCGCCGAGATACTCGAAGTCGAGATCGACCGGCTCGTTCATCAGCACTTGTTCCGCCTCTTCGCGCATGACGTCGTGTCGCGCAATGTGGTGAAGATTCGCGTCATCCCAGTCGAAACGGATCTCATCCGCCACATTTAAAGCGTACATAAAACATATGTACGTCGTCAATACGCCACGGGATCACGCTGCTCATGAACTGACGATGTTGAAGGCGCGCTGAACTTCAGCGCCTCTGACTCAGCCGGTTTGGATGCCTGGATCGCTGGTGCTTGCCGATCCTGTTTCCAGGTGGCCGGCGAAGCGGCGCAAATAATCCAGCTTAGGCGAGGTCACCGAGAGATCGTACCAGCCCGCGCTGGCGCCGACTCGGAAAATCATTTCGTGGTGCGCGCCCGGGCCAAGCGCAAGGCCGTGCGGCTCAGTCTCGTACGAGTTCGTAACGCTCAGTTCACCCTTCCGCGTACCGGGATTCGTAAACGTCAGAATCACGCTGTCTGTCGTGGGCTCGTAGCGGAGCGCCACCTCGGGAGATGGACTCTCCGCAATGCTGCCGTGAAACTGCCACAAGTAGCCGTTGGGCCCGTAACAGGAGAGTGCATAGCGCGGATTTTTCCCCGTCAGAATCCAGAAATCGGAAAGCTTGTCGCCCGCCGAGATCGCATACCGCCGCGGGGCCTTTTCTGGTTCCTGATCGTTGTAAACGTAGAGCGCCGTACCGGCTTTGCCATCGTTTATGAAATCGATCCAGAACCGGCTGCCATCCGCGCGGCCCTGCAGCCGCAGCGCGTAAGGAATCGGGCGAGCCGGCCGCGTCCCAGGTTCCGGCACAGGCATCGATTGCACGGCTGGCACCGAGTAGGGATGATGGAGCGAATGAATCGGAGCCGGCGTTTCGATACGCACAACCGCCGGCTGCGATCTGCCGGAGAAATCGAAAGCGGAGGTCAGGTCGCCGGAGATGGCGCGGCGCCAGGCGCTGATATTCGGAGCCGGAACCCCAAAGCGCGCTTCAAGAAAGCGCAGGACCGACGTGTGATCGAAAACCTGAGAGCAAACCCAGCCGCCTCTGCTCCACGGCGACGCGACGATCATCGGCACGCGGGGGCCGAAACCGATCGGCTGCCTCCCGCCAGGATCCGTGCCCGGAACCAGCGGGTGCATTTCCTGGGGGTAGCGGCTCAGGTCGAGAATCTCATCGCGCAGGCTCTCTTCCAGGTCTTGCGATACCATGCCCTGCGCGTTCTGCCGGCTTGCAAGCGGCGGCATCGGCGGAACGATGTGATCGAAGAGCCCGTCGTTCTCGTCGTAATCGATCAAAAACACGGTTCTGCTCCAGACCTTCGGGTCGGCAGTCAGCGCTTCGAGCACTGTATTGATGTAGAACGCGCCATCGGTCGGTGAAGCGGAAGGATGCTCGCAGTACTTATAAGGAGCGACTATCCAGGAAACCTGCGCCAGGCGCCCGGGAACCGCATCTTCGCGCAGTTCGCGGAGCGTGTGGTTCGTGACTCCCTTGCGCACCAGCGGGCCGTTCGGATCCGCGCCTTCCTCCACCTGATAGGCGGCAAAGAATTCAAGCGAGTTATCCGTGTAGTTGTCCGTGGGAGTTCCGGGGATTCCCGTACCGCCCTGGTAGAGCTTCCAACTGATTCCGTGCTTTTCCAGCCGCTCCGGATAGGTTTTCCAGGTATAGCCGTTCACGTGATGGCGCTCCCACAGGCCCGGCCCGTTGCGCTTGCGGCCATAGGCATTGCGCGGGTCGATGGTTCCCGTCCATAGATAAATGCGGTTCGGGCAGGTCTCAGCGTGAATGGAGCAGAAGTAAGAATCGCACAACGTGAAGGCGTCCGCCAGAGCGTAATGAAAGCGCAGGTCCTGGCGTTCAAGGTAGCCCATAGTCAGGACGTCCTGCTTTTGGGTCACCCAGCGATTCCAATGGCCGTGGTTCCACGCGCCGTGGCCGCTGCTCCAGCCATGGTCGGTATCTGCTTGATATTCGGTGGTGGTGCGCGGATTGATATAAAACGGGAGCACGTAAGGCGCGTCGGCCGCCAGCCCACGATCCTGAAATCTTCCGGTCTTGACGCGGGCGGGCGGTTGATACCAGACCGGCTTCCCGTCCGGCAGGCGAACAGGGCGGGGGTCGCCAAAGCCACGGGCCCCGCGCAACATGCCGAAGTAGTGGTCGAAGGAGCGGTTCTCCTGCATCAGGATCACTACATGCTCCACGTCCTGAATGCTGCGTGTGCGAGTATCAGGAGCAATCGCGAACGCCTTGCGTACCATCGGGGGCAGCGCCGCGGCACCGGCCATGCTTGCCGCGGATCTCAGAAACTCGCGCCGGGTGTTCACGCAGATGAGCCGTGCTTGTTGGCGACGAGCGAAATGCGAAATGCCGGCCGGTGTACTTCCACTTGCATCGTCTCAATGCCGGCGCGGCGTGACAGATCCGCGAGTTCCCCGGCGCGAAATGCCGCACGCACCGAAATCGGCCCGTCATGCAGTGTGATCCGTTGCCAGCCGAAAAGATATTTCGTCGCCGGGAGAAAACAATAGGGGAGCAGGCGGCGTTCCAAATCGCTCACCAATAATGCTTGCCGCGCCAAGCGATAAAAGCCGGCGAGCAGCTCAATCACTTCCTCGTCCGGGAAATGGTGAAGGAACAGCGACGAGTGGACAAAATCGAAACTGTTGTCGCGAAACGGAAGCTGGAAAGCATCGCCGAGGACCTTTGGCCAGCCTGCAGCGCCCAGATTGGTTTCATTCCGGTCCAGGCTGGTGACGCGAGCCGCCGGATAAAGCTCTTCTATGAGCCGCCCCGAGTCTCCCGAAGCCGCGCCTACATCGAGCAGCGTAAACGGCTTTTCGCGAGATGCCACCCGCGCCAGCATCTTGCGCAGCACCCCATGTCCGCCAAAATCCCGGTTGATCCGAACCAGATCGGAGAGGTTCGGCAGCGCTTCGGCGGGCTCGGCATGATCCAGCAGTTCCGGCTTAATGAGTCGTTTAGCGAACACCGCGCTGATCGATTCCTGCTACCATCGCAACTTAAGGGAAACTAGCTCCTATACAAGGATCACACAATGAGTAGCAACCCACAACAGCCGACCTATATCATCCCACCGCCTTCGGGCCCGAATTGGAAGACACCGCTGCTGGTCGTCATTCTGGCGCTGCTCATCGCCAGCAATGTTTATCTGTACTTCCAGATCGACAATCTGCGTACGGACAACCACAACGAGATGGCGAAGCTGACCACGGACCTGAACGGCGCCATGGACAAGATGCGCATCGATTCGTCGGAAGCGGTGCAGCGCGCGCGCCAGAGCGTGGACAAGCTTCAAGGACAATTGAACGAGGAGCGGCGGGCCGCCCGCCACGCGGTCGGGCAGGCGCGGGTTGAGGCGCAAAAGCGGGTCGCCGCGCTGCAGTCTCAGGTGGCGGACCAGCAGCAGCAGGAGCAGCAGGCCATCGCCGCGGTCAAGCAGTCCAGCGACACGCATTTCCAAAGCGTCTCCACCGACGTCGGCCATGTCAAAGGGCAGTTGGAACAGACGATCGCGAGCCTCAAGCGCGTGCGCGGCGATCTGAACAACGCTACCAGCCTGATTGCCACCAACGGGCAAGAACTTAGCGCTCTTAAAAAGCTTGGCGAGCGCAACTACTATCAGTTCACCATCCGCAAGTCGAAGGAACCCACTCGCGTAGCCGACGTGCTCATCCAGTTGCGCAAGGCCGACGTGAAGCACAACCGCTTCACCATCCGCATCACCGCCGACGACAAGCGGGTACAAAAGAAGAACCGGACCATCAACGAACCGATCCAGTTCTACACCAAGGAATACCATCAGCCTGACGAGATCGTCGTCAACCAAATAAATAAGAATGAGATCGTCGGCTACCTGGCTACGCCCAAGGTGAAGATTCCGAGGGGGACGTAAACTGAAAGCGGAGAGTCATTCATGCCTTACCCAGAACCACTGATTGCCCCCATGCGCGAGGATCTGTCCCGGCATGGTGTCCAGG